>MELE01000156.1 GCA_001768615.1 Acidobacteria bacterium RIFCSPLOWO2_12_FULL_67_14b | reverse complement strand
GCCTGCTTGGCGAGCAGCTGGCGCGAGAAGAGGTTCTTCGACCGCTCGAAGTTGAGCTCGGCGAGCTTGAGGTCGGCCTCGCGCTGGCGGATAGTCGCCTTCGAGACGTTCAGTGAGGCTTCCGCCTGGTTCAGCTGCTCGACGATTTCGCGATCCTCGATCTTGGCGAGGACCTGGCCGCGGCGCACGCGATCGCCGAGCTGGACGTTCATGCTCATCAGGCGGCCGCCGGTCTTCGGCGCCACGTCCACGGTCTGCAGGCCGATGAGGTTGCCGACCACCGTTAAGTGCGCGGCCAGGTCGCCGCGTGTGACGGGGCCGAGCTCCACGGTCATCGGAACGCGCGGTCCGCCGCCACCGCCGCCGAACCCGCCGAAGCCACCCATGCCACCGCCGCTTGCCGGACGCTGGGCGCCGGCCTGCTGTCCGCCGGGGCCGGCCGCCGCGGTGTCGTCGCTCGAGAAGACGCCGAAATACGCTGCGGCGCCAGCGGCAACAGCCACCACGACCACAATGCCCAGAAATTTACGCATAAACAATCCGTCTCGATTCCCGAATATCACCGCGGCCTATTGGCCGCCGCCGGTTGCGGAGTTGAGGTTGCCGCCACCACCGCCGGCGGGCGACTGCTGGGCGCGTTCGAAATTCACCAGCGACTTTCGATAGTCAGCCAGCGCGCGCAGCTCGGTGTTCTGCGCGTCGCGCAGGTCGCGCTGCGCCTGCACGACGAAGAAGTTGGTGGTCAGGCCGACTTCGAACCGGCTCTGTTCCGCTTCGAGCCGCTTCTGCGCGAGCTCGCGCGCCGCGCTGGCCGCCTCGACGCGCTTCAGGTTGCTCTGCACGGTGAGCGCGGCATTGGCGACTTCGGCGGCAATCTGCACTTCGAGGGCGCGCAGCCGCGTGAGGGCCTGCGAGCGCTGGACCCGCGCGCGGGCGTGCTGCGCCTCGGCCTGGCTGCCGCCGAGGGGATAGCTCATCGAGACGTTGAGATTCCACGTCGGGTAATCGCGGGCCTTGAGCAGGGAGAGGGCGTCACCGTACCCGCCCGGAACCGTGCCCGAGATGACCTGGTTCCCGAGCGGACCGGTCCGGATGATCGACGTCCCGCCCAGGCCCTGCGCGCCGTAGCTCGCGTTGAGATCGACGGCGGGAAGCGCCTGGTTCCTGAAGTAGCGGATGTTGATGTCGTTCGAGTCGAGGTTCTTACGCGCCGTCAGCACATCGGTGCGCTCGGCCAGCGCCTTGCGCACGGCGCCTTCGACGTCGGTCGGCGCGGGCTGCAGCGACGGCAGGTCCACGGGACGAATCGTCTGGCGCCACAGCGGATCGTCGGTGCCGCTCACGAGGAACCGCTTGAGCGTCAACTCCGCGGTTTGCGCCGCGGCTTCGGCAGCGGCGAGGTTCTGGCGCCGCGTCGCCGCTTCGGCCTGGGCCTGGACGATGTCGAGCGGGGCGAGCGTGCCCACTTCGACCCGCGCCTGGTTGTCGACCACCAGCTTGTCGGCCAGGTCCTGCGCGCGCTGCGCCACGTCGACGGCGCTCTGGGCGAAGACCAGGTCCCAATAGGCGTTGCGGACGTTGGCCAGCGTCTGGGTGACGGTGGCGCGTGCGCTCTCCTCCGAGATGTCCCGGTTGATCAGGTTGACGAGCAACTGCTGGCGTGTGTTGTCGATCCTGAATCCACGTAGCAACGGCTGCACGAACGCGGCCACGAGGTTGGTCTGGAAGCTCGGGTTGAAGTTCGAGAACGTGTTCGAGGTCTCGAGTCGCGAGTTGGTCCAGTTGACCGTCAGGCTGCCGCCGTACCGCGGCATCGTCTTGGCGAGGCCGAAGTTGTAGGTCCTGGTGCCGTTGTTGACCTTGTTGCCGCCGTTGAGGCTGCTGGTGGGCAACTGGTATTGATCGCGGAGGCCGAGGGTCGAGGTCAACGACGGGCGGTAGGTGTTGCGGACACCGGCCACCAGCAGATCCACCGACTGCGGCTCGAGGCGCGCCACCTGGATGTCGAGGTTCTGCTCGAGCGCGATCGACACGGCCTCTTCGAGGGCCAGCTCGCGCAGCGTCCCGGAACTCGTGCCCGGCTGGGCGACCGGAGCGTGTGTCTCTGTGAGGGCGTCGAGGCCGTCCTGGTAGGTTTGGAGCGCCTGCCTGACCACGAGGTCCTGGCGGGCCGCATCGGACGCGGACGCCTGACGCGCGGCGGCGGGCTGTGCGGCCAAGAGCAAGGCTATAGCTACGGTCGTACTGGCGAAGATCTTCATGGTCGTTCGTCTTGAATTGGGTTTAGTCGGGGCAGGAGGTATCGTCCGGCTTCGGATCGCCCTTGGGACGACGCTCGCGCTCGCGGCGATCGTGCTCATGCAGTTCCTTGAACTTCACGTTCTGCTCGTCGGTGAGCACGCGGCGCATCCGGAACAACATCAGCGTTCGCGTGCGGCTCAGCTCGCCGCGGGCCGCCTCGAGACGGTCGGTTGCCAGGAGCACCGCGGGCTCGTCCGACTTCGGGTCGGCAATGACCTTCGAGAGCCTGTTGTCGCGGCGATCCAGCGCCGTCTTCTGCGCCCGCAGCAGGGGCTCGCTGGTCTGGTAGATGCCTTCGAGCCGGGTAATCTGCTCGGGCGTGAGCACCAGTTCCTTCTGGAACCGCTCGTTCTGCCACCACTTGAATCCCTGGGCGAGGGCGGTGCTCGGCCCGGCAAGCGCGATCAGGCCCAAGATCAGGCAAATGAATGACTTACGTAGTGTCTTCATGGTTCTCTAAGCGTTACGACCCGCCCCCAGCCAGTGTTTACGGAAAACGGCTGAGGTTAGCCGATCGGCACCGGCGCCGTAAATCCTTCGAGGCGGCGGACGACCTGCTCGACCAGGTTGTCGGGCGTCGAGGCCCCGGAAGTCAGGCCGACGGCGAGGGGGCCCTCGGGGAGCCAGCCGGTCGTGGTGATTTCCGTCCGCGTCGCCACGTCGCGATGCCCGATCTCGGCGGCAGAGATCAGACCCTCGGGGTCGGCCACGTGATAGGTCGGTACCTGCCCGGCGCAAATCCGCGCGAGGTTGCAGGTGTTGCTGCTGTTGTAGCCGCCAATCACGATCATCAGGTCGAGTTGCTCTTCGCCGAGCAGCTTGAGGACGGCATCCTGCCGATCCTGCGTCGCGCTGCAAATGGTGTCGAAGGCGCGGAAGCGCGAGGCCAACTCCGCCGCGCCGTAGCGCGTCGTCATGGCGGCGCGGAACATGTCGCCGATCGCCATCGACTCGGTGCTCAGCATAGTGGTCTGGTTGGCACACCCGACGCGCTGCAGGTGCAGGTCGGGGTCGAATCCAGGCGACACGGCGTCCTTGAACCTCTCGAGCAATCCCGAACTTGTGGAACCCGCCTCCGGCCGCGTGGGCGGGCCGGCAATGAACGCACAAACCGCCGCCGCCTCTTTCTTGTCGAGCACGACGAGGTAGTGCCCGTGGGTGGTATGCACCGCCTGCGAGGCCGTTGCGCGCGTTTCCTCGTGCCAATGCTTGCCGTGGATGATCGACGTGAAGCCGTCCTGCGCGTAGCGCTTGACGTTCTTCCAGACGTTCAGCACCGACCCGCAGGTCGTGTCGACGAGCGTGCATCCCAGGCGATCGAGGCGCTGCAGTTCCTCGATGGTGACGCCGAAGGCCGGCAGGATCACGACGTCGCTCGGGCCGAGCCGATCCCACTGCTCGGCAGCGTCGCTGAGGAACCGGATGCCCTGCGCGCGCAGCTGGTCGTTGACGTGCGGGTTGTGGATGATCTCGCCGGTCAGGAACACCTGTTGGGCCGGGAAGCGCTTGCGGGCCTGGTAGGCGTAGTCGACGGCGCGGTCGACGCCGTAGCAGAAACCGAACTCCCGCGCGAGGTGGACGGTCAGCCGCCCCGACTCGAACTTGTAGTCGGCGGCCTTGATCGTCTGGACCAGTTTGCTGTGATAGCTGTCGGCGAGCGCGCCCGCGACTTCGTGCTTGAGGTCGAGTCCTTTGCGGAAGATCAGCGCTGGCACTACCGGGGCTCGTGGAAAGGCGTGAGCTCGTCGAGCGCCCGCAGCTCGGACACGCTGCGCACTTGGACGGCGAAGTCGACCTCGTCGAGCAGCCCGTCATCCTTCGGGAACGCGAACACCGCACGCGTCGGTCCGACCACGGCGCTCGCGGCGCTGGGCGCGATCGACGAGGCCATCGGCGCCAGGCGGCGGGTCGGTTGCGGCATGATGTGCACGAGCTGACCGCCGAGCAGGCCGATGATGAGACCGGCGGCGGCGGCCACGCTAACCCAGCGGCGATTGACCCCGGTAGCGGGGAGGTCGTCATGCGGTACCGCGGGGAAACGAATGATCTTGGCGCTCTGTCCGAGGTGCGCGAGGCGGGCCAGAATCTTGTGGCGCTGGGTCTCGAGCGCGCGCTCGTCGAAATGCGCGTCGGCTTCGGCGTGGGCGGCGGCACGATAGGCAGCGAGCGCGTTCTGTTCCGGCTCGCTGATGTGGTCTCGGCTCATACGTGACCTCCCAAAACCCCTCGCAACTTCCGGAGCGCCCGGAACAAGTGCACGCGCACCGTGGCCTGGCTCATGCCCGTGGCCGCGCTGATTTCCGCCGGCGTCCGTTCGTCCAAGTGGCACAACGTGAACACCAGTCGCTGGCGGTCCGGGAGCGTGGCGACGGCCCTGGTCACCTGGTCCCAGCGTTCCTTCGCGAGCAACCGGCGCTCGTGGGACGCTTCGTGTCCCGGGACCTGCTCCACCGGACGGCCGTTGTCTTCGTCGGTCGAATGGCTGATCCATCGCTGCTGGCGTGCCCGCGCCTTGAGGCGGTCGAGCGCGGCGTTCACCAGGATGCGCGTGAACCAGACATCGAACGGCAAGTCGCTGCGGTACTGCTCGATGTGCAGGAAGACCTTGACGAACGCATCCTGCACCGCTTCATCCGCATCGGCGGCGTCGCGCAAGTACTGAAACGCAATCCTCAGGGCCCGCCGCTGCAGCAGCGCGACCAGCGCGCCGAACCGGTCACGGGCCGCGTCGCGGTCGCCTTCCGCCACCAGAGCCTTGATCTCGGCCGCGAGCACGGACGCGGGCGACGGGTGCCCGCCGTCTGCGGGACGGGGCGCCTGTGCGGCGAGGTCGACGTTGGGCTGTCCTGCCATGTGTTACGGGAACGGCCGGGAGGCCGTTTACCTAGTCTAGCAGGACGTGGCCAAACCCGTGTACGTTATTGACTTAGCCACTTTGCCATCAGTACCATCAATGGTTTCAATGTGGCGCGGGCGTTCCGGGCCCTTTTTGGAGTCATATTTATGAGTACCACCCAGGTCGGGCGAGGTCTGGAGGCGCACGGCGTGCAGTCTTCCAAGCCCGTTCATTTCAATCTGTCGGCGGCCGCCTTGTACGAGCACGCCATCCGGCGGCAGGAAGGTGTGCTGGCGCAGGAAGGGCCGCTGGTGTGCCGGACCGGCGCCCATACCGGCCGATCCCCGAACGACAAGTTCGTGGTCAAGGAACCGGCGAGCGAATCCCACGTGTGGTGGGGCAAGGTCAACCGGCCGATCGACCCCGCCCACTTCGACGTGCTGCGCCGCGACGTCGTGGCGCACCTGAAAGGACAAGAGCTCTTCGTCCAGGACCTCTACGCGGGGGCCGACGCCGTCTACCGCCTGCCGGTGCGGTTCATCCAGGAATACGCGTGGCACAGCCTGTTCGTGCAGAACCTGTTCATCGTGCCGCCGCCGGCTGAGGTCGCCGGCTTTCAGCCGCAGTTCACGGTGCTCACGGCGCCGACGTTCAGGGCGGATCCCGCGCGGCACGGCACGCGATCCGAGGTCTGCATCGCGGTCAACTTCGCCTCCCGCGAAGTGCTGATTTGCGGCACCAGCTACGCCGGCGAGAACAAGAAGTCGATCTTCACCGTGCTGAACTACCTGTTGCCGCTCCAGGGTGTGCTGGCGATGCATTGCTCGGCGAATATCGGCCCCGCCGGCGACACGGCGCTGTTCTTCGGCCTGTCCGGCACCGGCAAGACCACGCTGTCGAGCGACCCCCATCGCCAGTTGATCGGCGACGACGAGCACGGCTGGAGCGACCGCGGCGTGTTCAACTTCGAGGGCGGCTGCTACGCCAAGATGATCCGGCTGTCGGCCGAGGCCGAGCCGCAGATCCACTCGACGACGCGTCGCTTCGGCACCGTACTGGAAAACGTCGTCATCGACCCGGCGACGCGCGCGATCGATTTCGACGATGCGTCGCTGACCGAGAACACGCGGGGTGCGTATCCGATCGAGTTCATCGACAACGCCGCGCCGGGCGGCGTCGGCGGCCACCCGCAGAACATCGTGATGCTGACGGCCGATGCCTACGGGGTGCTGCCGCCGATCGCGCGGCTGTCGGCGCAAGGCGCGATGTACCACTACCTGTCCGGCTACACCGCGAAGGTGGCCGGTACCGAGAAGGGCGTCACCGAGCCGAGCGCCACGTTCAGCACGTGCTTTGGCGCGCCGTTCCTGCCGCTCAATCCGAACGTCTACGCGAGGCAGCTTGGCGAGCGGATCGCGAAATACCAGTCCCGCGTGTGGCTCGTGAACACCGGCTGGACCGGCGGGCCGCACGGGGTGGGCAGCCGGATGAAGATCGCCTACACACGCGCCATGATCCGGGCCGCGCTGTCGGGCGTCCTCGACAACGTCGCCTATGCGCGCCATCCCGTGTTCAATATCGACATGCCGACGGCGGTCCCCGACGTGCCCGCCGCGGTGCTCGATCCGCGCGGCACCTGGGCCGACAAGGGCGCCTACGACATCCAGGCCCGCAAGCTGGCCCGCATGTTCGTCGAGAACTTCAAGACGAACTTCGCCGACGCCGACGCCACCGTCGTCGCCGCCGGCCCTCAGATCTAAGGTGTCTGACACCCGCACGTCGCCGGGGGTGTCCGACACCGCGCGCGCCTTCGAGCCCGTGATCGGCCTGGAGATCCACGCCCAGCTCCGGACCGCGACGAAGATCTTCTGCGGGTGTTCCACGGCGTTCGGCGCGGCGCCCAACGCCCACACCTGTCCCGTCTGCGTCGGCTTGCCGGGCGCCTTGCCGGTGCTCAATCGCGCGGCCGTCGACCTGGCGGTGACCGCCGCCGTCGCGCTCGGATGCGACGTGCATGAGCGGTCGGTCTTCGCGCGCAAGAACTACTTCTATCCGGACCTGCCCAAGGGCTATCAGATCTCCCAGTACGAACAGCCACTCGCCACGGGCGGCGGCCTGCAGCTGCCGGCGTCGGTGGGCGGCACTTACGTGAAGCTCACGCGCATCCACATGGAAGAGGATGCCGGGAAGTCGCTTCACGAGGGGTTCGCCGATTCCGATCGCAAGACGTATCTGGACTACAACCGGAGCGGCGTGCCGCTGGTCGAGATCGTCACCGAACCCGACATGCGCTCGGCCGAAGAGGCCGCGGTGTTCTTCGAGACGCTGCGGCAGATCCTGGTCTGGCTGGGCGTCAACGACGGCAACATGGACGAGGGCAGCCTCCGGTGCGACGCCAACGTCTCGGTGCGCCGCGCCGGCACGACCGCGCTCGGCACCAAGACCGAGGTCAAGAATGTCAATTCGTTCCGGTATCTCGAGAAGGCGATTCAGTACGAGATTGGGCGCCACATCGACGTGCTCGATCACGGCGGTCGCATCGTGCAGGAAACGCGGCTGTTCGACGCCGCGCAGGGCAAGACCTACTCGATGCGGAGCAAGGAAGAAGCCCACGACTACCGCTATTTCCCCGAGCCCGACCTGCCGCCCCTGGTGGTCGATCAGGCGCGCCGGGAGGCGATTGCGCGGGCGTTGCCGGAGCTGCCCGACGCGCGCCGTCGCCGCTTCATCGCCGAGTACGCGATTCCCGAGTACGACGCCGCGCTGTTGACGCAGACCCGCGGGCTCGCCGATTACTTCGAAGAGACGGCGCGGATCTCGGCCAACCCGAAGGCGTCCAGCAACTGGGTGATGGGCGAGATCCTCAGGACCATGAAGGAGCAGGGGACGGGGATCGAGTCGGTGACCGTTACTCCGGCGGCGCTCGCGGGGCTGATCGCGATTGTCGACCAGGGGACCGTGAGCTCGACGGTCGCCAAGGACGTGTTCGCGAAGATGGCCGAATCGGGCCGCGGGGCCGCGGAGATCGTAGCGGCCGAAGGCCTGGCGCAGATTTCCGACGCCTCCAGCCTCGAGCCGATCGTGCGGCGCGTGGTGGCCGCGCACCCGGACGTGGTCGCAGAGATTCGCGCCGGCAAGGATCGCAAGTTCCAGTTCCTGGTCGGGCAGGTCATGAAAGAGACGAAAGGGAAGGGCGACCCCAAGCTCGTCACCGACCTCGTGCGCGCGGCCCTCGGCGGCTAGCCATGTGGATCAAGGCGGCGGGGCTGTATCTCGTCGCTGCGTGCGTGGTCACCTGGCCGCTGGCCACGCAGCTCACCTCGCGGCTCGGCGCACTCGAAGGCGCCGGCGACCCCTATCTCAACGTGTGGATTCTCGGCTGGGGCATGCAGGCCTGGCTGGCGGACCCGCTCGCCGTGCTCGGCGGCGGCGTGTTCGACGCGAATATTTTTTATCCGGCCGAAGGGGTCCTGACCTATTCGGATCACCTGCTGCTGCAGTCGCTGCTGACATCGCCGCTGTACGCAGTCACCGGCAACCTGGCGCTCTGCTACAACGTGCTGCTGATTCTCTCGCTCGCAGCGAGCGGATTGGCGATGCACGCGCTGGCCCGCAGCCTGACGGGCTCGACGGCCGCCGCATTTGTGGCCGGCGTGGCATGGGCCTGTTGGCCGTACCGCACCGCCCATCTGCTGCACCTGCAACTGCAGTCGTTGTATTTCCTGCCGCTCGCGCTGTGGGCGCTGCATCGGGTGGTGGCCGCCCGCCGCTGGCGGGACACGATCCTGCTCGCGATATTCGCGGCGCTGCAAGCCATCTCCTCGGTCTACTACGGCGTGATGACGGCCATGGCGCTTGTCGCCGCCGCGGCCACCCTTGCCGTGGCGACAGGACAATGGCGAAGCTCGCGACTGTGGTCGCGGCTCACGGTGGCGGGTCTTGCGGCCGCGATCCTGATCGCTCCGGTCGCCTGGCCGTACTGGCGGACGCAGCAACGGGAGGGGTTTGGCCGCAATCTCTTCGAGGCGGCGGCTCATGCCGCGTCGGCGCAAAGCTACACACAAGTCCCGCCCGACAACTTACTGTACGGACGAACCGGGCTCATGGATCCGCGACCACCCGGACCCGGCGAGCGCGATCGCCGGCACGTCGAGCATCAGATGTTTCCCGGAGCGATGGTGATTGGCCTCGCGCTGCTCGGTTTCTGGCGCGCCTCGCGGAGCGACGCCAGGCCGGCCGCCGCGGCCGCGGTGGCGCTCGTCGTGGTCGGCGTCGTGCTGTCGCTTGGGCCCGAAGGGGTGGGGCCCGTCTACTCGTGGGTGGCCGACGTGGTCTTCGGCTTTCAGGCGATCCGCGCGCCGGCGCGATTCGGCGTGATCGTCATGGCCGGCCTGTGCGTGCTTGCCGGCCTCGGCGTCGCGCGCGTGGGTCTTGGCAGGCGCGCCATGGTCGCCGTGTGCGCGCTGATGATGGTCGAGTACGTCAATGCGCCGCTGGCCTTCGTGCCCGCCCCAACCACGACGACCCCGGCGGGGCAATGGCTGAAGTCGGTGGAAGGGCCTGGCGCCGTGTTGTACCTGCCGCTGACGATCGATCGGGAGAACTCGCCATTCATGGTGCAATCACTCGAGCACCGGCGCCCGATCGTGAACGGCTACAGCGGCCAGCGGCCGATGTTCTTCACCTCGTTCGTGGATGCCTTTGCCGATCCCGAATCGCTCGAGGCGCGGGCTCTGCTGAAGGACGCGCGGGTGCGCTTCGTGGTCAGCCCGGCGGTCCTCGGCAGCGCCGGCGCTGCCGACTCGCCGTTGGTCGAGCGCGCCCGTGTGGACGAAGGGGCGGTGATCTACGAGGTGGTGTGGACGAACGAGAGCGACGCGGCGCTCGATGGTCTCGCCGCCGCCGAACCGCCGGCGCCGGGCCCCGCGCCATTCAGGATTGGCGAGACCGCGACCTACGCCGTGGAATGGGTCGGCGGGCCGCTCGATGTGACCGCCGGCACGATCGCCTTTCGGGTGACGCCGCCGCAAGACGCCGCCGCCCTGCCGCGCGCGGCCTGGGGCTTCGAGATGACCGTCGACACGGCGGCGTGGGTCTCGCGGTTCTTCGAAGCGCACGATCGCTTTCGCACGACCGCCGATGCGCAGCTCAGGCCGCTCAGCCACGTGCGCGCGCTGCGTGAAGGCCGCCGCTCGATCGATCGCGCGTTCGTGTTCGATCACGACGCGCGCCGCGTCCGCGCGGGCGAGACGATCGACGACGCGCGCGGGCCCGCGGCCATGGCCCTGCCGCTGCCGCCGGGTGCGCGTGACACGCTGACCGCTCTGTGGTACCTGCGGTCGCTGCCGCTCGCGCCGGGGTTCTCGGTGACCCTGCCGGTGAACGACGCGGGTCGAAGCCTCTCGCTGGAGGTTCGCGTGGGCGACCGTGAAACCATCGACATCGGCGGCCGCGTCGAAGACGCGTTTCGCGTGCAGCCGCGCATTGTCGCTCGCGTGGAGCGGCGGCGGCCGATCGACGCGACGATCTGGTTGAGTGCCGACGGGCGCCGCCTGCCCCTCGCCGCCGACATCTCGGCCGGATTCGGCCGCGTGCGACTGAAGCTAGTAGACTATCGTCCGTGATCGAGACGCAGGGCCTCGGGAAGGTGTACGGCCGCGGGCTTTACGCGCTGCGGGACCTCACGCTCACGATCGAGAAGGGCGAGTTCGTGTTTCTCACCGGCCCGAGCGGCGCCGGCAAGAGCACGCTGCTCCGGCTGCTCCTGCTCCAGGAGCGGCCCAGCGAAGGGGACGTCATCGTCGGCGGCCGCAACCTCGCGCGACTCACGCGCGACGAGGTGCAGGCGTACCGGCGGACGGTCGGCTTCGTGTTCCAGGATTTCAAGCTCATCGCCACCAAGACGGTGTTCGAGAACGTGTCGTTCGCGCTGCGCGTGCTCGGCATGCCGGTCGAACAGCAGCGCCGGCGCACCTACCAGGTGCTCAAGTGGGTGGGCCTCCAGCACCGGCTGAACTCGATCCCCGAAGAACTGTCGGGCGGCGAGCAGCAGCGCGTGGCCATCGCCCGCGCGCTCGTCAACGAGCCGCACCTGGTGCTGGCCGACGAGCCCACGGGGAACCTCGATCCCGACCTGTCGCTCGAGATCATGAACCTGTTCCGCGACATCAACGCGAGCGGCACGACCGTGGTCGTGGCGACACACGACCGCGAGCTGATCAAGTGGGTGGGCCGCCGCGTCCTGCAACTCGACCAGGGACGCCTGGCCGCCGGAGCGGAGGCGCCGCAGTGACGGTGCTTGGCTACGCCATCGAACAAGCCTGGGTCAGCCTCCGGCGATCGGGGAAGTCGGCCATCATCTCGATCGGGACCATTGCCATCGCGTTTGTGACCCTCGGTGGCTTCCTGTTGGTGTCGGTCAACGTGCAACGCACGCTGGATCGCTGGTTGCAGGCCGCCGAGCTGTCCGTGTACCTCGAGGATGAGGTCGGCGACGAAGCGCGCGCGAGCATCGAGGCGTACCTGCGCGCGCAGCCGGCCGTCCTGGAGGTCGAGTTCATCACGAAGAGCCGCGCCCTCGAACGGTTCCACGCGGACTTCCCGGAGCTGGGCGATGTCACCGAGTCGCTCAACGGTAATCCCTTTCCGGCGTCCTTCGAGGTCCGGCTGCAGACGGGGCCGGCCGCCGAGGCCCAGGCGGATGACTTAGCCCGCGGCGTCGCGGACCGTGAGGGCGTGGCGGACGTGCGATACGACCGCCGCTGGCTGGCCCGGTTGCTGGCCATCGTCACCGGGGCCCGGGTGGCCGGCGGCATCGCGGCCGGCGTCTTGATGCTGGGCGCGGCGTTCACGGTGGCCGCCGTGGTGCGGCTGTCGCTCCACGCCAGGCGCGACGAGCTCGAGATCATGCAGCTGGTGGGAGCGCCCTTCAGCTACATTCGCGGCCCATCCATCGTCGAGGGTTTGTTGCTGGGAGGCATCGGCGCCGCGGTGGCCTTTGTCGCGGTGGGGATCCTGTTCACGATGGTGGGCCGCTGGCTGGGGCCGGATCTGGCCGGCTTGATCGGAGGCGAGGAGCTCCTGTTTCTCGGGGTCCGGGAGGGGGCCATCCTCCTGCTTGGCGGCCTGGCCGTCGGGGCGGCGGCCGGGGCCCTGGCATCCAGGGCCGTCAGATAGCTGTCCCGTTTGACACACCCGTCGAACCCTTCTACACTGAAAGTAATCCAAATATGTCGAGGGCGAGGAACCGTATCCCGCGCTTTCTCATCAAGGACCCCGTTCCGCCGGGCGTCTCGGCACTCTCCGAGTTCTATCGCGAAGAGTTCGTCAAGCACCATCAATGCCTGCAGGCCCAGCGTGAGTATTACAGCGACCAGGCCATTGCCAGCGCAGAAGCCGCCCTCCTGAAGATCATCGCCGAAATGGATCAACTCTCCGAAGACGCCAACGCCGAACAATTAGTTGCCAAGCTCCTCCGCGAGTTCGACGTCGTGACCGGCCTGTCCGGGTGGTCCGACCCCTGCAAGGTCCACTAGTAAGTCCCCTGAGCCCTACGCTCCCGACACTCAGACAGGATCTTCAGCACATCATCCGCGCCGGCGTGGATGCGGTCAGCGCCGAGCGTGTCGTCGGCCGCGCGATGGCCGATGCCGATCTTGCGGAGGTCCTGGCGAGCCGCCCGCTGCACGTTGTGGCCGCCGGGAAGGCGGCGTCGGCAATGGCTTCAGCGTTTGCGGCAGTGCCGCATCTCTCGATTCGCCAGGCCATCGCCATCGGCACGCACCGGCACGAGGCCATGCCGTCCAGCGTCGAGTGGATGGCGTCCAGCCATCCGTTCCCCGACGGTCGGAGCGAGACGGCCGGCGAGCGGGCGCTGGCCGTCGCGCGGGCCGTGCCTTCCGGCGAGGTGCTCGTCGTCCTGCTGTCGGGGGGCGCCTCGGCGTTGATGGCCTCGCCGCTCGACGGCCTGTCGCTGGCCGACAAGATCGCCGCCACCCGGGTGATGATGAACGCGGGCGCCGATATTCACGCGCTCAACACGGTGCGGCGCCACTTGTCGAAGGTGAAGGGCGGACGGCTGGCGGCCGCTTGCGTGGGGACGACGGTGACGCTGGCGATCTCGGACGTGGTTGGCGACGACCTCAACGCGATCGGCTCCGGACCGGGCGTCTCCGACCCGACGACCTGGCTCGACGCGGCCACCGCGATCGATCGGTTCGGCGGGCCAGAGCACCCGGATCATGTCAGGGCGCTCGTGCGGCGTGGCGTGAGCGGCGGCATCCCCGATACGCCGAAGCCGGGGCACCCGGCGCTCGGGCGCGCCCGCGCCGCGGTGATTGGCAGCCGGCTCGATGCCATCGCCGGCGCCAAGGCCGCGGCGGCCGCGCGCGGTTATCATGCGGTGGTCGTGGCCGATGCGATCGTCGGCGAGGCCCGCGAGTCGGGCCCGGCGTGGCTCCGCCAGGTGGAGGCGCTGACGGCGACGGTCGGCCGGCCCGTCTGCGTCATCTCCGGCGGCGAGACGACGGTGCGCGTCACGGGCCGCGGAACCGGCGGGCGCAACCTCGAGTTCGTGCTGGCCATCGCCGAGCGCATTGCCGGCCTGCCCGGGGCCGTCGCGGCGGCGAGCATCGGCACCGACGGCATCGACGGCACGTCGGGCGTCGCCGGGGGCATCGTCGACTCGACCACGATGGCCCGGGCGCGCCAGGCCGGGCTCGAAGCGCCCGGCTATTTTCTTGCCGCGAACGATTCGTTCGCGTTTTTCGCGTCCCTCGACGATGTGATTCGGCTGGGGCGCACGGACACCAATGTTGGTGATCTACAGGTGATACTGATTGAACAAAGATGATTTACTCCGCCAGATGCGGGCCAAGGTGCCGCATCCGGCGACCGCGCGAGAGCTGTTGCGCGTCCTCCACATTTCCCGGGACGATGGCGCGACCTTCAAGCGCCTGCTTCGCCACCTCGTCAACGACGGGTCGCTGGTCCAGATCAAAGGCAACCGGTACGGCCTTCCGGACCGGATGGACCTCGTGGTGGGCCGGCTCGATGGCCATCCGTCCGGCTTCGGCTTCGTCACGCCGGAGCGTCCGATCGAAGGGTTGACGCGCGATATCTATGTGGCCGCGCACAACCTCCAGGAGGCGCTGCACGGCGACCGCGTGGTCACGCGCATCGAGCGCTACCGGGACGACGGCCGGGCCGAAGGGCGCATCGTGCAGGTCCTCGAGCGCGCGACCAGCACCATCGTTGGCCGCTTCGAGGTCGATGTGTCGGGCCTCGGCTTCGTCTCGCCGTTCGACAAGCGGCTGGCGGTCGACGTGCAGATCCCGAGGGCCGACACCCACGGCGCGGCGCCCGGCCAGATGGTGACCGTCGAGGTCACGCGCTGGCCGACGCCCACGCGGGGACCGCTCGGCCGCATCGTCGAGGTGCTGGGCGACGTCAACGACCCCGGCGTCGACACGGAGATCATCCTCCGCAAGCACAACATCCCGGACGAGCACGGCGTGGAGGCCGTGGAAGAGGCCCGGCGGATCGGCAAGACGATTCGCGACAGGGACCTCAAGGGGCGGACGGACTTTCGGGATCGCAAGGTCGTGACCATCGACGGCGAGACCGCCAAGGATTTCGACGACGCGATCTCGATCGAGACTTTGCCCAACGGCCACTTCTGGCTCGGCGTGCACATCGCCGATGTCGCGCATTACGTGCACGAAGGCGGCGCGCTCGACACGGAAGCGTACGAGCGGGCGACGTCGGTGTATTTCCCCGAACGAGCGGTGCACATGTTCCCGCCGGAACTGGCGACCGGCCTGTGCAGCCTGAACCCGCACGTCGATCGCCTCGTGCAGTCGTGCCTCATGGAGGTCTCGCCCCGGGGCGAAGTGGTGCGTTACGAGATGCACGACGGGATCATTCGCAGCGACGAGCGGATGACCTACACGGCCGTCAACGCGATCCTGACCGACCGCGACCCGCAGACGATCGCGAAGTACGCGCCGCTGGTGCCGATGTTCGAGTTGATGGGGCAGCTTTTCGAGATCCTCAACGCGAGGCGAAGGGGCCGCGGGTCGGTTGATTTCGACCTGCCCGAGGCGCTGGTGGTGCTCGACGAAAAGGGATTCATCGAAGACATCATCGCGTCGGAGCGCAACGTCGCCCATCGATTGATCGAGGAGTTCATGCTGCTGGCCAACGAGACGGTGGCAGGCCATCTGGAATCGCGCGGCATGCCGGCGCTCTATCGCATTCACGAGCGGCCCGATCCGCTCAAGGTGCTGCAGTTCGAGGAATTCATCAGCGCCTTCGGCTTGAGCCTGGGCGCGCCCGAGGGCGCGGTCACGCCGATGCACTTCCAGAAGCTGGTCGGCAAGATCCGCGGCCTGCCGTCGGAGCGGCCGATCGCGTTCCTCATGCTGCGCACGATGCAGAAGGCGCGCTACGACCCCATCAACCTGGGGCACTTCGGCCTGGCGGCCGAGACCTACACGCACTTCACGTCGCCGATCCGCCGCTACCCCGACCTCGTGGTCCATCGGCTGCTGCGCGAACTGCGCCAGACGCGGGTCAACGACGAACGGAAAGCCGAGCTCGAGGAGGACCTCCCGGAAGTCGGCCGTCACACGTCGGAGATGGAGCGCCGGGCGGCGGAGGCGGAACGCGAGATCCTCCAGTGGAAGAAGGTCCGGTTCATGGCCGACAAGGTCGGCGACGTCTTCGACGGGTACATCACCGGCGTCGCCGCGTTCGGCATGTTCGTCGAGCTGGTCGACCACTACGTCGAGGGCCTCGTGCACGTGTCGACGATGGCCGACGACTACTACCGGTTCCGCGAGCAGGCGCACGCGCTGTTTGGCGAGAACACGAAGAAGCTGTATCGGCTCGGCGATCCGGTGCGGGTGCAGATCATCCGCGTCGACATGGAGCGGCGGCAGATCGACCTGGGCCTGGAAGACGTGCTCGAAAAGGTCCGGCACGATGAGCGCAGCCGCGGACCCAGCCGCACCGCGGCGCGTCCGAAGAAGGACCAGCGGAAGGGCACCCCGCAGGAGCGTCGCAAGCGCAAGAACCAGCGCCCGGGGAAGTTCGAGCGCAAGAAGTCAAAGAAGGCCAAATGACAACATCGGGCGCCGGGAGGGCGGCACTTTAGTGCCGCCCCATGCGTAACCTCGTCGTCGGCACCGCCGGCCATATCGATCATGGCAAGAGCTCGCTGGTGCGCGCGCTGACCGGCATCGATCCCGATCGCCTCAAGGAAGAGAAGGCCCGCGGCATCACCATCGAGCTCGGCTTCGCGCACGCGACGATCGGCGACATCAAGGCGGCGTTCGTGGACGTCCCCGGCCACGAGCGGTTCGTGCGGACGATGCTGGCGGGCGTGGGCGGCATCGACTGCGTGATGCTGGTCGTGGCGTCCGATGAGTCGGTGATGCCGCAGACCCGCGAGCACTTCGACATCTGCCGCCTCCTGCGGATCCCGCGCGGCATCGTGGTGCTCACGAAGGCCGACGCCGCCGACGCCGACACGCGGGCGCTGGTGCGCCAGGACGTGGCGGAACTCGTGAAGGGATCGTTCCTCGAGCGGGCGCCGGTGGTCGAGGTCTCGGCGAGCACGGGCGAAGGCCTCGATGCGCTGCGATCCGCGATCGTCGAGCAGGCGTCGCAGGTCGGGAGCCGGCCGATTGACGGCGCCGCGCGGCTGCCGATCGATCGCGCGTTCTCGATGAAGGGATTCGGCACGGTCGTCACCGGCACGCTGGTATCGGGGCGCCTGGCGATCGACGACGGCCTGGCGCTGCTGCCAGGGGAACGCCTCGTCAAGGTTCGCGGGCTCCAGGTTCACGGCGCGGCGGCGGTGGCGGCGGTGGCGGGGCAGCGCACGGCAATCAACCTGGGTGGCGTGGAGGTGGGCGAGGTGTCGCGCGGCCAGACGCTGGCGACCCCGAACGCCTTCAGCGTGACGCGGCGCGTGGACGCCGCGATCGATCTGCTGCCGTCATCGAAGCCGCTGCGACACGGCGCGCGTGTGCGGGTGCATAACGGCACGAGCGAAATCCTGGGCCGCGTGTCGATCGCCGGG
>MELE01000155.1 GCA_001768615.1 Acidobacteria bacterium RIFCSPLOWO2_12_FULL_67_14b | reverse complement strand
CGGTAAGCAGTTCGCCGGTGATGAACTTGCCGCTGGGCGCGCTGAGGTAGACCACCGCGTCAGCCACGTCCTGTACGTCGCCGACGTGTTTCATCGGATTGGCCGTGGCGAAGGTCTTCACCGCCTCGGGCGAGTACTGCCGAAAACCGCTGCTCGCGATCGCGCCCGGAGCGATGCAATTGACGCGGATCCGGTACTGCGCCCATTCGACCGCCACGGTCTTGGACAGGTAGGTGACCGCCGCGCGTGCCGCGCAGGTGTGCGCCACGCCCGGCATGCCGCGCTGGAAGGTGGCGACGATGTTGACGATGTTGCCCGGCACGCCGGAGTCGCGCCAGCGCCGTGCCATGGCGTGCATCATGTACCAGGTGCCGTTCAGGTTGGTGTCGATGACCGCCTTCCAGCCTTTGGCGCTGTAGTCCAGCGCCTTCTGCGGGAACTGGCCGCCGGCGTTGTTGACGAGCGCGTCGACACGTCCGAAGTGCAGCCATGCCGCATCCATCAACTGTTCGATCTGCTCGGGCTCGCGGATGTTCACGGGCTGCACCAGTACGTCGGGGCTGCCTAGGCGGCGCAACCACGCGGCGCAGGCCTCGAGCTTGGCCGGGTCGCGCCCGCAGATGACCAGCTTGGCCCCCAGGCGCGCGTACAGGAAAGCGATGGCCTTGCCGATGCCGCTGCCGGCTCCGGAGACCATCACCACCTGCCCGTCGAATAGCCCGGGCCGGTAGACGCTGGGTCGCATTGCGAGGGCTTCGTCATCGAATCCGAAGGTGGTGGCGTCGGTCATTTCGTGTCCTTAGAAACGGAAGATACCGTAATGCGGGTCGGCGATCGGTGCGTGGGCGGCGGCCGAAAGCGCCATGCCCAGCGCGTTGCGTGTGTCGGTTGGCGCCAGCAGGCCGTCGTCCCACAGGCGCGAGGTGGCGAAGTAGGCGTTGGACTCGCGCTCGGCCTTTTCGTACACGCGCCGGCGCAACTGCGTCATCTCGGTCTCGTCGGGCGCGTGGCCGTTGCGGCGCAACTGCGCGATCTTCACGTCGGCCAGCGTGTTGGCCGCCTGCTCCGGGCCCATCACTCCCATGTGCACGTTCGGCCACGCCCAGATGAATCGCGGATCCCAGGCTCGGCCGCACATACCGTAGTAGCCCGCGCCGAAGGCCGCGCTGGTGATCACGGTGAACTTAGGCACTGCGCTGCCGGCCTGCGCCATCAGCATCTTGGCGCCGTCCTTGGTGATACCTTCCATCTCGTAGTTGCGGCCGATCATGTAACCGGTGGTGTTCTGCAGGAACAGCAGCGGCGTGCGGTTCTGGTTGCACAGCGAGATGAAGTGCGCCGCCTTCTTCGAGCTGTCGCTGAACAGCACGCCGTTGTTGGCCAGGATGCCGACGCGGTAGCCCCAGACGTAGGCATAGCCGCAGACCAGCGTCGTACCGTAGGCGGGCTGGTACTCGTGGAAGCGGCTGCCGTCGACGATGCGGGCGATGATTTCGCGCTGGTCGAATAGCACCTTGTGGTCGGGCGAGACGATACCGTGGATTTCATCCGGGTCGTAGTACGGCGGCTCGGGGTCGCGCTCGGGCAGGAAGCTGCGCACGGCAGGCTTGAACTGGGCCACGATCTCGCGGCAGATCTCGATCGCCTGGGCCTCGCTGTCGGCCGGGTAGTCCACGGTGCCCGAGACCTGGGTGTGCAGGTCGCATCCGCCGATCTCGTCGGCCGTGTGCTCCTCGCCCGTCGCCGCCTTCACCAGCGGCGGGCCGCCGAGGAACACGCCGCCGGTGCCGCGCACGATGATGCTGTAGTCGCACAGCGCCGGGATGTAGGCGCCGCCCGCGGTGCAGTGGCCGAACACCATCGCGACCTGCGGTACCCCCGCCTTGGACAGCAAGCACTGGTTGCGGAACACCCGGCCACCCTCGATGTACACGCCCGACAGTTCTTCGAGGAAGGCGCCGCCGCTGTCGCACAGGTGGAGCACCGGCAGGCGGTTCTCCAGCGCAATGTCCAGCATGCGGACCAGCTTGCGCGGCGTCAGCGTGTACCAGACTCCGCCCTTGACGCTCGAGTCGTCGGCGTGGATCAGCACCTCGCGTCCGCTGACGACGCCCAGCCCGGTGACCACGTTGGCGCCCGGCACTTCGCCGTCGTAGTCCTCGCAGGCGGCCAGCGCCGACAACTCGAGGAAGGGCGTGCCGGGGTCGAGCAGCAGATCGAGGCGCTCACGCACCAGCAGCTTGCCCTGATTGCGCACACGCTTGATTTCGTGCGCTGGCCTCTGGTGGCGGGTGATCTCCATGCGTTCGCGGAACTTCGCGACGATGGCGCTCATGGCTTCGTGGTTGCGCCGGAACGCCTCGGACGCGGTGTCGATGCGGGATTCGATGCGTTTCATGGCGCCTGGTCTGAAGGTTGGGGGGATCAGGCGTCGGCCAGTGTCACCAGTGTGGCCTTGAGCCCGAAGGTGCTGCCGACGCCGAAGTGGACGGCTCTGATACGCCCGTCGCGCGGTGCGATAAGAGTGGTTTGGAGCTTCATGCTCTCGATCACGATCAGCGCCTGCCCTGCGACGACCGCGTCCCCGACGGCCACGTGGACCACGATGACGGTGCCGGGCATCGGCGCGGTAAGCGCATCCGCGGCGCCGGCGCGAGCGTGGCCGTCGGCGGCCGCGGGGTCCACGGTTTCGATCTCGGCGGCGCCGGTGGCGTTGCTGTGCACGAACACCGAATCCGCGCTGGAGGCGATCCAGACGGCGTGCTCACGGCCGTCGATGGTGAGGCGATGGCGGCCGTCGGGCAGCGGCTCGGCGCGCGCGCTGATGCGGCGCCCGGCCCGGTCGATCTGCACTGCGCCATCGGCGCCGCGGGTCACCACTACGTCGTGGGCCTGTCCGTCGATCAGATAACGGCGGCGCATCGTCAGTTCCTCCATGCGCCCATCGCGGCATGCATCGGCGGCACGCTGTGCACGGCGCGCAGCAACTCGTTATCAGACAGCACGGCTGCGGCAATCGCCAGATCGGTGTCTTCGTTGCCAGGGGCGGAACGCAGTTCGTCGGCACAGCGCGCCAACATGCCGGTGTCGGCGCGGCCTTGCATGAATTCGGGATGGCGCAGCACGCGGGTCAGGTAGCGGGCATTGGTGGTCACGCCCAGTAGCACTGCGTCCTGCAGGGCACGGACCGAGCGCTCGATGGCCTGGGCGCGTGTGGCGCCATGGCACACGATCTTAGCGATCATCGGGTCGAAGGCCGTGGTCACGGCCTGACCTTCGCGCACCCCCGCATCGACGCGCACACCGGGCCCCGTCGGCGCTCGCCAGCGCAGGATCTTGCCGGTGGCCGGACGGAAGTCATGCGCCGCATCCTCGGCATAGAGCCGGCATTCGATGGCATGGCCTTGTTGCACGATGTCGTACTGGGCGAAAGCCAGCGGCTCGCCGCGCGCCACCCGCACCTGTTCGCGCACCAGGTCGACGCCCGTTACCATTTCCGTCAGCGGATGCTCGACCTGCAAGCGCGTGTTCATCTCGAGGAAATAGAACTCGCCGCCGGCCGCGTAGATGAACTCCACGGTGCCCGCACCGCGGTAGTGGCATGCGCGGGCGATGCCTGCGGCGGCCTCGCAGATGTCGCGCTGCTGCCGCGCCGACAGCGCCGGGGAGGGCGTCTCCTCGATAATCTTCTGGAAGCGCCTCTGCACCGAGCACTCTCGCTCCCACAGGTGCACCACCTGGCCGTTGTCGTCGCCGAGCACCTGTACCTCGATGTGGCGCGGCCGCTCGACATAGCTCTCGACGAACAGCCGGCCATCGCCGAAATAGCGCTCGCCCTCGCGGCGCGCGGACTGGATCTCGGCTTCGAGCTGGCCCGGGTCGCGCACGATGCGCATGCCCTTGCCGCCGCCGCCGGCAGACGGCTTGATCAGCAGCGGCGTGCCCACTTGGCGGGCGCGTTCGACGAAAGTCGCCGGGTCGTCCTCCTCGATCGCGCCGGGCGCGACCGGAAAGCCGCGTTCGGCCACGAAATTGCGTGCACGTACCTTGTCGCCCATCAGTTCGATGGTGTCGGCGCGCGGCCCGATGAACACGATGCCCGTCTGTTCCAAGGCGCGGGCGAAGGCCGCGTTCTCCGACAAGAAGCCGTAGCCGGGGTGCACCGCCTGCGCCCCGATGCGGCGGCATGCCTCGACGATCTGGGCGATGTCGAGATAGGCCGCCACCGGCGTCGGCCCGTGCAATTCGATGGCCTGGTCGGCCTCGAGCACGGCCGGGCTGCCGGCGTCCACCGCGTGGTGGGCGACCACGGTGGAAAGGCCCATGGCCTTCAGGCCGTGGTGGATCCGCAGCGCGATCTCGCCGCGGTTGGCGATCAGGACTTTTTGAAACACTGGCATGGTTCGGCTACACGGTCCTAGGCTGTCGACACATCTCGACGGAAATGGATGTCAATCCGTCACGGGGATGGGGTCGGATACGCGCTCGAACCTGGAGTTCTTGGGGCAGATCGTCAGGATCGCAGCCGCGGCCGTGCAGCCCTTTGCTCCGGACGGGCCGGGGCAATGGACGCGACCATTGCCTGTGGCGCGCAGGGCATCGGTCGAAAGCGCAGCGAGTTTTCTCAAAGTTTGTCCTGTGTTGGTCGTGTTGGGGGAGGTGGGTTGCCTGTCTCGTGTCTTGTTGTCAGGCAAGACCTGCGTCGTTTCTTGTTCAGGGGTGCTAATCTAACGCTAGTTAGGCTGGTGGTCAACTCGGGAAATCCCTGAGTGTCGGGAAATCCCTGAGCTGGTACCGACGGCCCCGGTTATGAGCGGCAACTCTTGCCCGGGCTCTCTTGCGGATGGGAGCCAGCGGTTCGTCACCGCTCGGCTACATGGCCGCGTAATTCAGGCGGGTGCGTTCGTAGCCGCGCTCGCGAAACAGTGCGGCCGCCGCACGAAGAATCGCCCGCTTTTTGACGACGGACTGCTGCTCGTCGCGATCCGGCGCATTGCCGGCGCAACGCGCGTTGTCTGCTCGAGGCTTCAACCCGGTTGCCCGCGATGGCCGGATTGTCGGATCAGCGCGCGCGCAGGCGCGCAGCCGCGTCGAGCCGTATGCACTCGCCGTTCAGGTACGCGTTTTCGCAGATGTACGCACACAGGCTGGCGAACTCAGCCATGTCGCCGAAACGCTTCGGGAACTCGATCATCGTCGTCAGCGACTCGAGCACCTTCGGGCTGAGCGACTGCGCCATCGGTGTGTTGAACAGGCCCGGAGCGATCGAATTGACGCGCACGCCGATCGCCGCGAGTTCGCGCGCCGCCGGCAGTGACAGACCGACGACGCCGGCCTTGCTCGACGAATACGCGGTCTGCCCGACCTGGCCGTCAAATGCGGCGCCCGACGCAATGTTTACCACGACACCGCGCTCAGCGTCGTTTTCCGGCTCGTTCCTGGCCATTTGCTCGATGCAGTACGCCATCACCTGGAATGTTCCGACCAGATTAACCATCACGGTGCGCTGGAACTTGCCGCAATTGGACGCGCGTCCGCCCTTGTCGAGTATCTTCATCGGCGTGGGAATACCCGCACAGTTGACGCAGACGTCGATCCGGCCAAAGCGCTTGACGCAGGCCTGCACGCCGGCCGCGACCCCGGCCTCGTCGGTGACGTCGACCCGCTGGTAGATTGCGTGTTGCCCGCCCAGTTGCGCGACCAGCGCCACGCCGGCCTCGTCGTTGAGGTCGAACACCGCAACCTTGGCGCCCTTGTCGCGCACGAAATACTCCGCGGTGCGCCGGCCCAGCCCAGACGCGCCGCCCGTGATTAGCGCCACCTTGCCTTGAAGTTTCATGATTCGCCACTACGTTCTGCGCGAAGCCCAGGTCGGGCAACGCCGCTTAGCCGAGCCAGCGCTTGCGCCGGCGGTAGTGCTTGACCTCGCGATAGCTCTTGCGCTCGCCTTCGGCGGTCATGCCGAGGTAGAACTCGCGCACATCCTCGTTGCGCCTGAGCTCGTCGGCCGTGCCCTCGAGCACCACCCGGCCGTTTTCCATCACGTAGCCGTGATCGGCCAGCTCGAGCGCCACCCGGCTGTTTTGCTCGACCACCAGCAGCGTGGTGCCCTCGGCCTTCAGGCGAGCGAGCAGCGCGAACACGTCCTGCACCATCATCGGTGCCAGACCCAGCGACGGCTCGTCGATCAGCATTATCTTGGGCACTGCCATCATTGCGCGTCCGATTACCAGCATTTGCTGCTCGCCGCCGGACAGATAGCCTGCGGTGCGCTCGCGCAGTCCACCCAGCGGCGGGATGAAGCTGAAGACGCGATCGAGCCGCCGGCGCAGCTCGGCCGCGCCGGGCGCTAGGTGGCCGCCGACGATCAGGTTCTGCTCGGCCGTCAGATGGCGCAGCACACGCCGGCCCTCCATCACGTGCACCAGCCCGCGGCGCACCACCTCTGCGGGGTCGAGGCCGTCGATGCGCTCTCCTTCGAACGTGATAGACCCGCCGCTGACCTCGCCGTCCTCGGACTCGATGGTGCCGGAGACCGCCTTCAGCGTGGTGCTTTTGCCGGCGCCGTTGCCCCCGAGGATCGCCACGCAGGTACCCGGCTGAACCGCGAGGGTGATGCCCTTCAGCGCGAGAATCACCTCGCTGTACATCACCTCGACGTTGTTCAACACGAGCACGCGCGGCTCCCCGGACTCACCACTTCTTGACCGCGGGCGTGTCGACGTTGGTCGCGGCGGTCACATACTTTCCTCCCTTGATCGTCGCGATGTTGACTTTCAGTCCCTCGATCGGGAACGGCGCTTCCTTGGTGAACTTGAGCGTCGGCAGCATGCCGAAAGTTTCCTCGGTGGTCACCGGCTCGGCGTACAGGGTTTCGCGCACTTTGGCCCCGGTAAGGTTCTGCGCGCCGTGCTTCTTGATCGCGTGCTCGATTACCCGCACCGTGTACAAGCTCTGGCTCATTCCCATCACGGTCAGCGCGTTCCACGGCGCGGCCAGCTTGTAGCCGGCCTTAAGCTTCTCGTAGAAACGACGCGCGGGCGTGTCCTCGTCCGACGCGATGGCCATGCCATAGACCTCGTAATCGCCTTCCATCTGATCCAGGCCGCCGGCGGCCTTGCCCGAGGCAGGCAAGCCGTTGTGCGAGCTGGTGATCACCGGCACCTTGGCGCCGAGCCCCTGCAGGGCACGCTTGGTCGCGACGACCGCCGCGGTATTGGTCTGGATCGAGATCGCCTCGACCCCGCCGCGAACGAGGCGCCGCACCTGCGTGCTGAGGTCGGTGGGCTGCACCTCGGTAAATATCGTTTCGACGATTTGGATCTCGTTCGGGTTGTCCTTGGCGTAGCGCTCAATGCCGCGGGCGATATCGACGTAGGCGGGCGAGGCCTCTGAACTGATGATGCCGACCTTCAGCGGCTGGCTGCCGCCACGCCGGCTCTTCAGCCACTTGAAGGCGCCGGCGTGTTCGTGCGTGTAAGTCGGCCGCGGGTTGATGATCCAGGAATCGGGCTTCCAGGCGTAGCCGTAGCCGGCGGTCGACATGAACAGCGGAATGCCGTCGTCGGGCAGGCGTTGGCTTAGCGCGGCGACGTCGGGGCCGCCCAAGCCCAGCACCGCAATCGGCTTCATCTCCGACTTGATCCCCGGCCACAGGCTGGCGGTCTGCGCAGCGTCGTAACGGGTGTCGAAGTTTTTGTGGTTCAGCTTGACGCCGAGCTTGGCGCCGACTTCGGCGTTCCACCAGTCGAGCACCACTTCTCGCCCCCGCCCGAGCATCGGCATGACGTCGGCGTACGGACCCGAGTAGTCCGAGAGCATCGCCACGCCGTAGCTCGTCTGGGCGAGCGCGGCGCCGGGTGCCGCCAGTGCGCATGCGAGGGCGGCGGCGGCCGCCAGCGTGGCAAAGCCGGGTGCGCGTGGTTTGGACATGATGCGAGCTCCGTCTGTGCATGGATGTGTGTGGTCACCGAGTTTGCGTAAGTTGGACATGGTGCGGCCTCCGTCTGTGAATGAATGTGGGTTGTCTCGGGGTGTGCGTGGATTGAACATGGTGCGATCTCCCTCTGTGAATGGATGTGGGTTATCAGTACGGGAAGGGCCATAGCCGGTAACCGGCCTTGACGATGTTCCACCGATGCATCAGGCCCTTGGGTTCGATGATCAGGAACAGGGCGATGCTGCCGCCCAGGAACACGTTCATGCTGGCGAACACGATGTCGCCTCCGAGGAAGGGCAGACTGGCGGCCAACTCCGGCCCGAGCGTGGTGATCAGTTCTTGGATCGCGCGGATCACGAACACGCCGATCAGCGCGCCCACCACCGATCCCATGCCGCCCACGATGATCATCGCGATGAAGAACACCGAATTGAACAGCGTGAACTGGTCGACCGCGACGAAGCGCAGCATGTAGGCCCACAGCGCGCCGCCGACCCCGGCGTAGAACGCGCCGACCAGGAATGCCGTGGCCTTGGTGGCGACCACGTTGATGCCCATGATGCCGGCGGCCACGTCGTCGTCGCGCACCGCGACGAAGGCGCGACCGAAGCGGCTGCGCACGATGCCGAACGCGCCGCAGACCATGATCACGGTGCAGATCAGGCACAGGTAGTACAGGCTCGTGTCCGACGCGATCCGGTAGCCGAACAGGGTCGCCGGCGGCACCGTCGCCCCGTTGGAGCCACCGAGCCAACTGCCGGGCAGGTTCAGGACCGCGAAGTGGAACACGAACTGCGCCGCGATGGTCGTGAGCGCGAGGTAGAAGCCCTTGATGCGCGCGGCCGATAGGCCGAATACGAAACCGAAGCCGGCGGCGGCCACGCCCGACAGCGGAATCGTCAGCAGAAACGACAGGCCGGTCTTCTCGGCGAGCACGGCGGCCGTATAGGCGCCCACGCCCATGAACGCCGCCTGGCCAAGGTTGACCTGCCCGGCGTAGCCGGTGCAGATCTGCAAGCCGACCACGACGATGGCGCTGATCAGCATTATATTGGCGACCGCGATGAGCCGCGGGCCGACCACCAGCGGCAGCAGCGCCAGCGCGGCCAGGAAGATGGCCAGCGCGAGCCACTGCTTGCGCGTGCGCAGCAGCGCGCGATCCTGGGCGTAGCGGACGGCGAATACGCCTGCGGGATCCATCGCCTCAAACCCTCTCGATCGTGCGCCAGCCGAACAGGCCGGTCGGGCGCACCAGCAGGATCAGCAGCATGATTGCGAACGGCAGCACCGACCCGACCGCACCACCCACCAACGGGTCCAGGTACGCTGTGGCCAAGCCCTGGATCACGCCGACGATAACGCCGGCCAACAGCAGCCCGCCGATCGACTCGAGCCCCGCCAGCAGCGCGACCGGCAGTGCCGCGAAGCCGATTTCAGAAGCGAGGAAGTTCAGCGATTTGCCGGACAGGAAGACCACCGCGCCCAGCGTCGAGAGCACGCAGCCGAGTATCCAGGCGAAGGCGATCGAGCGCTTGACCGAGATTCCCATCGACAGCGCAACCTGGTGGTCTTCGGCCACGGCGGTCATCGTCAGTCCGGTGCGCGTGCGGTTGAAGAACCAGGACAAGCCGATGGCCGCCAGCACGGTGAGCACGCCGCCCCACAGCAGGTTGGTCGGAATCATCAGCTCGCCGATCACCAGCGGCTGCAGGGGAAACACGATCGGAAACGGCCGAACCTGCGGGCCGAACGCCACCAGCACGACGCCGCGCAACAACACCAGCAGGCCGATCGTGACCATTACCATCGCAAACACCGACTCGCCGACCAGGCGCGCGAAGAAGATGCGCTCGATCAGCAAGCCGACCACGCCGGCCAGCACGAAGGCCAGCGGGATGCCGACGATCATCGGCAGCCCCATGCTGACCACCATCCACCACTGCAGGAAACCGCCGAGCACGACCAACTCGCCCTGGGCGAAGTTGAATACCTTGCTGGCGCGGTAGATGACGACGAACCCCATCGCGATCAGCGCGTACAGCAGGCCCAGCAGCGCGCCGTTGATCGCGTAGTTGACGAAGTCGATGATCATCGCGCCCCTTCCGCTGCGGCCGTCCGGTGCTGCGGCGGCGCCTTCCCGGCGGCGGTAGCGGTCACTTCGGTGACTGCCACGTTTGCGTTGAGCACTCCCTTGCGCCCGTCCTGGTAGGTGACCGGCACGGTGATCGTGATCACGTCCTCGCCCGCGTACAGGCCGTCGATCAGCCGGGCGTAGCGTTCCTCGAGAAAGTCTCGGCGCAGCTTGCGCGATCGGGTGAGTTCGCCCTCGTCGGGATCCAGCTCCTTTGGGAAATTCGCGAAGCGCAGCACCCGCGCGTGCTCGGGCAGGAAGGCGTTGATGCGGGCGATCTCGCCCCGGATCAGCTCGCGCACCTCGGGTCGCTGCGACAGGTCGGTGAAAGTCGAGAAGCCGATGTTGCGCTCCTCGGCCCAGCGGCCCACTACCTCCATGTCGATGTTGATCAGGGCGGCCACGTAGTCGCGCCGCTCGTCGCCCAGCGTCATCAGGTCTTTGATGAACGGGCTGAAGCGCAGCCGGGTCTCGATGAACTGCGGCGGGAAACCGTGGCCCGAACGCAGGCGGCGCATGTCCTTGACCCGTTCGAGGAAGACCAGCTCGCCCCCCCCGGTCTGCGACACCGCGTCGCCGGTGCGGTACCACTCGCCGTCCTGCGCCTCTGCGGTCTTGTCCGGCTTGCCGTGATA
>MELE01000154.1 GCA_001768615.1 Acidobacteria bacterium RIFCSPLOWO2_12_FULL_67_14b | reverse complement strand
TCGTCGGCGCGGGTCCCGCGGGCGTGGTGGCGGCCGTCGTGCTGGCGCGCGCGGGCGCACGCGTGCGGCTGGTCGATCGCGCGGTGTTTCCCCGCGACAAGCTGTGCGGCGATACGGTGAACCCCGGTACGCTGGCTCGCCTGCGGCAGCTCGGCATGAGCGAGGGCGTTGACGACCACGGCCTGCGCGTGGACGGCATGATCGTGACGGGCGAGAACGGCGTGTCGATTGAGGGGCGGTATCCGGCCGGCCTGCACGGACGCGCGATGGTTCGCCGCGATCTGGATGCGCGGCTGCTGCAGCACGCGATTGAAGCCGGCTGTCAGTTCGATGACGGTGTGGCCGTGCGAGGGGCCATCGTTTCGGAGCACGAGGGCCGGCGTCTGATCACGGGCGCGACGGTTCAGGGTGCGGGCGAGCTGCGCGCGGGCGTGACGATTGCCGCAGATGGACGCCGGTCGACGCTGGCGTTCGGCCTTGGACTGGCTCGTCACCCTGACCAGCCCCGACGGTGGGCCATTGGTGCGTATTTCGAGAATGTCATGCCAACCGGGGTCAGACCCCTGCCGGACCCCTGTCGGACGCTATCCGCGTTCGGCGAAATGCACGTGCGAAGCGGGCGCTACGTCGGCATTGCGCCGGTGCCGGGCGGACTCACCAACGTGTGCGTGGTGCAACCGTCTTATCCCGGCGATCCAGACCTACGCGATCCGTCGGCCGCGGTGGCCCGCGCGATCGCAGCGGACCCGCGGCTTTGCGAGCGCTTTGACGCCGCGCGCATGGTGGCGCCGCCGACCATGCTCGGCCCGTTGGCGGTGGATGCGTCTGGTGCGGCGATCGACGGGCTGCTGCTCGCCGGCGATGCCGCGGGGTTCATCGATCCGATGACGGGCGACGGCCTCGGCTTCGCGGTCCGCGGCGGCGAACTGGCCGCGCAGGCGGCCCTGCAGGCGCTCGAGCACGGATGGCCTGGCGTGCATCGACGCCTCGCTGCCGAACGTCACCGCGCATTCCACGGTAAGTGGCGATTCAACCGCGCGCTGCGCGCGCTGGTCTCGTCGCCGCGCGCCGTGCGCGTGGCGGTGATGGGCGCCGTGGTCGCGCCCGGCGTACTTCGCGCCGTGATCGCTCGCGCAGGAGATTGTGCTGACTAGTCTTGCGATCGTCATCTTCGGGTCCATGCTCCTCGAGGCGCGGCGCGCCTCGCGCAACGAGCGCGCGCTGCGGGCGCGAGGGGGTGTCGAGCCCGAGAACGACGTGTACCCAGTCATGCGCGTGGCGTATCCGGTAGCGTTCGCCGCGATGCTGACCGAAGGGCTGGCGCGCGGCGGCGCGGCGCAGGGCCTGCTGGAAGCCGGCGTGGTCACGTTTGCGGCGGCGAAGGCCTTGAAGTGGTGGGCGATCCGGTCGCTGGGCCCCTCCTGGACGTTCCGGGTCATCGCCGTTCCCGGATCGCCGCTGGTGGTGACGGGGCCGTATCGCGTGCTGCGGCACCCGAACTACGTGGCTGTGATGGGCGAGCTCGTCGGCGTAGCGCTGATGGCAGGGGCTGAGGTCGCCGGACCGGTGGCGACGGCGGTATTCGGGGCGCTGGTGCTCAAGCGCATCGCCGTCGAAGAACAGACGCTCGGCCTGACGGCTCGGCGGCCGCCCGCAGCGTCCAAAAGGAGGGGCGCGACGACCCGTGACGGGAAAACGGTTGGATATAATACGAACGGTGATGCAGGTTCTGGATCGACGAGCGCGTGAGGCGTCGGAGGCTCCGGCATCGCGCCGGTTCTCAGTCTTCCTCCTGGCGACGACGGTCGCGGGGCTCGCGGTGCAATCGTTCGGCACGGCGCAGTTCCGGCGAGAGCCCGTTCCGCCGATTGTGGTTCCGTCCCGCGCCTTCAACGAAGGCCGCTACGACGAAGTCGAGGCGCTGACCGCCACCCTCGACCTCCGCGATCCGAACATCGTCGCACTGCGGGCGCGCGCCGAGATCGCGCGCGGACACTACGGGCCCGCGGAAGCGGCGCTGAGGCCCGTGGCCCTGCGGCTGCCGACGAGCGAAGCCGCCCTTCAATTGGGGCTGCTCCGGCAGATGCTGGGCCGCGCGGATGCAGTCACGGTGCTGACCCGGGTGGCGGCCCTGGCCGACACGAGCAGCGATCCGAGCGAACTCGCGCGCGCCGGGCGCGCGCTGCGTGCGCTTGGCCGGTTCCAGGAAGCCAACGCCGCGTACCGGGAAGCGGCCAGCGTCACGCCCGGCGACCCGGCCCTCCAGACGGCCTGGGGCGAGTTGTTCCTCGAGAAATACAGCAAGTCCGAAGCGATGAAGTCGTTTCAGCTCGCGACCCAGCTCGATGCCCGGTGGACGCCGGCCCTGATGGGCGCGGCGCGCACGCTCGAGGACGACAATCCCCCGCAGGCGATTGCCCTCGCGAAGCGCGCGCTCGAGGTGAACCCGTCGCTGGTGGATGCCCACGTCTTTCTCGCCGAGGAGGCCGCCGACGCCGGTCACCACGACGAGGCGCGCGCGTCGCTGGAGAAGGCGCTCGCCGTGAACCCGTCGAGCCTCGAGGCGCGCGCCCAGCTCGCGGCGCTCGCCTACGTGGAAGACAAGCCCGCCGAGTTCGAGGCCGAAGTCGCTCGGACGCTGGCCATCGCGCCGAACTACGGAGACGTGTATCGCGCGACGGGTGAACTGGCCGCGCACAACTACCGGTTCGAGGACGCCGTCGCGCTCACGCGCCGCGCGATCGCGCTCAACGGTCGCGATCCGCGCGCGCTCGCCGACCTCGGCACCCACCTGCTGCGCACGGGCGACGAGCCGGGCGCGCGCACCGCGCTGGAGGCGTCGTTCAAGATCGACCCGTTCAATACCCTGACGTACAACCAGCTGCAGATGATGGACACCCTCGACAAGTTCGTCACGGTTCGCGACGGCGAACTCGTGGTGCGCCTCCACAGGGACGAGGCGCCCGTTCTGCAGGAGTACGCCGTGTCGCTCGCCCATCAGGCGCTCAACACGATGGCCGCGCGCTACGAGTTCACGCCGCGCGGGCCGATTCTGGTTGAGATTTTTCCGAAGCACGACGACTTCGCCGTCAGGACGGTCGGTCTGCCGGGCATGGTCGGCGCCCTCGGCGTCTGCTTCGGCCGTGTGGTCGCGATGGACTCGCCGAGAGCGAGGCCGCCGGGCGAGTTCCAGTGGGAAGCGACGCTGTGGCACGAACTCGGTCACGTCGTCACGCTCCAGATGTCGAACCAGCGCGTGCCGCGCTGGCTCACCGAAGGCATCTCCGTGCACGAGGAGCAGCGGGCCCGTCCCGAGTGGGGCCGCGAGATGGACATCACGTTCGCCGGGATGCTCAACCGCGGCGAGACGCTCAAGCTGAAGGATCTCAACGCCGCGTTCACGAATCCGAAGACGATTTCGCTCGCGTACTTCCAGGCGTCCCTACTGGTCGAGTACCTGATGACCGCGTACGGCCAGCCGGGTCTGAACGCACTGCTGCGCACCTACGGGCAGGGGCTCGAGACGAACGCCGCGCTGAAAGCGGCGCTGAACACCGGTTTCGATCAGCTGCAGGTCGGGTTCGACGAGACGGTCGAACGCGTGTTCGGCGACCTCCGCCGCGCGATGGCGATGCCGGACGGCGTGGCAGACCTGCTCAAGATGCCGCTGCCGGCGCTGCGCACGATGGCGGCCGCCCACCAGCGGAGCTACCCGATTCAGCTCGCGCTGGGCCGGGCGCTGCGGAAGGCGTCGGCGACCGACGAAGCGATGCAGGTCTTCGAGCGCGCCGCCGTGCTCGTACCCACGGCCGGGGGGCCCGAGAGCCCCCACGAGCAGATGGCCGCGATCGCCCTCGAGAAGAAGGACCGTCCGCGCGCGGTGGCCGAACTCACCGCGCTGATCGCGGTCGACTTCAATAACGTCGAGGCGGCCCGGCAACTGGCCACGCTGCTGCGGCAGGCGAGCGTGGACGATCCGGCGACACTGGGTCCCGTGTACCAACGCATCGCCGCGATCGATCCCTTCGACGCCGACGCGCACGCGCAGCTCGGGCGGCTGGCGATGCAGCGCAACGACGCGAACGCCGCGTCGCGCGAGTTCCGCGCCGTCATCGCGCTCGCGCCCGTCGACCGGGCGGCGGCGTTCACGGATCTGGCTGAGAGCTACTACACGAGCGGCAAGCGCGTCGAGGCCAAGAAGCAGACGCTGGCCGCGCTCGAGATCGCGCCGACCTACGAACGCGCGCAGGATCTGCTGCTGAAGCTCGTCGACGGAGGCCGCCATTGACGGAGCAGGTCCGCCTCGAGGCCGACACGATCGGCGGCGAGGTCCGCGTGAAGGCGAAGACGACTGGCGGCCCTGGTCGCGTCCGGCTTCCCCTCGCCGGGCCCCGGAACGGGCAGCCGAACCGTTTGGCGCTCCCGGCGGGGCTGCTGGCGCTGTTCACGCTGGTGCCGGTGCTCCACCCTCCGGTCGACGCGCAGCTGCCCGTGGCCACGGACGACCGGTACGCCGGGCTGCAGTGGCGCTTCGTGCGCATTCGCTACCACTACACGACCGAGGGCACGCGCCTCCCGCAGGACTTCGCAGGCGAGCCGTGGTACATCGATGCGCCGGCCGCCGAGCAGAACCTCTCGCGTCGCGTGAAGACCGCCACCGCCATCCAGGTCGAGGACCCCATCGTGCTCAGCCTGGACGACCCGCGGCTGTTTCAGTATCCGTGGATCTACTTCGTCGAGGCCGGCAATCTGAAGATGCACGACGGCGACGTGACGATCCTCCGCGAATTCCTGCTGCGCGGCGGCACCGCGTATTTCGACGATTTTCACGGCCCGTACGAATGGGACAACTTCGCGCGCGAGATGACGCGCGTGTTTCCTGACCGCGAGATTATCGAGGTGCCGAAGGAGCACCCGGTCTTCAGCAGCTTCTACAAGATCGACGGCTATCCGCAGGTGGCGGGCCTCGGGTCGTTCATCGCCGGCCGTTCGTGGGAGAAAGGCGGCGTTGTGCCGCACCTGCGCACGATCCTCGACGACACGGGGCGCCCCATGATGTTCATCAACTGGAACAGCGACATGGGCGACGGCTGGGAATGGTCGAACGCCGAGGATTATCCCGGCTACATCAAGTACACAGCCATGGCGTACCGCATGGGCATCAACGAGATTGTCTACGCGCTCACGCACTAACGGCGGGTCCTGCGCCCCGCGCGACAACTGGAGTTTCCCTTGGACGTCGGCACGGTCAGCGCCGAGAAAGTCGCGCTAGGGCGCGCGCGGATTCTCGAAGAACTGCGGAAGGTCATCGTCGGGCAGGACGCGGTGGTCGAGCAGGTGCTCATCGCGCTCTTCACCGGAGGGCACGTGCTCATCACGGGTGTGCCCGGACTCGCGAAGACGCTCCTGGTCAAGACGCTCGCCGACATTCTCGCGCTCGATTTCAAGCGGATCCAGTTCACGCCGGACCTGATGCCGTCGGACATCACGGGCACGGAAATTCTCGACGAAGAGCAGGGCACCAGGCGGCTGCGCTTCGTGAAGGGC
>MELE01000153.1 GCA_001768615.1 Acidobacteria bacterium RIFCSPLOWO2_12_FULL_67_14b | reverse complement strand
GCGCCTTCTCGATCGGATAGGCGTCCCCGAAATACTCGGCGAGATGCCGATGCCGGCAGCCAACGCCCGTCGCGTAGCGCTCCATGTGCCGTAGGAGACCCTGCGTGGCGGCGGAGAGCTCGCCGCTCTGCTCGAGCATCACGCGCCACTTCATGAAGTCGGCGGCCGACGAGATCAGGACACACTCGGCCTCGAGCCCGTCCCGCCCCGCGCGTCCAGACTCCTGCTGGTAGTGCTCGAGCGACCGCGGAGCCCCGGCGTGCACCACGAACCGGACGTTCGACCGGTCAATCCCCATGCCGAAGGCGACGGTGGCGACGATGATGTCGATGCGTTCGCTCAAGAATGCGTTCTGATTGCGGCTGCGTTCCGCATCCGAGAGCCCCGCGTGATACGGCAGGGCCGGCGTGCCGAGCGTGGTGAGCCACGCGGCCAGTGCATCGACTTCGCGGCGCGACGTACAGTAAATGATGCCCGCCTCGCGCCGATGGCGGTCGAGCACGTCGAGCAGTTGATGCTTGAGTACCGCCCTCGGTAGCACCCGATAGAGCAGATTCGGCCGGTCGAACGAGCCGACGAACTCGATCGGATCCTCGAGCGCGAGCTGGGCCGCAATGTCCTGCCGGACGCGAGAGGTGGCCGTCGCCGTGTAGGCGTGAACGCTGACGCCCGGCAGTAGCTCGCGCAGGCGTCCGAGCTGGCGGTACTCGGGCCTGAAGTCGTGTCCCCACTGGCTGATGCAGTGGGCTTCGTCCACGGCGACGAAACTGACCTGGCACCCTGGAGACGACGTCAGGAGCGACAGAAACCCGTCGCCGCCTTCGCCGACCAGCCGTTCGGGCGAGACATAGAGGAGGCAGTAACGTCCCCGGCGCAGTCCCGCAACGATGGCGGCTTTCTCGTCGCCGGAGAGCGAGCTGTTGTAGAGTGCGGCCGGCACGCCGTTGCCGACAAGCGTGTCCACCTGGTCCTTCATCAGCGAGATGAGCGGCGACACGACGACCGCGAGACCGGGACGCACGAGCGCCGGCGCTTGGAAGCACAACGACTTGCCGCCGCCGGTCGGCAGCACGACCAGCGAGTCGCGGCCCGCGAGGACCGCCTCCATCGCTTCGCGCTGGAAAGGCCGGAAGGTCGTGTAGCCCCAATAGCGCGCGATCGCGTCTTGAAGCGGCGTCACGCGTCCCAGTCTATCTCTGGTTCCCACGCGGATCGTCTTCAGCTTCGCCGACATCCCCTGTAGGCCGTGCCACAAGTTCTTCGATGCGTATAGAGGAGCATACTCATCGTGCTCTGCTGTATACGATGTTCGGTGATGCAGGCGTGTTTGTTCCATTAAAAACGTCGATTGGCGGCACTGCCGCCGGTTGGCATATTCGATGCACGATTCGGCCGAACTGCTGTGGCGCAGAGTCCGAGCGGAGTCTATACGAGGACCCTCGTCATCTGGGCGGGTTTGGTCTTTATTCTGTTCCTGGGCTTTGGAGCGATGGAGCGAACGCTCCTCGCCGGAGTCTCACCCGAACGGCTCGGGCTCCTCCATCTCATCCGTGGGCTGGCCACGTCGCTGGTCGTCGCACTGGCGGTTGCGTGGTGGCTTCTGCGGTCGGCGCGCTCGCTGCGCGACGTCGTTGGCGTGGCGCCGTCCCAATGGGCTGGCGCTCGAGGCGATGAGGAAGTTGCTCGCGACCTCTTTGGCTGGCTCGTGCGACTCCGCTGGCTGGCGCTGGTCGGCGTAGGTCTGGTGCTTTTCGTCGCCGGGCCGACGCTCGGACGGTTGCCGGACGAATCGGCTGCGTTCGCGTGGACGACGGCTCTGCTGCTGGTGGCCTACAACGCCTTCCTGGCTCTGGCCGGCCCGGTGCGGTCGTCGTGGCTTGGCCGTCCGATGGCGCAAATCGTCGTCGACTGTCTGGCTCTCGCGGCGCTGGTTCATTTCGGGGGCGGCATCGAGAACCCGTTCCTGACGCTCTTCGTGCTCCACGTGGCGAACGCCGGCATCGCGCTTCGACCCCGTCCGGCGTTCGCGATTCTCGGCGTCGCGGTCTCGCTCATCATGATCGTCGTCGTGGGTGAGGCAAGCGGCGCGCTTCGCCACTACTGCATCCAGGAACCGTCCCGGTGCCTAGCGGCGCAAGGCTTCGATTTCACCGCGGCAGGCATCCTCGGAGGTCTTGTCCTCACACTGGTCGCCACCTCCTCGTTCACGCGATCGTTGACCGGCCGGCTCCGCGAGGACCAAGGCCTCCTCCGGCGCACCATCGGCGAGCTGCGCCTGGAAAAGGGAGAGCTCGCGGTGGCCCGCAGCGAGACCGAGCGCGAACGGGAGAAGCTTCGGGCGATTGTGGATTGCATGGGCGAAGCGGTCATCTTCTCGGATCCGGAAGGTCGCGTCGTGCTCCGGAATCGCCGCGCCACCGAGCTGTGGCGGGCGCTTTGTTCGGGAGAGCGCACGCTCGAAAGATGTCACGGACCCGATGGCTGGCCTCCGCTGGCGGAGCTGTTTCGCAGTGTCGCCGATAGCGACACGCCGCGCTTCCATCCTTCGTTCGAACGTCGCGGCCACGCGTTCGAGGCGACCTACGCACCCGTGAGGAGCGAGGACGGCAAGCCGCTGGGGCTCGTCATGGTGGCGCGCGACGTCAGCGAACGCCGCGTTGTTGAGCGCCGTCTCATGCAGGAGGAACGCGTCGCCGTGGTGGGCAAGCTGGCGGCCACGGTCGCTCACGAGATCAACAATCCCATCGGCGTCATCGCGCTCTACGGCCAGCACGCGCTGGCCAAGCTCGCGCCGAGGAGCCCCATCCGAGAGCACCTCGAGATCATCCTGCGGAATGCCGAGGCCTGCCGAAAGATTGTGGGCGACCTTCTCACGCTGGCGCGTCCCCGAGAGCCGGAGCGCCGCCCTGTCGGGCTACCCGCCCAGTGCGAAGAGGTCCTGCGTTCGCTTGCGCCGCTGGCCGAGCGGGCGGGCGTCACAGTGCGCTTCGAGCAGAACGAAGGGAGCTTGGCGCGTCCCATCGAGGGAGACGCGGATGCCTTGCGCCAGGCCGTTCTTAACGTGGTGCTCAATGCGATTGAGGCGTCGAAAAGAGACAGTGTCGTTGACGTTGTGGTCACGACCGCGGCCGGCCATGACGCCCCGGCGGCCGTCATCGAGGTACATGACCAGGGCGAAGGGATTCCAGCGGAAGGTCAGGAGCGGATCTTCGAGCCCTTCTACACCACCAAGTCGTCGGGGACAGGGTTGGGCCTGGCCGTCGCCAAGAACATCGTCGAGGGTCACGGAGGATGCATCGAGGTGGAGAGCAAGGGGGGCCGCGGCAGCACCTTCCGCATCGTGCTCCCGTACGGTGGGGCGGCGAAGCCCTTGGTGGGGGTCGAGGACCAAGCCGCGGGAGTTTCGTGATGGGCGCGCCGCGGATTCTCGTGGTCGACGACAACAAGGACATGGCCCAGGGCGTCGCCATGGTCCTTCGCGAGGCCCCCGCCGAGGTTGAATCTGCCTACACGGCCGACGAGGCATGCGCACGCCTTGGCGAACGGGCGTTCGACCTCGTGGTGACTGATGTGCGAATGCCCGGGCAGGACGGCATGCAGCTGCTCGATGTCATCGTGGAGCGCTGGCCTCGCTCGAAGGTGGTGATGCTCACCGCGTACGGGACGGTCCAGTCGGCGGTCGAGGCGATGAAGCGTGGCGCCTGCGACTACGTGACGAAACCCTTCAACAACGAGGAGCTGCTGCTCGTCGTCAAGCGCGCCCTGCGCGAACGGCAGCTGGAAGAGGACCTCCAGCGCTTGCAGGCGGAGTTTGAGGGCCGCTATGTGTTCGAAGGCCTCGTGGGCCGCGACGCGCAGATGCTCGGTGTGTTTGATGCCGTGAGGAAAGTGGCGCCATCGCACGCCACCGTGCTTGTGTGTGGCGAGCACGGGACCGGCAAGGAACTGGTCGCCCGGGCGATCCACCGCCTGAGCGGGCGGAAAGGTCCGTTTGTGGCCTTCAGCGCCGCGGCGCTGCCCGACACCCTGATCGACGCAGAGCTCTTTGGAGCCCGGAAGGGCGCTTTCACCGGAGCAGACCACGATCGAAAGGGACATTTCGTCGAAGCCAATGACGGAACCCTCTTCATCGATGAAGTGGGGAGCATGCCCCCCCTCGTTCAGGTCAAGCTCCTGCGCGTGCTCCAGGAACGCGAGGTCCTGCCCGTGGGATCGAGCACGCCGACGAAAACGGACGCGCGTGTGGTTGCAGCCACGAACACAGACCTCCTTCGTGCGACGCGCGAGGGGCGCTTTCGTGACGATCTTTATTACCGCCTGAGCGTGGTCCGCGTCGCGCTTCCTCCCCTGCGCGACCGCATCGAGGACGTGCCGCTCCTTGCCGAGCACTTCCTTTCGCGCCGGTGCAGCGAGCGGGGCATCGCGAAAAAAAGGCTGTCGCACCGCGCCACGCGCGTGCTCCTGCTCCATGAGTGGCCTGGCAATGTCCGCGAGCTCATGAACGTGATCGACCGGGCCGTTCTCTTTTGCCAGGATGACGTGGTCGAGCCCAAGCACATCTCCTTCGACGAGGAGGCCACGGCGGCCGACCTATCTGAACCGCAGAGCTACGAAGCCACCAAGCGCGAAGTGCTCGAACGCTTCCAGAGGTTGTTCGTAGAGCGCCTTCTGCACGAGTGCGACGGCAACATTACCGAGGCGGCCCGGCGAGCCGGCCTCACGCGCGCCGCGGTTCATCGGATGCTCAAGCGCCTCGGTATTGCGGCACCGCACCCTGAAGCTCGCAGGGGGTGACGTATACGGCGCGTTTTGCGCGTATACCTACGTATGCGACGGCCCAACTCACTGAAATCACGGTCTTTCCGTTGATATCGCCGGGAAGGCACTGTATTTGGAGACCAAGCGAAAGCTACGTCTGGCCCGTGCATCTCTTGAAATTCCCTTGAATTTCCGCTGGTACGCCATTCGCCTGTGTGGCCTCTTGCTTGCAATCCTTCAACGTGATTCTGCCTGCTCGTCAGGGGTACGCGCCCAGGAGATTACACGGTTAAGCCATGAATATTTCGAGCCTGCTCATACAGGTCCAACCACAGCGTGCAGAGCATGTGCGCGCGCAGCTTGAACAACTGCCGGGAGTCGAACTCCACGCCGTCACCGCGGAAGGCCGCCTGATCGTGACCGTGGAAAAAGGCGACGACGTCGAAATGGAGCGGGCGTTCGAGCAACTGGGCGCTATCCCCGGTGTGCATGCAACGACGCTCGTCTACCACCATGCTGAAACACTCGATGGCGAAGTACCTGCAGAGAAGGCGAGCAAGCCATGAGTATGAGGCGACGCGATTTCATCAAGGCGAGCGCCGTGGCGGCGGCCGCTGAGGCAGCCGGCATCACGATCCCGGGCCTCAATGAAGCATTGGCGCAGGCCGCGCCCGAGAACGGCATCCGCTGGGACAAGGGCGCGTGCCGCTTTTGCGGCACCGGCTGCGGCATCCTGGTCGGTGTCAAGGACGGGCGCGTGGTCGCCACTCAAGGCGACCCCGATGCTCCGGTAAACCGCGGACTGGCCTGCGTCAAGGGCTATTTTCTCGCCAAGATCATGTATGGCAAGGACCGGCTCACGAGCCCGCTGCTGCGCATGAAGAACGGCCAGTTCGACAAGGACGGCGAGTTCACGCCGGTCTCCTGGAAGCAGGCGTTCGACATCATGGAGGAAAAGTGCAAGGCAGCGCTGAAGGCGAAAGGCCCGACCTCGGTCGGCATGTTCGCTTCCGGCCAGTGGACCATTTGGGAAGGCGTCGCCGGGGCCAAGTTCATGAAGGCGGGGCTGCGCTCCAACAACATCGACCCTAATGCGCGGCACTGCATGGCCTCGGCGGTCGCCGGCTTCATGCGAACCTTTGGCGCCGACGAGCCGATGGGCTGTTATGACGACACCGAACAGGCCGACGCGTTCGTGCTGTGGGGCTCGAACATGGCCGAGATGCATCCCATCCTGTGGTCGCGCGTGACCGGACGGCGGCTCACCGCCAAGCACGTCAAGATCGCGGTGCTTTCAACGTTCACCCACCGCACGAGCGAGGCGGCGGATCTCGAGCTCATCTTTAAGCCGCAGACCGATCTCGCGATTCTCAATTACGTCTGCAACTACATCATTCAGAACGGCGCGGTCAATGAAGCGTTCGTCAAGCAGCACGTCAACTTCATGAAAGGCGCGACCGATATCGGTTACGGGCTGCGCCCGAATCACCCGCTGGAGCAGGTGGCCGGCAATAACGGCTACCCCGGAGCCGACGGCAAGCCCAAGGGCGATCCCAACGCCGCGAGCCCGATCACGTACGACGAGTTCAAACGGTTCGTCGCTGAATACACGGCGGACAAGGTCGCAGATCTCTCCGGCGTGCCGAAAGAAAAGCTCGAGGCGCTCGCCCAGCTCTACACCGACCCGAAGACCAAGGTCGTCTCGTTCTGGACGATGGGCTTCAACCAGCACACGCGCGGCACGTGGGCCAACAACCTGATCTACAACGTGCACCTGCTCCTGGGGAAAATCTCCGAGCCGGGCAACGGCCCCTTCTCGATCACCGGCCAGCCCTCGGCTTGCGGCACTGCGCGCGAAGTGGGCACGTTCGCGCACCGGCTGCCCGCTGACCTGGTGGTGGCGAACCCGCAGCACCGCGCAACCGCCGAGCAGATCTGGAAGCTGCCCGCGGGCACCATCCCCGGCCAGATCGGCTTCCACGCCGTGGCGATGGACCGCGCGCTAAAGGACCGCAATCTCAATTTCTTCTGGACCTTCTGCACGAACAACATGCAGGCCGGGCCCAACCTCTCTCAGGATCGTTATCCGGGCTTCCGCGATCCCGCGAACTTTGTGGTGGTCACCGACGTGTATCCGACGGTCACCGCGCACGCCGCCGATCTGATCCTGCCGGCTGCGATGTGGATGGAAAAAGAAGGTGCCTACGGCAACGCCGAGCGGCGCACCCAGTTCTGGCGCCAGCAGGTGAACGCGCCGGGCGAAGCGAAATCCGACCTGTGGCAGATCATCGAGTTCTCCAAGCGTTTCAAGACAGAAGAAGTGTGGCCCGAGGAGCTGCTCGCCAAGATGCCCCAGCATCGCGGCAAGACGCTGTTCGACGTGCTCTATGCCAACGGCCAGGTCAACCAGTTCCCGCTGGCTGAAGTGCGGAAGGTGAATGAACACGCCATCAAGGGCTATTCGAATGACGAATCGAAGGCCTTCGGCTTTTACGTGCAGAAAGGCCTGTTCGAGGAGTACGCCAGGTTCGGCCGCGGCCACGCCCACGACCTTGCGCCCTTCGACCCGTACCACAAGGCGCGCGGCCTGCGCTGGCCGGTGGTCGACGGCAAGGAAACGCTGTGGCGCTACCGCGAGGGCTACGACCCGTACGTGAAGCAGGGTGAAGGCGTGAAGTTCTACGGCAAGCCGGACGGCAAGGCGGTCATATTCGCTCTTCCTTATCAACCGCCGCCCGAATCGCCTGACAACGAGTACGACTTATGGCTCGCCACCGGCCGCGTGCTCGAGCACTGGCACTCCGGTTCGATGACGCGCCGTGTCCCCGAGCTGTACAGGGCAGTGCCGGATGCGTTGGTCTTCATGAACCCGAAGGACGCTGAGACCCGCGGCCTGAAGCAGGGCGATGTGGTGAAGGTGATCTCCCGGCGCGGCGAGATCCAGACCCGGGTCGAGACCCGCGGCCGCAACAAGCCGCCGGTCGGCCTGGTCTTCGTCCCTTGGTTCGACGAGTCGCGGCTCATCAACAAAGTCACGCTTGACGCCACCTGCCCGATCTCGAAGCAGAACGACTTCAAGAAATGCGCGGTGAAGATCGTCAAAACGTGAGGAGTATGGCAGGCAGAGGCAAGATCAGGGCGGCGACGAGGCGGCAATTTCTGTTTGACGCCGCGAGGAGCGCGGGCAGCGTGACGCTCGTTGGCACAGGGCTCGCGCTCCACACCGGACAGGCTAAGGCGTTGCCGCCGGAGGTGATCCGCCCACCGGGCGCGCGCGCCGAGCCGGAGTTTCTCGGCGCCTGCCTGCGCTGCGGGATGTGCGTGCGCGACTGTCCTTATCACATCCTCGATCTCGCCAAGCTCGGACAGAACACCGCAGTCGGCACGCCGTATTTCGTGGCGCGCGGCGGACCGTGCGAGATGTGCGTGGACATCCCGTGCGTGAAAGCCTGTCCGAGCGGTGCGCTCGACCCGACGCTCACCGACATCAACCGGGCGCGCATGGGCCTTGCCGTGCTGGCCGATCACGAAACCTGCCTCAACTTCCTCGGCTTGCGCTGCGAGGTCTGCTATCGGGCGTGCCCGCTCAGAGACAAGGCGATCACGCTCGAGCAGCAGCAGAACCCGCGCAGCAGCCTGCACGCCATGTTCATTCCGACCGTGCATTCCGACCAGTGCACGGGCTGCGGCAAATGCGAACACGCGTGCGTACTGGAGACCACGGCGATCCGGGTGCTGCCGCGCCGTCTGGCGAAAGGCGAGCTTGGCGGGCACTACCGCCTCGGCTGGGAGGAGCAGAAGAAGGCGGGCAAACCGCTCATCGAGGGCGTCATGGACCTGCCCGACCGCATGCCGGAGACCACGAAATGAAACAGGGCATCGGCTCCGAGGCGATCCGCGTCAAGGGCTGGTTTGCGGCGCACCAGTGGCTGCTGGCGCGCCGCGCCACGCAGTTCGCGGTGCTCGCCCTGTTCCTTGCCGGCCCCTGGCTCGGCTACTGGATTGTTAAAGGCAACCTCAACTATAGCCTGACCCTCGGCGTGCTGCCGCTTGCCGATCCGTATGTGTTGGCGCAATCGCTGGTGGCAGGACACACCCCCGAGCGCAACGCGCTCGTCGGCGCAGCAGTCATTCTGATCGCATATTTCCTGGTCGGCGGCCGCACCTACTGCGCGTGGGTGTGCCCGGTTAACGTCGTGACCGATGCGGCGCATTGGCTGCGCGCACGGCTTGGCGTGCCAGGCAGCGCGAGAATCTCGCGCTCAACACGCTACTGGATCCTCGCCATGACGCTGGCGCTCGCTTTGATCACCGGCTCCATTTCCTGGGAACTGGTGAACCCGGTCTCGATGCTGCACCGGGGCATCATTTTCGGCATCGGCGCCGGCTGGATCATCATCGTTGCGGTATTCCTGCTCGATCTGTTCGTCGCCGGACGCGCCTGGTGCGGGCGCCTGTGCCCGGTCGGGGCCTTCTACAGCGCGGTGGGCAGATTCAGTCCGCTGCGCATCGTCGCCGTGCGGCGCGAACAATGCAACGATTGCGCCGATTGCTACGCCGTGTGTCCCGAACCGCTGGTGGTCAAGCCCGCACTCAAGGGCGCGGCCGACGGCATCGGCCCGGTGATCCTATCGCCTCATTGCACCAACTGCGGCCGTTGCATCGACGTGTGCTCGAGAGACGTCTTCGCTTTCGGCGCGCGTTTTTCCAATCGCGGCAACCCGCTGGCCGGCGCCGCCGAGCAGGCGGCGGCCGTGAACGTGTCATAACACTACGGAGTCACTTATGAACAAACCCACCACGATTGTTCTGGCAACGCTGGCGCTGGCCCTCTGGCAGCCCGCGTCGGCCCAGCAGCCCACGTCGGCCCAGCAGGCCGTGCCCAAAGTGCAAACGCTGCGTGGAGTCAATGTCGATGACGCAGACATGGCACCTGAAGAGAAGCCCTATCTCGGCAAGTACCCGGGCAGCCAGAAAAAGATCGCGCGTACTTTCACCGGGCAGCCCCCGCTGATTCCGCACACCGTCGAGGGTTTCCCCGCGATCACGCTGGAGTTAAACAGGTGCCTCTTCTGCCACGAAGACGGTCTCAGCGCACCGAAACCGGCCGAGAGCCACTTCAAGGACCGTGACGGCAAGAGCCTTACGGACGTGTCCCCAGCGCGCCGTCACTGCACGTCGTGCCACGTGCCGCAGACTGACGCCAAGCCGCTGGTGGAAAACATCTTCAATGGCGTGGTGGTCGAAGCAAAGAAGGCGGTCGAAGCAAAGAAGAAGTAACAGGTATCCGACCCTTGGATCGACGCGTCCGGAACCGAAAGAGTATCAGGAGGGAGCATGAAAGCACATTCTGGAATCGGCCTTACCGCTTGTTTTGTGGCGGCCGCACTCATCCTCATGGCCACGCAGTCGCCCGATGGTTGGAAGGTGTTGGCTTCGGCACCGGCCACACCGACGCCCTCCGCACAGGCTAGGCCGGCAGCTCTTTCTCAACAGGATCTTACACAGGCCAAGCAGATCTATTTCAACACGTGCGCGGGGTGCCATGGCGCGCTCCGCAAGGGCGCAACGGGTCCCAACATCGAGCCCAAGCGCACGGCGGAGCTCGGAGCGGGCGCCATCGAGTCCAGCCTGACGAGAGGACTTCCTGGTGGCATGCCCGCGTTCGGCAGGGAAGGGGTGCTCTCGGCGCAAGAAATCAAGCTGATGGCTGCCTACGTGCTGCAACCTGCGCCGCAGCCGCCGCCACGGCCGCTCGAGGAGATCAAGGCAAGCTGGAAATTGGTCGTGCCGGTCGCGAACCGGCCCAAGGCGCCCCAGACCAAGCGCGACTGGCAGAACTACTTTGGCGTCATCCTACGCGACGCGGGCAAGGTCGCCATCATCGATGGCGCGAGCAAGGAACGCGTCGGCCTTATTGACACCGGATTTGCGGTGCACATCCTGCGCTCCTCCTCCACGGGCCGGTACTTCTATGCGGTCGGCCGTGACGGCCGGGTGACGATGATCGACCTCTGGCCGGAGACGCCCACCCTGGTGGCGCAAGTGCAGGGCTGCTCCGACGCGCGCAGCGTCGACTCGTCGAAATACAAAGGGTACGAGGACAAGCTCGTCATCGAAGGCTGCTACTGGCCACTCCAATACGTCGTGATGGACGGCCAGACGCTTGAACCCAAGGCGGTCGTCGATGTCAAGACCCCCGCGTACGACACCAAGGAACAACTCGAGGAGGTTCGCGTCGCCTCCATCGTCGCTTCACCCTTTGCCCCGCAGTGGGTCGTCAGCCTCAAGGAGTCCGGGCACGTCGCCATCGTGGATTACTCGAAGCCGGGTTTCCCCATCGTGAAGAAGATCCCGGCCGAGCGCTTCCTGCACGATGGAGGGTGGGACCACACCAAGCGCTACTTCATGGTGGCGGCCAACATGCGCAACCAGATGGTCGTCGTCGACGCGAAGTCCCAGAAGATGGTGACGAAGTTCGACACCGGGGTGAGGCCGCACCCGGGGCGCGGCGCCAACTGGCTGGACCCGGAGTTTGGCTGGGTCAACGGCACGCCGCACATCGGCGAGGGCAAGCTCGTCGTCTACGGCGCCGATCCGGTGAACAAACCGCAGCATGCCTGGAAGGTCGTGCGCGAAGTGAAGCTGCCGGGCACCGGCGGCTTGTTCATCAAGACGCATACCCGGTCGCCATGGGTATGGCTCGATTCGCCGCTGTCGAACGACCCGAAGTCAACCCGCCAGGTCTGCGCCTACTCCAAGAAGGAGGGCAAGATCGAGAAGTGCTGGTCGGTGTCTGAGCGCGGCCGCGCCGTCCACTTCGAGTACGACAAGAGCGGCTCCGAGGTCTGGGTGTCGGTGTGGGACAAGCAAGGGGAGCTCATCGTGT
>MELE01000152.1 GCA_001768615.1 Acidobacteria bacterium RIFCSPLOWO2_12_FULL_67_14b | reverse complement strand
GCGCCCGACCGGCCACTGCACTTCGGCGAACATGCCCGGAGCGAGCAGCTGTTTCGGATTGGTCACGTCCAGCTCCACCAGCATGCTGCGCATCTTCATGTCGAGGGTGTGGGCCGGACGTGCGATCACTCCGCTAAACTTCTGATTGGGGAACGCGGACACGCGAAACTCCACCGTCGCGCCCTTATTGATCGTGCCGACATAGGCTTCCGGTACCGGGACCGTCAGGCGCAACCTCGTAACCTGTTCGATCCGCAGCAATGCGCCTGTGGACGGCCCGACGAGGCTGCCTGGATGGACGTTGCGTTCGGTAATGACACCATCGAACGGTGCGACCAGCTGCAGGTAGCTCTCCATTTCGGCGACGGCCTTGACCGCTGCGGCTGCCGCGCCGCCGCTACCCTTGAGCGCATTCACATGGGCACGCGCGGCTTCGAGGCCTCGCTCCGCCATCTCCACGTCGTGGCCGGCGACGACGCCGGGAGTTGCGCTGGCTGCCTTGAGACGATCGTAGGTGCTTTGCGCCGCGACCGTTTTCGCTTCGGCTTCCGCCTCCTGGGCACGAACCGCTTGCAGCTTCGCCTCCGCTTCCGCATGTTGCGCCCGCAGCTCGGGCGCCGAGATCGTGGCGAGGCGTTGCCCTCGTTTCACGAAGGAGCCGCGATCGACCGCCACCGACTCCACGAACCCCGACACTCTGGCCGTGAGGTTGACGCTCTGGTAAGGCGTCAAGTCACCGGGGATAGTGGCGATCTTTGCGAGTGCCTTCGCCTCCACCTTGGTGGTCTCGAGCGCCGCCGGCTTGCCCTGGCCTGCCAGCGGGGCGGCGCTGACGCTCAATGCGATCGCGCCAACCATGAATCTGACGATGCGTGTCATGCGGTTTCTCCTGAATGATGGCGGCTCGTGACGTCATCGGGATCGAGCGATGGCGACGCCACGCCGGTGCGACGCTGCACCAGGGCAAAGAGCGGAGGCAGGACGAGGAGCGTTGCGATCGTGGAGGCGGCGAGGCCGCCGATCACCGCCCGGCCGAGCGGCGCCAGCTGCTCGGCGCCGATCGCCACCGGGATCATGCCGGCGATCATCGCGAAGGTCGTCATCAGGATCGGCCGCAGGCGGCTGCTGGCGCCTTGAGTGGCGGCGGCGTCGGCGGCGGCGCCTTGTTGCCGGTACTGCTCGGCGAAGGTGGCCAGCAGGATGGCATTGGCGACGGCCACGCCAATCGCCATGATCGCGCCCATGAACGACTGCACGTTCAAGGTGCTGCCGGTGAGCAACAGGCTCAGCGCCACGCCCGCGATCACCGCCGGGATCGTCCCGACCACCACGAGCGCCACTTTCAACGACTGGAAATACGCGGTCAGCAACAGGAAGATGGCGACGATGGCCAGACCAAGGCCGGCGCGGAGACCGTCGAGCGTTTGCCGCATCGGCGCGACCTGGCCACGCACGCTGACGGTCACGCCGGCCGGGGGCTCGCCAGCGCGTGCGATCGCCGCGAACACTTCATCGGAGGCATTACCGAGATCTCTGCCCTGCACATTCGCGGTCACCGTGATCATCCGCTGCTGGTTGTAGCGGTTGTATTCGCCGACGGCGGTGGTCTGCGAAACCGTGGCCACGTCTCCGAGCAACGGCCGTGCGGCGCCGTTCTGCATCACCGGCACGTTCAGGATGTCCTCCATCGACGCCATCGTGTGCTGTGGAATCTCCACCTGCACTTGATAGGCGATGCCGCTGTTGGGATCCGCCCAATAATTGGGCGTCACGAAACGGCTGGACGAGGTGGCGGCCACCAGCGATCGTCCAATGTCTTCGACCGTGACGCCGAGCTGGCCGGCCCGCTCGCGATCGATCTGCACCTGGCGGACCGGATAGTCGAGGGCCTGCCCGAATTGGAGGTCTCGCAGCGAAGGGATGGCAGCCATTTCGGTCTTCACCTTTTCCGCGAAGGCGCGACTGTTCGTGAGGTTGGCACCGGTGACCGCCACTTCGATTGGCGTTGGCGAGCCGAAGCTCATGACCTGGTTGACGAGGTCGGCGGCTTCGAACGAAAGGGTTGCGCCCGGTGCGACCTCGCCGATCTTGCCGCGAAGCGCTTCCTGCAGAGCCGCCGTCGTCATCGTCCGCTCCGGTTTCAGCGACACCAGCAACACGGCCTCGTGCGGACCGCTCGTCCAGAGGTAGATCGTGTTCACGGGATAGCTGGACGGCTGGGAGCCGACAAACCCGAGACTGGCGATGACGTTGTCGGGGCCGACTTCCTGAGCGATCAGATCCAACACCTTGAGCGCCATCGCCTCGGTGCGTTCGACGCGGGTGCCGGTCGGCGCCCGCAGGCGGACCTGGATTTGGCCGGAGTCGGCGCTGGGAAAGATCTCGGTGCCGAGCGCGCCGCCGGCAAAGTAAATGGTGGCAGCGGAAACGAAGAGATAGACGGCCAGCACGGCCCATCGCAGCTCGACCAGCCTGCCGACGAATCGGCCGTACGCCGCCCGCAGCCGATCGAAGCGGCCGCCCTCGGCCCGAACGTGATGCTCGCCGCCGATCCAGGTGTAGAGGATCGGCACCAGGGTCAGGGCGAGGATGTAGGACGCGGCCATCGCGAAACCCACCGACAGTGCCAGCGGTACGAAGAGCGCCCGGCCGACACCGACCATGAAGAAGGACGGCGCGAACACCGCCAGGACGCACAGCATGGCGAGCAGCATCGGCACGGCGACTTCCGAGACGGCATCGAACACGGCGCGTGCCCGCGGCTTGCCGCGCGCCAGATGCGTGTGAATGTTCTCGATGGCGACAGTGGACTCGTCGACCAGGATGCCGATCGCCAGCGTCAGGCCGCCGAGGGTCATGATGTTGATGGTCTGCCCGGCCGCCCACAGCGCCACCACCGCCGCCAGCAGCGCCAGTGGAATTGTGAGAATGACGATGATGGAACTGCGGAGGTGCCCCAGGAATAACAGCACCATCACTCCGGTCAGCACGGCGCCGAGCGTGCCTTCGGTAGCCAGTGAGCGAATCGCGTCCGTCACGTAACCGGACTGGTCAAACCCGAAGTCAACCGTGATGTCGCCGGGAATCGCCGCGCGCATGCGCGGCAATTCCGCGGTGACTCGCCGCACGACGTCAAGCGTCGAGGCATCGGCACGTTTCGTCACCGGAATGTAGACACTGCGCTTGCCGTTGATCAGCGCGTAGCTGGTCAGGATGTCAGACGCGTCCTCGACGTAGCCAAGGTCGCGCAGGAAGACGCTTGGGCCGGCGCCGACCCGCACCGGGATCGCCAGCAGTTCCTGAACATTGCGCACCACCGAGTTGACCGGCACCATCTCGGTGAAATCGCCGATGCGGACGTTGCCCGACGGCGTCACGACGTTGCCCTTCGACAGCGCGCGCACGATTTCGTCGCCCGACAGGCGATGCGCGCGCATGCGATCGGGATCGACGCGCACGACCACGGTGCGCTGGTTGCCGCCGAACGGCGGCGGTGCCGACACGCCAGGCAGGGTGCCGAACATCGGCCGGATGCGGTTCAGCGCCAGATCCTGAATCTCCCCGAGCGCCCGCGTCTCGCTGGAGAACACGAGGTAGCCAACCGGCACGCTGCCACCGTCGAAGCGCACCACGAACGGCGGCACCGTCCCGGGCGGCATGAACGCCCGCGACCGGTTGACCTGCGCCACGGTCTCGGCGACCGCCTGGCTCATGTTGGTGCCTTCGTGGAAGAACAGCTTCAAGAGCGTCGCGCCTTGAATTGATTTCGATTCGACGTGCTCGATGCCGGTGACGTAGAGGAAGTGATACTCGTAGTAATTCGCGATGAAGCCCTCCATCTGTGCCGGGTCCATGCCCCCGTAGGGCTGGGCCACGTAGATGACGGGCGTTCCAAGGTCCGGAAAGATGTCAATCTTCATGCGCTGGACCGCGAGCAGCGACATCAACGCGATTCCCACGATCACAATCAGGATCGTGACGGGGCGCCGCATGGCGGCACGGATCAAAAACATGAGTGTCTGCTCCCTTTGGCCCGGTTCGTTATTTCAGCAGCGCGGAGATACTGCCGGTCGCGGCTGCTTCGGCGAGCAGCGCTCGCCACACACCCAGGCGGGCGACAGCGTCGCCAACTTCAGCCTGCAACAGCAGTCGCTGCGATTCGGCGACTTCGAGGATCGCGGTCAGGCCGGCGTCGTAGCGGGCGCGGGATTGCTGCTCCAGCACGCGGGCCGCCGACAACTGAATCGGCGTGTTTTCCGCGATTCGCCGGGCCCCATCCATTTCGGCCCTTGCCTGCTCGGTCTGCGTCGCCAGTTCCTGCACGATGCGGTCGTAGGTGGCGACCTCGGCCCGCTCATTCTGCGCTTCGATCCGGCCGCGCTCGCGAATCGAGAACCAGTCGAACAGCGGCATCGTCGCGGTGACACCCAGCGCCCAATTGGGAACGTCGAACGCCAGACCGCGGGCGCCGCCAAGATTGATCCCTGCCGCGGTTGCGCCGGTTCCACGTACGTAGAACGCGGACTGCAGGTGAATTCGCGGTGCGTACGACCGGCCGATCACGTGCTGAATCGCACGACTCGACTCGACATTCGCCATTTGCGTCGCGGCCAGGGGGTGGTTCGCCACGGCGGGCGCGGACGGGGGCGGTGGCGGCAACGCCGCCAATAGCGGACCGCTCGCAATCTGCACGTCGCCTGCCCCCACGCCCAGCCATTGTGCGAGCGCTGCTCGAGCGATCTGTTCCGCTTGTTCCGACTGTATCACCTGGATGCGCGCAAACGCCAACTCCGCTTGCGCTCGCGAATCATCGGCGCCCGGGCGGAGTTGGTTCTTGACCAGGGCCGCGACCGAATTCGCAAACACTTGTTGCCGATCGAGATTCGCGCGCGCGGCCCGCGCGGTTTCCTGCGTCGCCGCCAGCCGCAGGAAGGCGTCCGCGGATTTTACGCCGACCTCGAGCTTCGTCAGTTCAGCGCCGGCGTTGGCGCGCGTCACGAGAATCCGCGCGAGGTCAACCGATGCGCCGCGCAGTCCGAAGTCGAACGCTTCCCACGACAGCATCAGCCCGCCCGCGCTGCCCCAGATCATGGACGACGAGGTCGTATCGGAGACCGGGCCCGAAATCGCTGGGAGGGTGATGCCAGGCAACAGCAGACCGGCGACGTTGTTGCGCGTGGCCCGATTGAACTGCAGTGACGAGTCCACACGTGGCAGATAAGACGTCCTGACGAGGTCGACACCGGACTCCTGGGCCAGGGCTCTGGCGGCTGAAGCGCGAATGGACGGGTAGTTGTCGGTCGCGTATCGCACCGCTTCCTGGATGGTCACGGGGAACGAGGGCCGTGCCGGCTGTTGGGCCGCCGCCGGATGCGTGACGCCCGCCGCGAGACACAAGCCAAAAAGGATTCGCGGATATCTGTTACTGCTCACCACTCGGATCTCCCGTTGTGTGAAAGGCCGTCAACCTCGGCAGTCGTAAATGATATACCATCGCGACTACGGCTTCCGTCGCCGCCGGCGACGGGCCGCCGGCTTCTTGGCGGCGCGCGGAGCGATTGGCCCAACCAGGCGAAACGGTTTCCGTGGTGCGTGAGCGACGGCTTCGTCGATGACCTCGTGGTGGAGTTCGACGATCGTTTCGCGGAGCGCCTCCATCACCGTGGCACCGCGTGTGGTGAGGTGATAGTAGCGCCGGCGATGGTTCGATCCGCCGACAGCTTCCTCGGAACGCAGCCAGCCGTTGCGTTCGAGGCGCTTCAACAATGGGTACAGCGTGCCGGGGCTGATGTCGTAGCCGTGCCGGCGCAATTCGGTCAGCACCCATTGGCCGATGATCGGATGGGCCGCTGCGTGGTGGAGGATGTGGACCTTCCAGAAGCCGAGGAGGATTTCTCGTGTGAGCAGCTTCGCGTCAAGACTGGTCATGGTGTGGGAGCGATAGTAGCACTACGTTGACCATAGACGAAATCAGTAGTATCAGGCGCGAGGCATGCCTCAGGCGACGGAGCAGACCATGTTCACGGAGTACTTGGTGAACGCGCCGCCCGCCTGGTTCAACGAGTTCGGCCCCTCCGC
>MELE01000151.1:8347-8518 GCA_001768615.1 Acidobacteria bacterium RIFCSPLOWO2_12_FULL_67_14b | reverse complement strand
CACCGGCACCGCAGCCGTGGCCGAACCGCCACGCCGCGGTGTGGCCGGACAGCCTCTCAACCTGCCACGCGCCCGCCGGGGTCGCGCCGCCGGGCCTCGCCGCCAGCGAGCTCGTTGAGCGTGTGCCAGCTCTCGTCGGCGGCCGCTCGCGCCTTGTCCACCGTCCGCCTG
>MELE01000151.1:7496-8143 GCA_001768615.1 Acidobacteria bacterium RIFCSPLOWO2_12_FULL_67_14b | reverse complement strand
GCCGCGCGGCCCGCTCAGGCCCCCGCCTGCTCGGACGCCCGCCGCCGCTGCTGCTTGGTCGGATCCGTGATCTCGTACTTCTTCATCTTGCTGTAGAGCGTCGGCCGGTACAGCCCGAGCACCTGCGCGGTCTCCTGCTTGTTCCAGCCCGTGCGCTCGAGCGTCTGCTGGATCACCAGCTTCTCGATCTCCGCGAGCGTCCGATTGGCGGGCACCGCACCCGCCTGGGCCCCGGCCGCGGCCTCCTCGCGCACCGCCTCGGGCAGGTCGGCGATCTCGATCTCCGCCCCCTTGGCCACCAGGACGCCGCGCTCGATCGCGTTCTCCAGCTCCCGCACGTTGCCAGGCCACGCGTGCCGCAGCAACAGGTGGTACGCGGGCGGCGCGATCGACCGCACGTGGCGATCGTGGCGCTCCCGGTACTTCGCCAGGAAGTGCTCGCAGAGCGGCGGAATGTCCTCGGTCCGTTCCCGCAGCGGCGGCACCCGCAGCGTGATCGTGTTGATCCGGAAGAACAGGTCCTCACGGAACCGCCCTTCCTGGCGTAAGGCGTTGATGTCGGCGTTGGTCGCGCACACCAGCCGGAAGTCCACCCGCACGATCCGGTCGCTGCCGATCGGACGGTACTCACGCTCCTGCAGCACCCG
>MELE01000151.1:5656-7267 GCA_001768615.1 Acidobacteria bacterium RIFCSPLOWO2_12_FULL_67_14b | reverse complement strand
AAGAGCTCCTTGCCCACGCCGTTCTCTCCGACGATGAGCACGTTGGCGTCGCTCGCCGCCACGCTCCGCACCAGATCGAGCGCCTCGTGCATCTTCCGGCTGTTGCCGATGATGTTCCCGTAGTTGAACCGATCGTCGAGCTGGCGCCGCAGCGCCTCGTTCTCGCCCCGCAGCCGTCGCCGCTCGAGCGCGCGCTCCACGTAGGTCCGCAGCGCGTCGGGATCGAGGGGCTTCTCGAGAAAATTGTGCGCCCCCGCCTGGATCGCTTCGACCGCCTGCGCCACCGTCGCGTGCCCGGTCAGCACGATCACCTCCGACTCCGGACGGCCCAGCTTGAACTCCTTGAGCAGGGCCAGCCCGTCGGCGTCGGGCAGCCGCAGATCCACGATCACCACGTCCGGCTTCCAGGCCGCGAAGCGCTCACGGCCGGGCTGGCCGGCGACCGCCGTCTCGACGTCGTAGCCGAGCCCCGAGAGCAGCGTGGACACCAGCTCGTTCATGGCCGGCTCGTCGTCTATGGCCAACACTCGCGGGCGTCGCTCTGCCATCTTCCGTACTCCCTGGCGGTCGTCTCATCAGTATACAGCCGGCGTACGGCTGACGTCGAAATTCAGACAGTTGTCTTCGAATGAGACAGTGAGGTCGAGTGACCTACTCGGTGTGACCGTAGCGCCCGACGAGCGGCACAAACACGCAGGCGTCCCGGATTTCGGCCGTGAACCTGTCGCCGTGGCGGCTTTCGACAATGAGCTCCTGGTAGGAGGCGCCGCCAACGGGAACCACCAGGCGTCCCCCGTCGGCGAGCTGAGCCCTGAGAGGCGCCGGGACCGCCGGCGCGCCCGCGGTCACCAGGATGCCGTCATACGGCTGGGCCTGGGGAAAGCCGAGCGTGCCATCGCCGACCTCGACCCGGACGTTGGTGAGGCCGAGTTGGGCCAGGACCTCGCGGGCGCGTGCCGCCAGCCGGACGTGGCGCTCGATCGTGACCACCTCGCGGCAGAGCCGGGCGAGCACGGCCGCCTGGTAGCCCGACCCGGTGCCAACCTCCAGCACGCGCCCGGCCGCGGGGGGATCGAGGGCGGCCGTCATGGCCGCCACCATGTAGGGCTGCGAGATCGTCTGGCCTTCGCCGATGGGCAGCGGGCGGTCCTCGTAGGCCGCCGCTCGCAGGTCCTCGGGCACGAAGGCGTGGCGGGGCACCGCGCGCATGGCCGCGAGCGCCCGCGCGTGGGTGACGCCGCGCGCTTCGATCTGCCGCGCCACCATCTCCGCCCGGAGCGCCTCGAAGTCGACCAACGCGCCGCGCCGCCACATGGCCCCATTCTACGGCGTACTGGCGGCTATAATCTCTCCATGCCCGATTCGAACGCGCCCGGACCGCCGGCCCGGCCGGCGGCACGCCCGGCCGCCCCCCCTGCGCCGGCCGACGACAAGGTGCTCTGCGAGCGCTGCAGCGCCGAGATGTTCCGCATGCACGCGGTGTGGCGGTGCCCGGCCTGCGGCTACAAGACCGACTGCTGCGGCTGGTAGCCGGCGACGGTTCCGGCCACTCGCGGGATGCTGCAATTCTGCATCATCACGACGCGATCTGGCCCGGCCCTTGCTTCTTTA
>MELE01000151.1:4360-5629 GCA_001768615.1 Acidobacteria bacterium RIFCSPLOWO2_12_FULL_67_14b | reverse complement strand
ACCGCGCGTGTTGCAGCGCGTTGCGGCCCGTGAAACAGTCGCTGCGGCCGGCGCTGACGGGTTTCCGTGCCGCGAACCCGCCGGTGTCGCCGGGACAGGCCCATGAAGCCCGAGAACGATCCGCCCCTTGTCGAGACCATCCTCAACTCGATCGCCGACGGCGTGTTCACGGTGGATCGTGACTGGCGCATCACGTCGTTCAACCGCGCGGCGGAGCGGATCACGGGTGTCCCTGCCGAGCGGGCCCTCGGCAGGCGGTGCTCCGATGTCTTCCACGCCGACATCTGCGAGCGCGGCTGCGCGCTGCGGCAGACGGTCGAGACCAGCCGGGAGCTGATCGAGGTGCCCGCGCGGATTCTGTCCAGCCCGGGCCATTCGGTGCCCATCAGCGTGAGCACGGCCGTGCTGCGGGATCCGTCGGGCAGGCTCATCGGCGCGGTCGAGACGTTCCGCGACCTGTCGGCCATCGAGCGCCTGCGGCGCGAGATCGATCATCAATACACCTTCGAGGACATCGTCGGACGCAGCCGGGCCTTCCGGAAGATCTTCGCGCTGCTCCCCGACATCGCCGAGAGCGACGCCACGGTGCTCATCGAGGGGCCGAGCGGGTCGGGCAAGGAGCTGCTGGCGCGGGCCGTGCACAACCTGAGCTCACGGCGAAACGGCCCCTACGTGGTCGTCAACTGCGGGACGCTGCCGACGGCGCTGTTCGAGTCCGAGCTGTTCGGCTACGTCCGCGGCGCGTTCACCGACGCCAAGCGGGACAAGGCGGGCCGCATCACGCTGGCCGAGGGCGGCACGATCGTGTTCGACGAAATCGCCGAGCTGCCGGCGGCGACGCAGGTCAAGCTGCTGCGCGTGCTGCAGGAGCGGGAGTACGAGCCGCTCGGCAGCGTCAGGACGGAGCGCGCCAACGTCCGGGTGGTCGCCTCGACCAACAAGCGCCTCGCCGATCTGGTGAGCGAGGGCCGCTTCCGCGACGATCTCTATTTCCGGCTGTCGGTGGTTCGGCTGAGCATCCCGCCGCTGGTGGAGCGGCGCGAGGACATTCCCTACCTCGTGGAGCACTTCGTGCAGCGCTTCAACGCCAAGCGCGGCAAGCAGATCGGGGGCGTGACGCCGGCCGTGATGGCAATCCTCATGCGGCACGACTTCCCCGGCAACGCCCGCGAGCTCGAGAACATCATCGAGTACGGGTTCGTGCTCTGCCACAACCGGCTGATCGACATCGCGCACCTGCCCGAGGAGCTGCAGGCGGGACGTCATGAG
>MELE01000151.1:307-4222 GCA_001768615.1 Acidobacteria bacterium RIFCSPLOWO2_12_FULL_67_14b | reverse complement strand
AAGATGAAGCGCCACGGCCTCACGGCCGACCTCGAGCCGCGCAACGCTTTGGCCCCCGCCCGCCGCCGCTGAGCCTCCGTCGTTTCCCTGCCGCAACATCGCAACGCGCCGACGTTGCAGTCCTGCACGGTGCGCGCCGCCACCGTCCGCCAAACGCCCGTCTTTCCGCTGTCGGCCTGGCCGCCGCGGCTGGCGCGGATGTTGCCATGACCGGGGTGTGGGAGACCGGACGTGAAGGTCGCGATTCCCCGGTTTGGCGAGCTCGTCGCACCGTGCTTCGAGTACTCCGCGACGATCGCCATCTTCACCGTGGACCGCAGGAAGGTCGTTGACGAGAAGGATTTCTGCCTGCAGAGCCGCGAGGCGCTCGATCGCGTGCGGCTGCTGCGTGACCAGGGCGTGGACATGCTGATCTGCGGCGGCGTCCACACGGTGTTCGAGGACATGCTCGTGGAGAATCGGATCCGGGTCATTTCGTGGGTGTCGGGCGGGGTGGATGAGCTGCTCAAGCGGTTCCTCGAGGGTGAGCTGACGCCAGGGTCCGGCCAGGTGTGCGGAACCGCGGGGACCAGGGAGCGCAGGGAGTCATGACGGACCCGAAGGCGAAGTTCGGCTACTACGTGGAGAAGCGGACGCTCGAGGCCACGGACCGGCCGCGCCGGTTCCTGGAGGCGTTCGCCGCCGTGCTCGAGCATTCCAGCTATCACCTGCCGCTCGACGTCTACAGTCGCGCCGGCGCGCGCTGCGGCCAGTGCGCGGCCGACTGCCAGCTGTACCAGTCGACCGGCGAGGACCGCGACATCCCGTGCCACCGGTCGGAGCTGCTGATGCGGATCTACCGCCGGTACTTCACGCCGGCGGGCGCGCTCGCTGCGCGCCTCGGCGACGGCTTCGTGCTGACCGACGAGTACCTCGACGGCATGGGCGAGGCCTACTACCGCTGCACGGCCTGCCGCCGCTGCAAGCTCACGTGTCCGCTCGGCATCGACCACGGCCTCATCACGCACCTCGCCCGGTGGCTCCTCGCCGAGATCGACGTGGTCCCCAAGGCCCTCGTGGTCGCCACGCGCGAGCAGCTCGAGGGCGTGGGCAACACGTCGGCCATCCCCGTGCCCGCGCTCAAGGACACGTGCGAGTTCCTCGAGGAAGAGCTTCAGGAGAACTTCAACGTCGAGGTCAAGTTCCCCATCGACGTCGAAGGCGCCGAGTACGTGTTCTTCCCGGCGGTCTCCGACTACCTGCTGGAACCGGACACGCTGATGGGCAACGCCGCCGTGATGCACGTGACCGGCGGGTCGTGGACGATCGGCACGGGCAACTACGACGGCATCAACTACGGCCTCTTCTACAGCGACCGCATGATGGAGCGCATCGTCAAGAACGAGGTCGCCGAGGTGCGGCGGCTCAAGGGGCGCAAGATCCTCATCGGCGAGTGCGGCCACGCCACCCGCAGCGCGTGGTTCGTGCCGACCTTCTGCGGGCCCGACGCGCCCGAGGTCGTCAACTTCATGCAGTACACCGCGAAGGCGCTGCGTGAGGGGCGGCTGCCACTCAAGCGCGACAAGATCGCCGAGCGGGTCACCTACCACGACCCGTGCAACATCGCGCGCGCCGGGCGCATCACCGAGGAACCGCGCGAGATCCTGCGCGCCATCTGCTCCGATTTCGTCGAGATGACGCCGAACCGGACCGAGAACTACTGCTGCGGCGGCGGCGGCGGAACCGTCTCGGTGGACGAGATCCGCGCCTTCCGGACCGGCCCGATGGGCCGCCGCAAGGCCGAGCAGATCCGGGCGACGGGCGCGACGTACCTGGTGGCGCCGTGCGCGAACTGCAAGAAGCAGCTCCGGGAGATCTGCGAGGACAACGGGCTCGACCAGGTGCAGGTCGTGGGCCTGCACGACCTCGTCCTGAAGGTCCTCGACTTCGGCGCCGCGTCCGGCGAGGCGCGCGACGGGGGGCCGGCCGCCGACGAGGTGAGCCGCCTGGCCAAGGCGGACGCCCGGCAGTCCGCGGAGCACGTCCGGCGTTGCACCGAGGGCGGCGAGGCGCCCCGGTGGCTAGGCGCGACGACCGAGAATACGGCCGGTATTTGAGGGAGGAGCAACGCAGCCAGCGGGGACGCATCGCCGGCCGAATGCAGCCGGACGTGCTCCGCGGGCTGCCCGGGAGGAGTGATGCAGGCGTGGATCGAGTGGGCCCGCGGGCCCGTGTTCATCTTCTCGTTCAGCTTCATGGTGCTGGGGCTCGCCCGGCACGTGGCGCTCACCGTGTGGGAGGCGGGGCGGACGATGCGCCGCGCCGGCGACCGGTCGCTGCCGCTCGTCGCGATCGGCCGGGCCACGCTCAAGTGGCTGTTCCCCGCCGGCGCGATCGCGCGCAACGCGCTGTTCAGCTCGACGTCGGTGCTGTTCCACGCCGCGATCCTCGTCGTGCCGATCTTCCTGGCCGGGCACATCGCGCTCTGGACCAGGGCCTTCGGCATCGGCTGGCCCGCCATCCCCAACGGCGTGGCCGACGTGCTCACCCTGCTGGCGATCGTCACCGCCGTCGCGCTGGCCGTCCAGCGGCTGACCGCGAGGGCCACCCGCGCCATCAGCCGTCCGAGCGATCACCTGGTGCTCCTCGCCGTCGCGCTGCCCTTCGCAACCGGCTTTCTGACCATGCACCCGGCGCTCAACCCGTTCTCCTTCGAGAGCACGATGCTGCTGCACGTGATGAGCGGGAACCTGGTGCTCGTGCTCATGCCCCTGACCAAGCTCAGCCACGCGGTGCTCCTGCCGGGCACTCAACTGATCTCGAAGGTCGGGTGGCACTGGCCGTTGGATTCGGGCAGCCGGGTGGGCGCGGCCCTCGGGAAGGAGGCGGAACGGGTATGAGCACGAAGGCGATCCTCACCGACACGACGCTGTGCAGCGGCTGCGAGCGGTGCGTGGAGGCGTGCAAGACGGAAAACCGGCTCGGCAAGGACCAGCCGCGCCGCTGGAAGCTCCGCATCGACGATCTCTCGGCGACGCGCTTCACGACGATCCTGCGCAAAGACGACGAGTTCGTCCGGCAGCAGTGCCGCCACTGTCTCGACCCGGCGTGCGTGTCGGCGTGCCTGGTCGGCGCGATGCAGAAGACCCCCGACGGCCCGGTGATCTACGACGGCGACCGCTGCATGGGCTGCCGCTACTGCCTGATGGCGTGCCCGTTCGAGATCCCGCGCTACGAGTGGTCCGAGGCCGTGCCCCACGTGCGCAAGTGCACGATGTGCCACGAGCGGCTGGCCCGCGGCGAGGTGCCGGCCTGCGTCGAGGCGTGCCCCGAGAAGGCCACCATCTTCGGCGACCGCGACGCGCTCCTCGCCGAGGCCCACCGGCGGATCGCGGCCGACCCCGGCCGCTACCTCGACCGCGTGCTGGGCGAGACCGACGTGGGCGGCACCTCGGTGCTCCTCATCGCCGGCGTGAATCTCGACTTCGTCGGCCCCGGCGTCGGGTACGGCGACGGGCCCCTGCCCGAGCTCACCTGGGCGGCGCTGTCCAAGGTGCCGCCGCTCGCGCTGGGCGTCGGCGGCCTGATGGCCGGCGTGTTCTGGATCACCGGCCGGCGCATGAAGCTGCAGGCGGAAGCGGCGGAGCGGAAGAACCCTGTGGAGGCGCCACCCGCGTCCGCCGACGAGCGTAAACCATGACGAGACGACTCCGAACGGTCAAGACGGTCCTCTGGGCAATCATGGGCGTGCTGGCGGTCGTGACCGTGGCGCGGTTCATCCGCGGCCTCGGCGCGGTCACCAACCTGTCGGACGCCGCGCCGTGGGGCATCTGGATCGCCTTCGACGTGATGGCCGGCGTGGCGCTGGCGGCCGGCGGGTTCACGCTGGCCGCGGCCGTGTACATCTTCCGGCTCGAGCGGTACCGGTCCTTCACG
>MELE01000151.1:0-147 GCA_001768615.1 Acidobacteria bacterium RIFCSPLOWO2_12_FULL_67_14b | reverse complement strand
GAGTTCAGTCCCGTCGTGCTGGAGCACCCGTGGTTCGATCGCCGGCCCCTCTTCCACGCGGCGCACCGCATCCTGAAGCGCGCGACGATCCCGCTCGTGATCGCCGGCATCATGCTGTCCACGCTGCACCAGTCCTCGCTCGGCTCG
>MELE01000150.1 GCA_001768615.1 Acidobacteria bacterium RIFCSPLOWO2_12_FULL_67_14b | reverse complement strand
CGTGCTCGCGCAAATCGACGGCAACCCGCCGGGAGCGGTCTGCGGCACCGCGGCCACCGGGGAAATCGCCTTCCCGCAGCGCACCGACCTGCTCGACTTCCGCCGCCAGCTCGAGTTGAAGTACCAGCAGATGCAGCGCAGCCTGACCGTGACCTTCGTGGACATCGAGGGCGCGGTGATCTGGATTCAGGAGTACCTGCGGTATCGGCTGAACGGGTGCGATCACATCACGGCGGCCCAGAAAGTGTTCTCGCAGATCGACGGCAACGGTGTGGCGCCGACGTGCTACGTGCCTCCCGAGAAGTGCAATTACCGCCTGACGCCGGGCTCGCGCGAGGTTGGTGGCGCCGGCGGCACCTTCGACGTCGACTTGTTCCGCGTCACGGGCAGCAACTGCCCGTGGACCGTCTCGAGCGATCAATCGTGGCTGACCATCACGCCGCCGGCCACGGGTGAGGGGCCGGCGCGGGTGACCTACACCGTGGGCCTGAATACGACGAACAGTCGGCGCACCGCCAACATCCGCTTCGACTGGGAGGGCGGGTCGACGAACCACATCGTGTTCCAAGGCGGATCCTACCTGGACACGACGATCACCTTGACCGACTCGTTCCGGTCGGGATCGCAGCTGGTCACCAGCTGTTACATCCGGTCGACGGCCACGCCCTGCACGCTGACCTCGCTGGCGAGCCCTCCCGGCGCGGCGACCTACCAGTGGCGCGTCGAGTATCTGTATCCGAACCTGATCACGCACACGCAGTTCAACGCCAGCAACGTGTTCACGTTCACGCAACAGTGCGGCGGCAGCGGAGCGACGGCGGACGGCACCGACGCGACGATGACCGTGACGCTGATCATCACCGAAGCGAACGGCGCCGTGCACACCATCGTGAGGGAATTCGGGATCCGGTTCTTCCTCTGCTGATCGCCGCTTGATCCCAGCGGGTACTTCGCTTGCCGTTGGGCGCTTTCGGCCTTCAGCCTTCAGCCTTCAGCCTTCAGCTCGTCCCAGCTGAGGGCTGTGAGCGGAGAGCTGGATTATGAGGAATCTGCGTCCAATCTGCGGCATAATCCGTCTCGGAATCGGAGGCCGACCATGACGTGGAACCGTTTGCGGACCGGTGGAGCGTGGCTCACTCTCTTCGTCGCGCTGGGCGTCGCCCAATCGGTGATTCAGGAGCGCGCGGCGGCGCAGGGCCGCGGCGCCGTGCAGGCGCCGCGGTTCGAGGTCGATCCGTTCTGGCCCAAGCCGTTGCCCAACCACTGGCTGCTCGGCAACGCCATCGGCGTGTGGGTCGACGAGCGCGACCAGGTCTGGATCGTGCACCGCGGCTCGGCCACACTCGCCAACAACGAGAAGGCGCTCGAGCTGAAAGCCGGCGACTGCTGCGCCGGCGCGCCCGGCGTGCTTGCCTTCGACAAGCAGGGCAACCTGATCCGGAACTGGGGCGGTCCCGGACCGGGCTACGACTGGCCCACGTCCAACCACGGCATCTTCATCGATCACACCGGCATGGTGTGGATCGGCGGCAATGGTCCCGGCGACTCCCAGATCATGAAGTTCACGCAGGATGGGAAGTTCGTGGCCCAGTACGGCAAGCCCAACGCGCGCCAGACCGGCAAGAATGAGGAGGGCCAGCCCACCTTCACGCCCGGCAGCAGCGACCCGGCCAACTTCGGGCGCGTCGCGAAGATCTTCGTCGAGCCCAAGGCCAACGAGGCGTTTGTCGCCGACGGATATTTCAACCGCCGCGTCGCCGTGCTCGACGCCAGCACGGGCCAGATGAAGCGCTTCTGGGGCGCCTACGGGAAACCGCCGGACGACAAGGTGGCGCTGGGCACCTACGATCCGGCCGCTCCGCCGTTCCCGCACTTCCGTAATCCCGTGCACTGCGCCGACGTGTCGCACGACGGCTTCGTCTACGTCTGCGATCGCGTGAACGATCGCATCCAGGTGTTCAAGCCCGATGGCGCGTTCGTGCGGGAGGTGTTCATCGCCAAGAACACCAAGGCCTCGGGGTCGGTGTGGGACGTGGCGTTCTCGAAGGATCCGCAGCAGCGCTTCCTCTATGTCGCCGACGGCATCAACGACCGGATCTACATCCTGCAACGCGACACGATGGAGGTGCTCACGAGCTTCGGCGACGGCGGCCGCCAGCCCGGCCAGTTCTACGGCGTGCACAGCATCGCCGTCGACTCGCAGGGGAACCTCTACACGACCGAAACCTGGGAAGGCAAGCGCATCCAGAAGTTCGTCAACAAGGGCCTGGCGCCGGTCACGTCGCTGCATCAGGGCACGGTCTGGCCGCGGGTGCCGCAGAACTGAGTGGCCGGCGACACACCCACGGCCAGGGGCCGCGCATCGAGAGTCCGGAAGAACTTGAGGCAAGGCATGGCCCTGGCCTGGGCCGCCTCGCCGCGCTCGCTCGTCAAGTACTCCGTGCTGGGCATGGTCAACGCGACCATGCCCCCCATCACCGTCTACCTCGGCGCCGACCTGGTCAACCGCATCGCCGACGCGCGCGTCCTCTCCCTCCAGTGGCGCGACATGCTCCCCGTCGTCATCGGCCTGTGGGTGACCACGGGCGTGCAGCGCGCGATCGGCGCCTACATGGGGTACGGCCGCAACCTGTTCGTGCGCCGGGTGCAGCTCGAGGCCGAGCGGCGGCTGCTGGCGCAGGCGTCGACGGTCGACCTCGGGCACTTCGACCACTCCGACTGGCACGACCGCCTGGCGCGCGCCAAGCGCGACGTCTCGTGGCGGCCCGGGGATCTGACCTGGTCGGTGCTCGGTCTCTCGGGCAACATCGTGACCATCGTGTTGATGGCGTCGCTGCTGGCGAGCTTGCATTACGTGCTGGTGGTGCTCGCGCTGGCGGCGGCGCTGCTCTCGCTGGTGCTCGAGCGCCGCGTGACCGCGAAGCTGTACGAGTTCTTCTACAAAGAGACCCCTGAGGAACGCGAGCGCGAGTACCTCGGCGACCTGCTGGTACAGCCGCGCACGACCAAGGAAATCCGCGCCTACGTGCTGTCGGACTATCTGCTCGGACGGCACCAGGATCGATCGGAGGAGCTCTTCAGGCTGCGTGAGCAGATGTACCGCTCGGGTACCCGCATCTCGCTGCTGACCGGTCTGGTCACGGGCACCGCCCTGGCGCTCGCCTATTTGTTCCTCGCCGTGCAGGGCGCGTCGGGTGCGATCGACCCGGGCGGCGTCGTCCTCGTGATCGGCGCCTTCACCTCCGTGTCGCAGACGCTCGGACAGATCTCGAGCACGTTCGTCGCGGTCGATCAACACACGACCTTCCTCGACGACTATTTCTCCTTCCTGTCGATCGAGCCGCTGGTGAAGGTGCCGGCGACGCCCGCCGTGCTGCCCGCGTCGCTGGCCGGCGGCATCGAGTTCGACGCGGTGACGTTCAACTATCCCGGCGGCACCGAGCCGGCCGTCGAGAACCTGAGCCTCGCCATCCGCAACGGCGAGTTGCTGGCGCTGGTGGGCGAGAACGGGGCCGGCAAGAGCACGCTCGTGAAGCTGCTGCTCCGGTTCTACGACCCCGACCGCGGCTCGGTCCGCGTCGGCGGCGTCGACCTGCGGGACACCGATCCGGTGGCCCTGCGCAGCCGCATCGGCGTGCTGTTCCAGGACTACGCGAGCTACGAGCTGAGCGTCCGCGAAAACGTCCTGATGGGCCGGCCCGACGCGCCCGCCGACGACGAGCGTGTGATGGAGGCGCTCAGGAATTCACGCAGCGAGTGGCTCGTGCGAAAAATGCCGAGCGGTCTCGACTCGAAGGTCGGCCGGCTCTTCGAAGGCGGCCACGACCTGTCGGGCGGCGAGTGGCAGCGCCTGGCGCTGGCGCGCATCATGTATCGCGACGCCGACATCTGGATCCTCGACGAGCCGACCTCGTCACTCGATCCGGAGGCCGAGGCAGGCATCTTCGCCGAGCTCAAGGAGAACCTGCGGGGCCGGATCGGCATCGTCATCTCGCACCGGTTTTCGACCGTGCGGATCGCCGACCGCATTGCCGTGATCGACGGCGGCCGCGTCACCGAGCTCGGCTCGCACGAGGAACTGCTGCGCGCCGGCGGCCGCTACGCGCGGCTGTTCGAGCTGCAGGCCGCCGGCTATCGGTGAGTTCAGAGTTAAGAGTTAAGAGTTAAGAAGGGCGCGTCGGACGCATCAACGTTCGGCGAGTGGCGCTCGTCCAACGCAGGCATGCGTATCCACCCCGCTGCCTTGCCCTTTACCGTCTTCGTCACCACGCTGGCTGCCCAGAGTCCGCTTCAGCAGCGGGCCGAGGCGGCGGTGAAGCGCGTGAGCGCTCAAATCCCCGGCCTTTCGCTTGCCGTCGTCGTCGACGGCCGTATCGCGTTTGCGAATGGCTTCGGCTCGATGGCCCCGGCCGGCAGCCGGCCGGTGACGGCCGATACGCAGTATCGGATCGCGTCGGTCTCGAAGCCGTTGACGGCCGTGGCGGTGTTCAAGCTGGTGGAGCAGGGCCGCATCGATCTCGATCGCCCCGCGCGCGACTATTGCCCTCCGCTGGCTGCGCTCAACCGCCTGCCAACCGTGCGCCACTTCCTCACGCACCAATCCGGCATGCGGCACACGTCGGACGACGAAGACGAGAACATCCATGGCGCCCCGGCCAACCTCGCGGCGTCGCTCGCCGGCATCGTCAAGGAGAAGCTCAGGTTCACGCCGGGGCAGCAGACGCTCTATACGTCGTGGGGCTACACCGTGCTGGGCTGTTCCATCGAAACCGTGTCTGGGCAGACGTACGCGTCCTTCTTGCAGGAACACGTACTGAAGCCCGCGGGGATGACCGGCACGACGTTCGACGCTCCCGACTACAGGTCACCGCAATTCAGCCAGGGATTCAGGATCGTCAGGAGCAAGTTTCAGCCCTCGATCATCGTTGATACCCGGTTCAAGACGCCGTCGAGCGGCGTCATCTCGACGGTGAACGATTTGGCGCGGTTTGCCATCGCCTTGTTCGATCGCAAGCTGCTGCCGGACGCGCAGTTCCGGCAGATGATCACGGCGCCGTCCCGGCCCGGTGGCGAGGCGGCGGCATTCACGGCAGGCTGGACGGTTGGCCGTCCCGATCCGTCAGGCGCCCGCTTCAGCTACAACGGATCGATGGAGGGGACCACCGCTTTCCTGGCGATCGTGCCGGAGCGCCGCACGGCGGTGGCGCTGCTCGCCAATCGGGAGCGCTTCGTTCCCGAAGTCGCGCCGATGGTGTCCGAGATGCTGCAGGCCGCACTCGAGATGCCGCGCCGGTAGCCCGGTCGCGGGGATCGCCCCAGGCGGCTGGCGCCGGGTTTGACATATCAAATTACTTTGTATTATAAAGTCAGTGGTGCGCGTCAAATTCATCCTGCCGGCCCTGACCGAAGCCACCAGCCCCTACTGGCGCCCGATCAAGTACTCGCTGTTCCCGCCGCTCGGCCTGGCCACCCTGGCGGCGTACCTCGGGCCGGATGACGAGGCGCGGATCGTCGACGAGCACGTGATACCGCTCTCTGGCGACGACGAGCCGGACCTCGTGGTCATCCAGATCTACATCACCAACGCGAAGCGCGCGTATCGCCTGGCGGATCACTACCGCGCGAAGGGTGTCTTCGTGGCGCTTGGCGGCCTCCACGTGACGTCGCTGCCGGACGAGGCTGCGCCTCACGCCGACGCGATCTTTCTCGGGCCGGGCGAGCAGACCTTTCCGCAGTTCCTCCAGGACTTTCGCGCCCGCCGGCCCGCGCGCGTGTATCGCTCGACCGCCGGTCGCACGCTCGATCGGCTGCCGCCGGTCCGGCGCGACCTCATCGATCGCCGCCGCTACCTGGTGCCGAACTCGATCGTCGTCACGCGCGGGTGCCCGCAGCATTGCGATTTTTGTTACAAGGATGCGTTCTTCGCGGGTGGGAAGTCCTTCTACACGCAGCGCGTCGACGACGCCCTGGCGGAGATCGAGCGGCTGCCGGGACGGCACCTGTACTTTCTCGACGATCACCTGCTCGGCGATCGCCGCTTCGGCGAGGCGCTGTTCGAGGGCATGCGCGGGATGGGCCGGTTGTTCCAGGGCGCGGCGACGGTCGACTCGATCCTGCGCGGCGACTTGATCGAGCGGGCCGCGGCAGCCGGCCTGCGCAGCCTCTTCGTCGGCTTCGAGACGTTGTCGCCGGCCAACCTCGCGGGCAGCAACAAGCGCCAGAACCTCGGCCGCGACTATGCCGCCGTCACCGAGCGGCTGCACGGCCTCGGCGTCATGATCAACGGCAGCTTCGTTTTCGGCATGGATGACGACGATGGGGATGTGTTCCGGCGGACGGTGGATTGGGCGATCGCGCACGGCATCACGACGGCGACCTTTCACATCCAGACGCCGTATCCCGGCACGCGCCTGTTCGCGCGCACCGCAGCCGCGGGCCGGATCCTGACGCGCGACTGGGACCTCTACGACACCCGGCATGTCGTCTATCAGCCGGCGCGCCTGACGTCCGAGGCGCTCGAGTCGGGGTACGACTGGGCCTACCGTGAGTTCTACCGCTGGTCGTCGATCGCGCAGGCGTCGCTGTCCCACGGATCGATCAAGCACCAGGCGAAGCATTTCTTCTACGCCGCCGGCTGGAAGAAATTCGAGCCGCTGTGGGATGTCGTGATCCGCGCGAAGCAGTTGCGCGCGATGACGCCGGTGCTCGAGGGGGTGTTGTCGAAGGTTACGGCGAAGGGGGATCGTTTGCCGGTGAGCACCTCAACCCTGGTCGCTGAGAACATTCATCCCAGTCAGGTCGAAGTGCCGAGCCGCTTGTAACATATGGCGGTCGTTGGTGTAGACCTCGTGAAAGCCATGTTCCTCGGCGCAGGCCAGGTGTAGTGCGTCACCGGACCGGACGAAGACTGTG
>MELE01000149.1:6670-24373 GCA_001768615.1 Acidobacteria bacterium RIFCSPLOWO2_12_FULL_67_14b | reverse complement strand
GCGGCGGTGACCGCGGAAGAGAAAGGCCTGCTCGGCTCCCGGTATTTCGCCAACCGGCCCACGATCAAGGCCGGAACCATCGTCGCCAACCTGAACACGGACATGTTCCTGCCGTTGTTCCCGTTGAAGAGCGTGGTGGTGCAGGGCCTGGAAGAGTCGGACCTGGCGGAGGATCTCAAGCGCGTGACGCGGCAGCTGGCGATCGAGGTGCTGTCGGATCCGGAGCCGGAGCGCAACGCGTTCATTCGCAGCGACCAGTACAGCTTCATCAAGACGGGAGTGCCGGCGCTGTCGCTGAAGGTGGGGTTCGTGAAGGGCTCTCCCGAGCACCAGACCGTCCTCAAGTGGCGCAGCGAGCGCTACCACGCGCCGAGCGACGACCTGGCGCAGCCGATCGATCGCAAGGCCGCCGAGGACTTCGGCAAGATCTATCTCGCCGTGGTCGAGGCGGTGGCCAACCGCCCGACGCGGCCGCAGTGGAACGGCAACAGCTTCTTTCGGCGCTTCGCGCAGTGATCCACCCAGGTCAAACGCCCAGCACTGCGAAGCGGCTGGTGCCCCTGAAATAAAGAAACACAAGAGACATTCGGGCCCCAGCACCGGCGAGGACCGGTATTGACCACATGGCAGATGGGTAATACCATTCCCACTATGGAGACGGTGACGTTGAAGCTGGATCGCCGGCACATCCAACGGCTGAAAGACCAGGCCGAGGCCAGTGGACGCTCGCAGGCGGCGGTGGTCCGGGACCTCATCGATCGGCATCTCGGCCGCCGGAAGCGATCCCTGCACGACCAGGCCAAGGACCTGTGTGGCTCGGTTCGTGGTGCGAAGGACCTGTCGACGCGGACCGTCAAGGGATATGGCCGCGACTAGAGTGCTGCTGGATACCGGGCCGCTCGTGGCCTATCTGAACCGCAACGACCGGCATCACGCGTGGGCGACTGAACGCTGGCACGCGCTGTTCGATCCGCTGTGGACGTGCGAGGCGGTCCTCTCCGAAGCGGTGTTCCTGTTGCAGTCCGACGGATCAAACGCCGAGCCGATCCTTCGCCTCGTGGAACGCCGCATCATCCGGCTGGACTTCGTGATGAACGACCACCGCGCCGACGTGTTTCGCCTGCTGAGAAAATATGCCGATCGGCCGATGAGCGCGGCGGACGCGTGTCTTGTGCGTATGGCCGAACTGGTCGATTCGTGTCAGGTGTTCACGACGGACAAGGACTTCCTCGTGTATCGCCGGAAGGGACGACACGTCATTCCACTGCTCGCGCCATTCGCGTGAGCCAGACCTTTCCCACCAGCATCGTGCGTCAGACGACGTTACCCTCGCCGCGCACGGCTCTCGACATGAAACGGTCGAGCCCGAACGGCGAGAGATCGAACTGCGGATCACGCCCGGCGATCAGATCCGCCAGGATCCGCCCGGCCGCAGGCGCATGCTGGAAGCCGTGGCCGCTGAAGCCGGCGATCGTGAAGAAGCCTTCGACATCGCTCGACGGCCCGATGATCGGGTTGTGATCGGGCGTCATCTCGTACAGCCCCGCCCACGCATGTGACACGACGGCATCCGCCAGCGCCGGCAGGCGTCGCATGGCGACGTCGATCACCTTCGGCAGGAAATCCCAGCGCACGGTGATGTCGAAGCCCGGCCGCTCGTCGGGGTCGCCCATGCCGAACAGCAGCCCGCCGCCTTCACGGTGGAAGTAGAACGTCGTCTCGAAGTCGATCACCAGCAGCTTCGAGCGAGGCACCTTGCCGGCGTTGACAGGGTCATCCCATGAGCCACCCCCCGGCGGTGACGCGATGAAGATGTGACGGCGCTCCGGTTCCACCGGCACGTCCACACCCAGCATGCGGCCGATCGACTTGGCCCACGGACCGGCGGCATTGACGACGATCGGCGTGGCGATGGTGCCGTGCGATGTCCGCACCTCGGCGACGCGCCCGCGCGCCAGCTGGATGCCGGTGACCTCGGTCTCGCGCACGATCGCGACGCCCTTCGCTTGCGCGCCCTTCGCGAACCCCATCGTGACGCCGTTCGGATCGGCGACGCCATCGGTGGGGCAATAGGTGGCGCCCTTGACGCCCGTAACGTCGAGTCCCGGCGCCAGCGCCGCCGCTTCTTTCGCCGACAGCCAGCGCACGTCGACGCCGTGCCGCTTCTGCAGCTCGACGTTCTTCAGGAAGGCCGCGACATCGGCGGTCTTCGACAGCAGGAACAGGTAGCCGTCCTGGTGAAAGTCGATTGGCGTCCCGACGATCTCCTCGAAGCGCGCGATCATCGCGATCGACTCGATCGACAGCGCGATGTTGGCGGAATGAGAGAACTGGTGCCTGACCCCGCCGGCGTTCTTGCCGGTCGAGCCCGCCGCCAGTTGCGGCTCGCGCTCGAGCAGCACGACGTTGGTGATGCCACGCTGAGCCAGGTGCCACGCGACGCTGCACCCCATGCAGCCACCCCCCACAATCACCACGTCGGCGGTCGATTTCATCTGATCGAAACTCTAGACTGAAACCCCTATACTTGGGCCACTGTTCGCAACGCGTACGGGAGGTGGTGATGAGGCGATGGGTTGGCGCACTGGGCCTGGCGGCCGCTGCCACGGTGGCCGGCGTGATGGCGCAAACGCCGGCGGCGGGCCGGGGCGTGCGCGTCGAGGTCTCGTTTCCCCCGAGCGTCCACGCCGGTCCGGTGACGGGACGCGTCTACGTCATGGTGTCGCGCACGGACGAACGCGAGCCCAGGCTGCAGATCGGCCGCACCGGAACGCCGTTCTTCGGCCGTGACGTCGAGAAGCTGGCGCCCGGCCAGGCCGCCGTCATCGACGTGACCGACCTGGGAACGCCGGTCGCGAGCCTTCGCGACCTGCCGCCCGGCGACTACGTCGTGCAGGGCTTCGTCAACGTCTACTCCGAATTCACGCGCGCCGACGGCCACGTCGTCTGGATGCACGACGACCAATGGGAGGGGCAGCGCTGGAACGTGTCGCCGGGCAATCTCTATAGCGAGCCGCAGCGTGTGCGCCTTGACGCCACGACCGAGACCATCAAGCTGTCAGCCTCCAACAAGATTCCCCCGGTCCAGGTGCCGGCCGACACGGCGTGGGTGAAACGCTTCAAGATCCAGAGCCCGTTGCTCACGAAGTTCTGGGGCCGGCCCATCTACCTGGGAGCCACGGTGCTGCTGCCGCGAGACTACAGCACGTCGACGATGAGCTATCCCGTGCTTTATCGCCAGGGCCACTTCGGGCTCGGCGCGCCGCTGGGGTTCCAGGAGGGTGGCGAGCTCGCCGCGGCGTGGCTGCGCGACGACTTCCCGCGCATGCTGGTCGTGACGCTTCAGCACCCCGCGCCGTACTTCGACGACAGCTACGGCGTGAACTCGGTGAACCTCGGCCCCTACGGCGACGCCATCATGCAGGAGCTCATCCCGGAAGTGGAGACGCGCTTTCGCGCGATCGGCCGGCCGTGGGCGCGGATCACCGACGGCGGATCCACGGGTGGTTGGATCTCGCTGGCCCATCAGATCCTCTATCCCGACTTCTACGGCGGCGTGTGGTCGTACTGCCCCGATTCGGTGACGTTCACCGACGTCGAGGGCATCAACATCTACAAGGACGACAACGCCTTCTACCGGAAGATCGACTGGCGGACGGTGCCGATCATCAACACCCGCGAGGTCAACGGGCACGTCCGCCTGACCTCGGAGCAGCGCAACCACATGGAGCTCGTCAACGGCACGAAGGGCCGGTCGGGTGAACAGCTCGACATCTGGTCGGCGGTGTTCGGCCCGCTCGGCAAAGACGGCTACTTCGAGCCGCTCTTCGACAAGCGCACCGGCGCGATCAACCGGGCGGTGGCCGACTATTGGCGCGAGCATTACGATTTGCTCGAGTACCTCAAGCGCAACTGGACCACCGTGGGTCCCAAGCTCGTGGGCAAGGTACACGTCTACACGGGTACCATGGACAACTTCTTCCTCAACAACTCGACGAAGGAGCTCGAGCAGTGGATGAAGACCACGCAGAATCCGCACTACGAAGGCTTCTTCCTGTACGGTGACGGCAAGGGCCACTGCTGGCAGGGACCGGAAACCACGGCCGAGCGCCTGAAGCAGATGGCCGCTCACATCGCTCACCAGAAGCCGGATGGGATGACCACTCCCTGGTGGCGGTACTGATGATTCAGGCCGTCCTGCTGTCGGTGCTGCTCGACGAAGCGTCCGTGCGCAGCATTCATGCGGCGCTGGAGGCGCGGCAGACCACGTGCGCGCAAGTCGTGCGCCACTACCTCGATCGCATCGACGCCTACGACGACCGCGGCCCGACACTCCGCGCCATCATCGCCGTCAATCCGCACGCCATCGAAACGGCCGCGCAGATGGATCGCCTCGACGCGGCCGCGCGCGCGCGGCGGCCGCTCCACTGCATCCCCGTCGTCCTCAAGGACAACTTCCACACCGCCGACATGCCGACGACCGGCGGATCGTTGACGCTGGCGCGGATGCAGACCCCGGACGATGGGTTCGTGGTCAAGCGGCTACGGGATGCGGGCGCGATCATCATCGCGAAGGCCAACCTCCACGAACTGGCGCGCGCCGGCACCAGCGTCAGCTCGCTTGGCGGGCAGACCAGGAACCCCTACGACCTGACGCGCACGCCCGGCGGGTCAAGCGGCGGCACCGGCGCCGCCATTGCCGCCAACTTCGGCGTGCTCGGCACCGGCAGCGACACCGGCCAGTCGATCAGGTCACCGTCATCGGCCAACAGCCTGGTCGGCGTGCGGGCGACGCGCGGCCTGGTCAGCCGCAACGGCGTGATCCCGTTCAGCACGACCCAGGACGAGGCGGGCCCAATCACCCGGACCGTCGAGGATGCGGCGCGGATGCTCGACGTGATGGCCGGGTACGATCCGGCGGATCCGGTCACGGCGTTCAGCGCGGGCCACGTGCCGGCCACCTACACCGCGTCGCTCGACGCCGGCGGGTTGAAGGGCGCGCGCATCGGCCTGCTCACGGACTTCCTCGGCCGCGATCCCGTCCATGCGGACGTCAACGTCGTCGTCGAGAACGCCGTCGCGAAGATGACCGCGATGGGCGCGACGATCGTGCGCGTCAGCATTCCGGATCTCGACACGCTGACTCGTGGGCTGAGCCTGATGACCCTGGAGTTCAAGGCGGCTTTCGATGCCTATCTCGCCGGGCTCGGGCCCGCCGCGCCGGTGAAGTCCCTGGCCGAGTTCCTGGCGCGCGGCGAGATGCACGAGTCGCTGCGCCGCGGGCTGGAGGCCGATCAACAGGTGGTGGATGGGCCGACGTCATCGGCGCATCAGCGGATGCTCGCCCGGCGCGACGGGCTGCGCCAGGCGGTGATGACGCTGATCGCCGCCAACCGGCTGGACGCGATCCTCTATCCGCACCAGAAGCGGCTTGTCGTGCCGATCGGCGAGGACCAGGCGGAGCGCAACGGCGTGCTCGCGAACAGCACGGGGTTTCCGGCGCTGACGTTCCCGGGCGGCTTCTCGCCGCCCATCCCCACCGCGCCGATCGGCGTGCCGGTGGGCCTCGAGCTGCTCGGTCCGGAGTGGAGCGAGCCGACGCTGTTCCGGCTCGCCTACGCCTTCGAGCAGGGCGGGCGCATCCGGAAGCCGCCGGCGAGCACGCCGCCTCTCAAGTAGCCGCAGGCGCAGACCCGGTTATGCCTGTCGACCGAGCTCAGGCCAGGTCGAAGCGATCGAGGTTCATCACCTTGTTCCACACGGCTACAAAGTCCTGGACAAACTTCTCCTGCGCGTCCGAACTTCCATAGACCTCAGCCAGGGCCCTGAGCTGGGAGTCGGAACCGAAGACGAGATCGACACGAGTGGCGGTCCACTTGAGTGCGCCCGTTGCGCGATCGCGCCCTTCAAATACGTCCTTGGCGTCCGATACCGCCTTCCACGTCGTGCCCATGTCGAGCAGGTTCGCGAAGAAGTCGTTGGTCAGCGCCTCCGGCCGCTTGGTAAAGACGCCGTGTTTGGACTGTCCCACGTTGGTATTCAGGACGCGCATGCCGCCAACGAGAACGGTCATCTCCGGCGCGGACAGTGTCAGCAATTGCGCCCGATCGACCAGCAACGCCTCGGCCGGTACGGTGTCTCGGCCATTCCCTGCCCGCCGAAGCCTTGGCGAAGGCGGGAGGTAGTTGCGGAAGCCATCCGCGATCGGTTCGAGCACGGTAAAGGAGTCGACATCGGTTTGCTCCTGCGAGGCATCCATGCGTCCCGGCGTGAAGGGAACCGTTACGGCGTGACCGGCAGTCTTCGCAGCCTGCTCGACGCCTGCGCAACCGGCCAGCACGATCAGGTCGGCGAGCGAGACCTTCTTCCCGCCAGACTGCGCGCCGTTGAACTCCTGCTGGATGCTCTCGAGCGTGTTCAGCACTTTCGTCAGGTGGTCAGGCTGGTTGACTGGCCAATCTTTCTGCGGCGCGAGACGAATGCGGGCGCCGTTGGCGCCGCCGCGCTTGTCGGAGCCACGGAAGGTGGACGCCGACGCCCAGGCCGTCGATACCAGCTGCGAGACCGACAGACCCGACGCCAGGATCGTGGCCTTGAGCGAGGCGATGCCCTTGTCATCGATCAGGTGGTGATTGACGGCAGGGATTGGGTCCTGCCAGATGAGCTCTTCCGCGGGCACTTCCGGGCCGAGATAGCGGGCGCGCGGACCCATGTCGCGGTGCGTCAGCTTGAACCACGCCCGGGCAAATGCGTCTGCGAACTGATCCGGGTTCGCCAGGAAGCGCCGTGAGATCTTTTCGTACGCAGGATCGAACCGCAAGGCGAGGTCCGTGGTCAGCATCGAAGGCGCGTGATGCTTTGACGGGTCGTGGGCATCCGGCACTGTACCGGCGCCCCCGCCATGCTTCGGTTTCCATTGATGCGCACCGGCCGGGCTCTTCGTCAGTTCCCATTCGTAGCCGAACAGGTTCCAGAAGAAGTTGTTGCTCCACTTCGTGGGCGAGGAGGTCCAGGTGACTTCCAGGCCGCTGGTGATCGTGTCACCGCCCTTGCCCGTGCCAAAGCGGTTCTTCCAGCCGAGGCCCTGCTCCTCGATGCCGGCCGCTTCCGGATCAGGCCCCACCAGGGCCGCATCGCCGGCGCCGTGGGTCTTGCCGAACGTGTGGCCGCCCGCAATCAGCGCGACGGTTTCTTCGTCGTTCATCGCCATGCGGCTGAATGTTTCGCGAATATCCCTGGCCGCCGCGAGGGGATCCGGGTTGCCGTTGGGGCCTTCCGGGTTGACGTAAATCAGACCCATCTGAACGGCCGCGAGCGGATTCTCCAGCTCCCGGTCTCCGGAATAGCGTTTGTCCTCGAGCCACTTGCTCTCGGAGCCCCAGTAGAGTTCGTCCGGTTCCCAGACATCCTCACGCCCGCCGGCGAAACCGAAGGTCTTGAATCCCATCGATTCCAGAGCGACGTTGCCGGCGAGGATCATGAGGTCGGCCCATGAGATCCTGCGACCGTACTTCTGCTTGATCGGCCAGAGCAGCCGGCGCGCCTTGTCGAGGTTGCAGTTGTCGGGCCAGCTGTTGAGGGGAGCGAAGCGCTGCATGCCGCTGCCTGCGCCACCGCGGCCGTCGCCGATGCGGTAGGTGCCCGCACTGTGCCAGGCCATCCGAATGAACAACGGTCCGTAGTGTCCGAAGTCCGCCGGCCACCAGTCCTGTGAGTCGGTCATCAGCACCTGCAGATCCTTCTTCACGGCCTGCAAGTCGAGGCTCTTGAACTCTTCAACGTAGTTGAAGCCCTCGCCCATGGGATCGGACTGGGGCGGGTGCTGGTGCAGGATCTTCAGGTTCAGCTGATCGGGCCACCAGTCCCTGTTGGAGGTGCCGCCGCCGGCGGCGTGGTTGAAAGGGCACTTTGCTTCGGTTGACATGTTTTTATGTCTCTTTGGGACACGATCCCATATTCGCTCCGGCAGCTGCAATACCTCATCGCGGTCGCCGACCTCGGCGGTCCGCGGGCCCGAACCGCGCGAAGGCACCTGCGCGCGGGGAAAGTCCCACGCATCCGCGAATCCGTATCGGCGAACCTTCGATGGGAGCCGGCCTGATCGTCAGCGCGGCGACGTCCGATCGACGGCGGCGCCCCGCAGATAGACCGCCGCAATCTTCCGTGTGTTCGTGATGTCGTCCAGCGGGTTGCCATCGAGCACGATGAAATCCGCGGTCTTCCCGGTCTCGATCGTGCCGGTGTTCGGCAGCCGCACGAACTCGGCGCCGTTACGGGTAGCGGCGACAATCACCTGCGCCGGCGTCATTCCCGACGCCACCATGTCGGCCATCTCGACGTGCGGCGCCCACGGCGTGTTGCCGTCGGTGCCGACCGCGATCCTCACGCCCGCCGCCGCGAGCTTGGCCAGGTTGCGCGCCTGGATGCCGAACGCCGCCTGTGCCTGCGGCCGATCGGTGGCGCCGGCCTGCAGCTTCTGCAGCTCGCCGTCGCTGATGCGGCCGCGCAGCCAGCCGTAGTCCGCCGCGACGCCGCGGTCCGGCATGTTCGGGATCAACACCACGTTCGGGCGCGCCTTGAACAGCCCGACGATCTCGTCGTCGATGTCGCGATCGCGGATGCCGTGCGCGAACGCATCGACGCCGGCGCGCAGCAGGCCCTTGGCATCCTCGAGCGAGAAGATGTGCGCGGCGACGCGGAGCTGGTTCTTGTGCGCCTCGTCGATCACGGCGGCGTACAGCGGCTGCGACAGCTTCGGAAACTGGCCGTTGCGATCGTCGACCCAGATCTTGACGAGATCCACCTGTTTCGCGGCCAGCTCGCGCACCGCCCGGCGCGCCTCGTCTTCGGCGGTGACCCAGTACGGCACCTCGGTGCGGCCCTTCTCCGGCGCGGTGATGCCGCGTCCCGCGGTGAAGATGCGCGCGAGGGTCGGCACCACCTTGCCGCGCTGGACGAATGCGGCATCGGTGCCGTCGAGGCCCATGCTGAGCGCCGCGCCGACGCCAAAGGCGGCTCGCCGCTGGAGGTCGGTGACGAGCGCCGCCTCCGTCGTGCTGGTGTGCACGTGGGTATCGACGATGGCGGGCATCACGGTTTTGCCGGCGAGGCTCACGCGGGTGGCGCCGGCAGGCGCCTTGACGCTCGCGGCGCTGCCGACCTGGGTGAAGCGGTCGCCCTGCAAGACGATGGTGGCGTTCTCGATGGGCGGGCGGCCGTCGCCGGCGATCACCCGGGCGCCTTCGAACACGGTGGCCGGCGCCTGCGCCAGTGCGCCCGTAACGGCGATTGCAACAACTGCGGCGGTCAATAGAGTTCGCTTCATCGTTGTCTCCCAAGCCTCAAGTCCCAAGCCTCAAGCCCTCATCTCTTGTAAACGTTGCCGTCGCGCATGACGAAGCGCACGCGTTGGAGCGCGGTGATGTCTTCGAGCGGGTTGCCGTCCACGGCCACGAGATCCGCGGCGAGGCCGGCTGCGATCGATCCCGTGACGGCCTCGAGTCCCATCGACCTCGCGGCCAGCGACGTCATGGCGATGATGGCGTCCATCGGGGCCTGTCCCGACTTGACCCGCTCGATCGCCTCGCGCGCATTCTGGCCGTGCGCGCCGGCCACGGCGTCGGTGCCCATCACCATCTTCAGCCCCGGGGTCTTGAGCGCGGCCGAGAACATCGCGTCCTTGAACCCGAGCGCCTTTTCCATCGCGGTGAAGCCGTCCTCGGTGTAGTTGCCGGTGCCGAGGAAGCGGGCTTTGTTCTCGAGATAGTTCTGCGTGACGAGGCCGATGTTCGGGTCGAAGTAGACGCCGGCGTCGGCCAGCGCGCGCAGGGCTTCGGGGCCCGCCAGGCCGCCGTGTTCCACTACCGTGCAGTGGGCCTTGGCAGCGCGCTGCATCGATTCGGGACTGTGCGCGTGGACCATGCTGCGCAGCCCCTGCGCGCGCGCCTCGCCGCACGCGGCGTCGAGCTGTTCCTGCGAAAGCGTCGGCACGCCGCCGTCGCGGATGCTGGCCGACGCGAAGATCTTGATCAGGTCGGCGCCGGCGGCCTTCTTCTGGCGGATGTCGGCGCGGATGTCGTCGGGCGTCATCTTCGGATTCGACACCTGGCCGAGCGAGCTCAGGATGCGCGGGCCGGGCAGCACGCCGCGCGCGATCGCATCGCGGAGGGGCTTGTCCGACATCGCGCCCACGCTCTGCACCGTCGTGAAGCCCGCCATCAGCGTGACGAATGCGTTCTCGGCGCCGTAGAGCGCCGCCTGATCGGCCGGCTCCGGCCCGCTGTGGTAGCGGCCCTTCTCGTCGAAGTGCCAGCCGATGTGGACGTGCGTGTCGATGAACCCCGGCATGAGCGTCAGCGCGCCCAGGTCGTGGGTCACGCCGCCGGCTGGGCCGCCGACGCGGACGATCTTGCCGTCGCGGACGGCGACGACGGTGTTGCGCAGCACCTGGCCCTTGCCGTCGATCACGACTCGCGCGCGAAGCGTGATGCCAGAGTCGACGGGCGCCTGCGCGAACGCCGGTACGATCAGGGCCAGCAGGATTCCGACGATGGTGGGAGTTCGCATATCGCCTTTGTTATTTGTTCTTCGTTATTTCCGCTGCTCGGTAGAGTTCGTCGGCCGATTGTAGAGTGATGTTGCGCAAGCGTTCCGGGTAATTCGGCGGCAGGTTCTTCAGGAACGCGCGCACGGTGTCGGCGACCTCCTTCGAGCTATGGCCGCCGAGGGTGGCGTCGAGCCACCGCTTCGGGAAGAAGATATCGCCGGTCTTCTGGATCTCCCACAACATGTCGAGGCTGGCCTGCACGTGCTTTTTCGCCTCGCCGGCGCGGAGCGGGTGGTGCAGGTAGTTCAGGCCCTCGAGGACCCACGGCTCGCGGCGGCGATTGCCGACATCCTGCAAGGCGGCAAACCACCGGTCGCGTTCGGCGGCCTCGGCGGAGAGTGCCGGCATCACGAACTGGAAGCGGCCCTTCCGATCGGGGTTCTCGATGCGGCCCAACTGCGTCTGGAGCATGCCGCTCCAGCCCTCGACCTGGCGCACCGCGAGCTCGAGGGCGAGGGCGGTGAAGTCGGCTTCGGCGAGCGGGAGACCCGGCACCGGTTCCTTCTGCGCCCACACCTGCTGCAGCCACCCGACCGTTCCGGGCGTCGTGGCCACGTTGCGCAGGGTGCCGAACCACGCGGCCTTCTGGCTCGGCGTCTTCGCCTGCGCGAGGCCCTCACGCAGCAGCGATTCGAACCGGGGCGCGCGCGTGTCGCGTTCGGCGGTGTTGAGGAAGCGCCACCACGTGTTCGACGCGTAGCCGAGGATCCGCGACGTCATCTGCTCGTCTGACTCGCGCGGCAGCGACCGCAGCGTCAAGTCGAGAAACGCCGCCGGCGGCACCTGGCCTTCGAGCAGGGCGTCCCAGAGGGTGACCCAGGCGCTGCCGCGGGTGAGCGCGTCATCGATCTCCGGCAGCGACGAGGTCAGGTAGTCGAGCGAGCCGCGGTCGAGGCGGAAGTTGCCGTAGGCCCACCCGGCCGCGCTCGGGAGCACGTAGAGCGGGGCGGGCATGCCGGCGGCAACCGAGGCGTCGGTGACCGGGCCCTTGACCTCCACCGTGATCAGCTGCGGCCCGGCCGACTGGCCGATGGCGATGCGCAGCTGCTGCGGCCACACCAGGTTGCGCCCGCGCGGATCGCGCTGGCGGAACGCCAGCGTCGCGATGCGCCCGCCCGTCACGGTCAGCTCCGTCTGGATGGTGGGGCGGCCGGGCTGATCGACCCACACGCGGCTCCACTCCTGCAGATCGACAGGCGTGCGCGCGTCGAGCACGGTGATCAAGTCCAACCACGTCGCGTTGGCGAACGCGTGCCGCGTCAGGTACTCGCGCAGGCCATCGCGGAAGTTGTCTTCGCCAAGCAGCGCCTCGAGGTGCCGCATCACGACCGGCGCCTTCTGGTAGATGATCGCGCCGTACATGCTGCCGGCCTCGTTGAGGTTCTCGAGCACCTGCCGGATCGGGTTGGCGCCGGCGGTGCGATCCACTTCGTACGCCGCCGGATAGTTCGAGAGCAGGAACCGCAACTCGTGGTTCACCTCGGGGAACGAGGGGTTCACGAGCTTCGCCGCCATGAAGTTGGCGAAGACCTCCTTCATCCACACGTCGTTGAACCAGCGCATCGTGACCAGGTCGCCGAACCACATGTGCGCCGTCTCGTGCGAGATCACCGACGCGCGGCCCAGCATCTGGTTCTGCGTCGCCGACTCGTCCAGCAGCAGGCCCGAGGCGTTGTAGAGGATCTTGCCCGCGTGCTCCATGCCGCCGAACTGGAACGCGGGGATGGCGACGAAATCGAACTTGCCGAAGGCGTAGGGGATTGTGGTGTAGCGCTCGAGAAAGTCGAGCGCCCGCGCGTGCAGGTCGAAGATTGCCTCGCGGTTGCGCGCCACCTTGGCGGCATCGGTCTCGCGGTGAAACATGCGGAACTTCCGGCCGTTGCGCTCGGCGGTCTCGACCTTGAAGTCGCCGGCGATCAACGCCACGAGGTAGGTGGGCAGCGGCTGGGTTTCGGCGAACCTCACCGTGGTGCGCGTGCCGGCGGTCGTGCGTTCCAGCTCCGCGCCGTTGGCGGCCGATTGCCACGCCGCCGGGTGTTCCAGCGTCACCGTCCAGCGGCCCTTGAGATCGGGCTGATCGAACACCGGCAGCGCCAGCCGGGCGCGCGCAGGCACGAAGAGCGTGTAGAGGAAGTCGGCGTTGCGGTTGAGCGACGCGTCGCCGGCGTTGAACGCGATGCGAACGGCGTTGTCGCCACGCACCAGCGAGGCGGCGGGAATCACGATGTGGCCGTTGACGTAGGCGAACGCGGACTTGCCGTTCGCGTCGACCGACTTCACGTGCTCGCGGCTGGTCTCGAAATCCAGGACCAGCGGCGCCGACGGATCGCTCAGCGCAAACCGGATCGTGGTCGTGCCGGTCAGCGGGGCCGCGAGCGCCGCGGGGATCGACAGGGACAGATCGTAGCGGACGCCGCTGATTGTCGCCGCCCGCCGCGTGGCGACCTCGTGCGGCACGCCCGCGGCCGGCATGGCGGTTTGTGCCGCGGCCGCGCCGGCGCCGGTCAACAGGGTGACGGCAAGGACCGCAAGGCAACGCATGGCGGTCATTTTAGTTCGGCCAGCGGCGTTTCCTCAGCGTCTACTTACTTGAGGAAGGCAGGAGGCAGGAGGCAGAAGGCAGAAGGCAGAAGGCAGAAGGCAGAAGGCAGAAGGCAGAAGGCAGAAGGCAGAAGGCCGGACACTTGTGAGATTCTTGACGCCTTGGAGGAGCCATGATCAGCCGTCGCGAAGTCGTTACCGCCGGAATACTGGGAAGCCTGTCAACCGCCGCTGCCGCATCGCCCGCCGCCGCGTCGCCCGAACAGTCGGGCGACCAAGTCATGCACAAACTGGTGGGTGAGATCCAGCGGGCGTTGACGAACATCCACGGGGCCGTGAGGGACGGGCTGATTGGCCCAGGCCTCAACGCCGGTTTCATCAGCGACATCCGCGATCGCCTGACGATCCACCTGCGCTCGTCCGGCAAGTTCCCCGACTTCATGGAGATCGGCACGGACCCGTTCTATGACGTCTACGACTGGCATGTGCGGAACGGGCAGCAGATTCAGATCATCCGGCTGTCGGATCAGCGCTTCGCCATCCAGTTCATGTTCACGCAGCTGGTGGTTCGGTGGGAGCAGGACCGGCGATTCCTCGGCCAGCCGTACGATCGAGGCTAGAACAAGGTGCGTACGGTGCGTACGGTGCCTTGGGTGCCTACTAGGGGTTGGTGCTACGCATCCACGCGCCGAGGCGCGCGAGGCCTTCATCGATCTTGGCCGTGTCGTGCACGAGCGGCCCGAACGAAATACGCACGCCGTTGGTGAGCGATGGGCCAAACCCGCCGCCGGGGACGACCAGCACGCCGGTGGCCTTGAGCGCCTTCGGCACGAACGCATCGGCGTTGGTGCCGATGTCGACGACGGTGTAGAGGCCGCCGAAGGGCGTGAGCCTCGGCCGTCCGAGGTGGCGATCGACGGCGTCGAGCGTGACGCGCGCAGCGTTCTTGTAGAGCGCGTTCGCCGCATCCACGTACGTCCGCAGCGATCCGCTCGCGATCGCTCCCTGCAGATACCTCGCCATCGTCATTTGCGACAGCGTGTCGGGACACAGGATGCTGCACTGCTGGACGCGCTCGAGGGCGTCGACCACGGGCGCGGCCGCTTCGATCCACCCGAGCCGCCGGCCAAGGCTGCGGGCCCACTTCGAGTTGGAGTGGATGCCGACCACGTTGGGACGATCGGCGGGCGACCAGGCGTAGTACGCGGGCGGCGTTTGAAAATACTGACACTTGTACGCGAAATCGATTGCCAGCCACGCGCCCGAGTCGGCAGTTTTCGCCAACATTACGTCCGCGAGTGCCTGCGGCACGACCTGGCTCGTCGGATTGTCCGGCGCGCCGAACAGGACGAGCCGCGGGCGATGGGCATCGAAGAGGCGCGCGAACTCGCGGGCCACGCCGGCGGGATCGGTCTCCGGCAGGTACGACCACGTCTCCGGGTCGAGCACGCGCAGCCGGACGATCTTCACGCCGGGCACCGCGAAGGCGAGCTGGCCTTCGTAGTTGGCGTAGGTGGGATCGAGCAGCAGCACGGTGTCGCCCGGGTCGAGCAGCGTCCGGAACAGATCGTGCGTGAGCTGCGTGCTGCCCATGCCGATCGCGATGTGCTCGGGGCCGAGCCGCGGCACGCCGAAGAGGTGCGCTTCGAACCGCGCGATCTGCTCGCGGCATTCCATGTCGCCCAGCGTGGCCGTGTAGCCGCCGCTCTTGTGGAAGAGATCCGGATCCGAGACGATCGACTGGTAGGCGTGCTGGAACTCGTCGGGTGCCGCGTGATTGACCCAGCCGCCGCCAAACGAGATCACCTGCGCCGGGTCGAGCCCCATCGCCAGGATGTTCTGGCGCTCGGCCATCTTCATGATTTGGCGGATGGGAGAGGGCTTCTCGAGTTGCTCCCTGACCAAAGACGAGAGACCGGGGCCGGTAGCGGTTTTCATGGTCGCCTGATCATATATCTCGCACCTCTTGCCGGGGCGGCACTCCTTGACGGGGCAGAACGTCTTGACGGGGCGACACCTCTTGCCGGGACGGCAACTCTTGTCGTCCAAACTCGCGAGACAATTGAGCCTATATGGTGACGAACTGGTTCGGCGTCAAGACACTGTTTCGGACGCGCGCAGTAGGTCGGGCCAAGGCGATTGATCACGCCTTCGATCCTTACCTTGACATGGTGGAGGAACGGATCGTTCTGGTCAGGGCTCGGAGCTTCGATGCGGCGACAACGGTCCTCGCAAAAGCCAGCGAGAGCAGCGTTCAGCTAATCGATCGATGGTTCGGTCCGTTGGAGCGGGTTTCCGATAAGCGCCGGCTGAAACTCCTCAACCAAGAGTATTCGGGCGTTGTTGGGCACGGCTCGGTCTGGCGGCCTGAGAAGTCCGGGAGAGACGAAGGGCAAGTCCAAGCCGCGCGCGTAGTGGCATTGCCCCGACAAGGGTCGCCGCCCCGACAAGAGGTGCCCCCCGACAAGAGGTGCCGCCCCGTCAAGAAGTGCCGCCCCGTCAAGAAGTGTCGCCCCGACAAGTAGTGCCTTCCGCCGCCAACCCTGACGGGTATTACCCCGTCAAACACCGCAAGCAGAGGTGTGAGCACATGTTCGACGGACTGCGGCAGGACATCACCGGCGGCGTGCGGGGGCTGATCAAGAGCCCGGGCTTCGCCGCGGCCTCCCTCATCACGCTCGCCCTTGGCATCGGCGCCACCTCGGCCATCTTCAGCGTGGTCAAGGCCGTGCTGGTGACACCGCTCCCGTATGCGGAACCCGAGCGGCGCGTGCAGATCTTCACCCGCTGGATCAGCTTCGACAAGACCTGGCTGGCGACGGCGGAGGTCGTGGATTTCCGCACCATGTCGAAGACGATGACCGCCATCGCGGCGTGGGGCACCGGCGAGCAGAACCTGACCGGCGACGGCGAGCCGATCCGCGTCGGCGTCGGCTTCATCACCGCCAACACGCTCGACGTGCTCGGCACGCGGCCGCTTCTGGGACGCATGTTCACGCCGGCCGAGGATCGGCCGAACGGCCCGCAACTGGCGCTCGTCGGCTATCCGCTGTGGCAGGCGCGCTACGGCGGCGACCCCGGGATCGTCGGCCGCACGATGATGATCAACGACGTGCCGGTCGAAGTGATCGGCGTGATGCCCGACGGCTTCCGCCTGCCGACCGACTTCACCGACGATGCGGCGGAGCCGACCGAGCTGTGGCGCCCGCAGCAGATCGACGAACAGAACCTGACGCGGAACCACGGCCTCTTCGGCGCCGCGCTGCTCGCGCCGGGCCAAACCGCGGCGTCGGCCACCGACGAACTGCGGGCCATCGCCCACCGGCTCACCGAGCAGGGCGCCTATCACGCCGCGATGAAGTTCACGGCGTTCGACGTGCCGCTCGACGACGAGATCCGCGGCGGCCTCCGCCCCGCGATGTGGCTGCTCATGGGCGCCGTCGGGTTCCTGCTGCTCATCTCGTGCGCCAACGTCGCCAACCTGCTGCTCGTGCGCGGCGACGCGCGCCTGCGTGAGATGGCGGTGCGGACCGCCATCGGTGCCGCGCCCGATCGCCTCGTGCGGCAACTCCTCACCGAAAGCGTCGTGCTCGCGGTGCTCGGCGCCACGCTTGGCCTCGGGCTGGCGGCCGTCGGTTTGCGCGTGCTGCTGGCGCTCGACCCCACGAGCCTGCCGCCGCTCGCACCGATCCGTCTCGACACCACCGTCGTGCTCTTCACGCTGGCGCTCGGCGTCATCACGACGGTCGTGTTTGGCCTCGCGCCGGCGTTGAGAACCCTGCGGCTGAACCTGGTGGATTCGCTCCGCGAAGGCAACCAGCAGTCGACGGTGGGCGGCGCGCGGCAGCGGCTGCGCGGATTGCTGGTGGTCGCCGAGGTCGCCCTGGCCGTGGTGCTCGTGATCGGCGCCGGCCTGATGATTCGCAGCCTGTCGGAGCTCGGCCGCATCGAACTCGGTTTCAATCCCGAACGCCTGCTGACCCTGAAGCTGTCGCTGCCGACCGCGCGCTACGACACGCCCGAGAAAGTGGTCGACTTCTACCGCACGCTGGTCGATCGCGTGCGCGCGCTGCCGGGCGCGCAAGCCGCGGGCGTGGTGCGCTCGCTGCCGCTCGCCACTACCATCGGCGACTACGGCCTCGACGTCGAGGGATTCGAAGAGACGCCCGGCCACAACGCCAAGGGCGACTGGCAGATCGTCAGCGACGGCGCCTTCGAGGCGATGGGCACGCGGCTCGCCCGCGGCCGGTGGTTCACCGCGGCCGACACCACCGCGACGCAGCCGGTGGCGGTGGTGAACGAAACGCTGGCGCGCACGTACTGGAAGGACTCGAACGCGGTGGTCGGCGGCCGCATTCGTATCGGCAGCATGCGCAACCCCTGGGTCACCGTCGTCGGCATCGTCGCCGACGAGCGCCACAACGGCGTGACGGGCATCGTCAAGGAGAAGTTCTACATCCCGCACAGCCAGTGGCATGTCGTCACCGGCGGCAATCTGATCCGCGCGGCCTACGTCGTGGTGCGGACGCCGGGGGACCCACTGGCGCTGGCGGGCA
>MELE01000149.1:518-6488 GCA_001768615.1 Acidobacteria bacterium RIFCSPLOWO2_12_FULL_67_14b | reverse complement strand
CTACCAGGTGCGTCCCAGCGATCCGGTCACGTTCGCGCTGGTGCCGTTCACGCTGATCGTCGTGGCGCTGGCCGCCAGCGCGGTGCCGGCCATCCGCGCGACGCGGGTGAGCCCGCTGATCGCGCTTCGGTCTGAGTAGCCAATGCCTACACAGAAACGGCCAATGCCTACACAGAAACACTGAAACACTGAAACACAGAAACGCGGATCGTTTCTCAAGCACATCGCTTTTGAAACGATCTTGCTGTGTTTCTGTGATTCTGTGTTTCCGTGAGATGCATTTGAGGAATTCGACGATGTTGATCGACGATCTCAGGCTCGGCTGGCGGCAACTGATCAAGTCGCCCGGCTTCTCGGCCACGGCCATCCTTACCCTGGCGCTGGCGATTGGCGCCAACACCGCGGTGTTCTCGCTCGTGGATGCCGTGCTGCTCAAGCCCCTGCCGTATCCCCAGCCGGAGCGGCTGGCGATGGTGTCGCTGATTTACTCGCGAAACGGTGTGGCGATCGACGAAGAGGCCGGCGGTCTCACCGGTGCGGTCTGGCAGGCGATCAAAGGCCAGGTCGGGTCGATCGATGCCGCGGTGTCGTCGGGTCTCTCGGCCCGGATCAGTCTCGTCGCCGCGAATCGAGCGCTGACGGTCGCGCCGCAGCGCGTCAGCGCCGGCTACTTCCGTGTGCTCGGCGTAGCGCCCGCAATCGGCCGGGAGTTTGCCACCGATGAAGACGTGGTGGGCGGCCCTGCCGTCGCCGTGCTGAGCGATCGGCTGTGGCACACGGCATTCAACGGTGACGCCGCCATCGTCGGGCAGACGATTCTCCTGAAGGGCGAGCCGCACACGGTCGTGGGCATCATGCCGGCGTCGTTCCGGACCAGCGCCGACGCCGACCTGTGGACGCCGGTGCGGCCGTCGACGCAAGGGGAGGGCAGCGGCGGAAACTACAGCGTGATCGCGCGGCTGCGCGATGGCACGGGCTGGGTGCAGGCGGCCGCCGCCGTGGCCGCGGCCGCCGATCGCGTCCTGACGCGCCGCACGTCGGCGTCGGGGACGACGGTGAGCCACAGCCTGATGCCGCTGCAGGCCGAGATGACGTCTGATGTCCGAACGCCGCTGCTGTTGCTGTCGGCGGCGGTGGGCGTGGTGCTGCTCGTGGGCTGCGTCAACCTTGCCGGACTGTTGCTGGCGCGCGCCGGCCGCCGGACGCGTGAGATCGCCACCCGCCTGGCCCTTGGCGGCGACCGCCGCACGGTGATCCGTCAGCTGTTGCTGGAGAGCCTCGTGCTCTCCGCGATCGGCGGCGTGTCGGGCGTGATGCTCGGACAGGTCGCCGTGCGCATGTTGAACCGATCGGCGAGCGATCTGCTGCTCACGCCTTGGGGCAGCGTCACCCTCGATGCGCGGGTCCTGGCCGTCGCCGTCGTGCTCACGCTGCTGACGACGATCCTGTTCGGGCTGGTGCCGGCACTCCACGCCACGCGGGTGGACGTGCAGGCGGCGCTTGCCGAAGGCGGCACGCGCTCGGTGGCCGGCGGCGCCCGCGGCTGGCCGCGGCGGCTGCTGGTGATGGGCGAGGTCGCGCTCGGCGTCGTGCTGCTCGTCGGCGCCGGTCTCCTGATCCGCACCTTCGTCCACCTGCAAACGCTCTCGCCCGGGTTCGAGCCTCGCAACCTGATTGCCGCGTCGGCTTCGCTCGAGGATGCCCGCTATGAAGACCACGGCCGCATCGCGCGGTTGTTCGACGACAGCCTCGAGCGGCTGCGGCGCGTGCCCGGCATTGAATCGGCAGCGGTGTCGCTGGGGCTGCCCTACGAGCGCATCCTGAACATGGGCGCGCAGGCGGTTGGGGCGGGCGGCCAGCCGGGCGAGTTTCGGTTCTCAACCATGACGTACGTGTCGCCGGGTTATTTCGAGACGCTGCGGCTCCCGGTGCGGCGCGGCCGCTCGTTTACGGAGCGCGACACCGCCACCGCGCCGCCCGCGATCATCATCAACGAGTCATTCGTCCGCCGTTATTTCGATGGACGCGATCCGGTCGGCCAACAGGTCAAGGCCGCCGGCGTTGTTCGCGAAGTGGTTGGCGTGGCCGACAACGTCCAGCAGCGCGGCGGCTTCAACGGTTACGGTCCGCTCGATGCGCTGCCGGCCACGTACGTGCCGTTTTCGCAGTTTCCGGCGCGCGGCCTGCGCGTGTATCACGGCTGGTTCTCACCGGCGTGGATCGTGCGGGCGTCCGGGCCAGGTGTTGCGGTGGAGCAGGCGATTCGCGCCACCATGGCCGACGTCGATCCGCAATTGCCGTTGTCGGCGGTTCGCCCGGTCGACCAGGTCCGGAGCGCGGCGCTTGGCCGGCAGCGGATGCTGATGACACTCGTCGGCCTGTTGGGCGGCGCGGCGCTGCTGCTGGCGGCGATCGGCATCCACGGCCTGATCGCCAGCGGCGTGGCCGAACGGACGCGCGAGCTGGGCATCCGCATGGCACTGGGGGCCACGGTGGCGCAGACGGTGCGTGACGCGGCGCTGCCCGGCATCCTGATGGCCGTGGCCGGGTTGGTGATCGGCTGCGGTGTGGCGGCCGGCGTGTCGGGCCTGTTACGAAACTTGCTGTGGGGCGTGAAGGCCAACGACCCGTTCACGTTCGCCGCCGTCGTCGCCGCGCTGCTCGTGGTTGCCGTCGCGGCCAGCGTGCTGCCGGCGCTGCGGGTGAGACGGCTCGATCCGGTGGCGTTGCTGCGCTGCGAATGATCTAGGCAACCACGAAGGATGGATCGTGAGAACATTCGCGTGTGTCCGCGACGCCCGCGATCCACTTCCTCCGAAGACACCAGGTGTCGTTCACGGAGCATCCCTATCGCTACGAAGAGCGCGGCGGCACCGCCGTGTCGTCGCGCGAGCTGGGTGTCGACGAGCACCTGGTGATCAAGACGCTGGTGATGGAAGACGAGCGAAAGCAGCCGCTGATCGTGTTGATGCACGGCGACCGCGACGTGTCGACCAAGAACCTGGCGCGGCAGGTCGGGCGCAAGACGGTGACGCCCTGCGATCCGGAGATGGCGCAGAAACACACCGGCTACCTGGTCGGCGGCACCTCGCCGTTCGGTACGCGGAAGCCGCTGCCGGTCTACCTGGAGCGGACGATCGCCGATCTCGATCGGATCTACATCAACGGCGGCCGGCGCGGCTTCCTGATCGCGATGGCGCCCGCGGATCTCGTGCGCGTGCTGTCGCCGACGCTGGTCGACGCCGCCGGTCGGGGTCTGGCACCTTAACATCGAAAACGACGCAGTTCTTGCCAGGATCGCAGGCAGTGCCATGTTTTCGATGTTAAGGTGCCAGACCCCTATAGCCGCCGCCGCATCATCGGTTCGGTGGTGACGACGTAGCCCATCGACTCGTAGAGCGGGAGGCCGAAGGTGCTGGCGTTGAGCACGACGCACTCGATGCCCTGGCTGCGGCACCAGTCGTGCATCGCCTCCATCAATCGCCGTCCCAGTCCCTGCTTGCGGTGCGCGGGATCGGTGTAGACGTTGAAGATGAACCCGCAGCGGGGGTCCATGCTGAAGGGCCCCGGCGGCCAAGTGATCACGATCACCCCGCCGCCGGCGGCGACCGTGCCATCGGCCGTGACGGCGACCCATCCGCGGTAATCCCCATTCGGGATCGCGCCGGCGAGCCACACCGCCGTCGCTGTGGCCATGGCCTCGAATGCGGCCGGGATCCCCATGTCGCGGAACATCTGCTCGCGATGCCGGACGATGTGGGGGATGTCCGCAGATGTGGCGACGCGAATGTTGTAGGTCATCGCATCGAGGGTACCGCAGATGACACAGATTCAAATAGACCAGGGCCGCAGATGACGCAGATTACATAGATCAGATTCTCGTACGGTTGGAGCACGAAGAGTCTGATCTGCGTCATCTGTATCATCTGTGGCCCTGGTGATGTTGTTTCATTTGTGTCATCGGCGGCGGGTTAGAATCAAGATGCCCGACATGACCGGTTCTCGCCAATATCGCGCCGGACAGTCCGTCGAGGATCACTGCCGATCGTGCCACGAAGATCGCATCCACACCGTGATCGTCGTCGACGGCGACGCGCAGCCGCTTCGCGTGTCGTGTGATTTCTGCCGCAGCGAACACAACTATCGCGGCGGTCCGCGATCGGGCCCGCAGCCGGCGCCGGCGCGTCAGCGAGCGGTGCCCGCCCTGTCACAACCCATGCCGCTCGTCAGCGAGCGCGAACGCCAGGCCCCACTTATGAGTCACGATGCCCCCGACCTCGAGCTGCTTATCCGCCGCATCATCCGCGAAGAGACCGGACTTACGCCGGTGGCGCCCGCGGAAAAGTGGCGCGGCGGCGAGCTCGTGCTCAAGCCCGGGCGACCGGGGGTGCAGGAGAAGAGCTGGCCGATCGAGTCGTTCTTCCACAAGGTCGTGATGCTGCGCAACCGCCTGCGCACGCTCGAGCAGCAGGTCAACGCCTCGGAGCTGCCCGACGATCAGAAGCTGAAGATCCAGAGCTACATCACCGGTTGCTATGGATCGCTCACCAGCTTCAACGTGTTGTTTGCGGATGACGCCGATCGGTTCGTCGGCGCCAGCCAGGACTGACGGCTACCGCACGACCCGCCCGAACCTCTCGTCAAGCCATCCGCTGGTTGCGGTCATCATGATCTCGTTGCTCGGCACGTGGCCGCCCTCGTAGAGGAACATGCGCTTGGGCTCGGACCACAGCTTGAAGAGCGGCTCCGCCGAGGTCCGGAGCGGCGTGTCCTCGTCGTAGCGACCCTGCACCATGAGCTTGGGCGCGCGAATGTGCGGCGCAAAGTTGAGGGGGTTGGCTTCGGCGACCACGGCTGCCACGCCGGTGGGTAACCCCGAGCCGACCATGATGATGCCGCGGTACCGGGCTTCGACCGCGCCCAGGATCAACCCGAGCTGGGCGCCAGCGCTCGGTGCCAGGAAGCCGATGCGTGTGCGATCGATGTCGGGACGCGTCTCCAGGTAATCGAGGGCGCGGCGCAGGCCGGTCACACGATTGAGCGTGCGCTCGAAGTACTCCACCGTGGTGGCGCTGGGACGCGCCGTGCCTGGGGGTTCGAGCCGCCCGATATAGCCCTCCAGCACGACCCCGAACACCGCGCGGCCGGACTTGACGAACGGTGCCATGCGGTCGTCCATCGCTTCGGTCAACGAGCGGAGGCCGGAGTCGACATCGCCGGCGGGCACGTAGTGGACCACTTGCAGCGGCCGCGCCACGTGGCGGGGCAGATAGAGATAGGCGATGGCGCGCTCGCCGTCGGCGCCGTTGAACGTGATGCGCTCGCGTGTCCATTCCGGCGTCTCCACGGTCTCCTCGACCCGGGCCTCGAGCGGCGCCGGGTCGTATCGGTACCCGTCCGCCAGGGTCGTGAACCTGGCGACCGACGTCGGCGTGTACTCCGGGATCTCCTGCTTGATCTCGATGCGCGAGCCGCCCTGGTCGCCGGTGGCGCCGGCGGCGTTCTGCGCCAGGCGGAATCCCAGCTTGCTCGAGGCAAAAACCCCCGGCCGGCCCCCGTACTGGGCGAACGTGTAAGTGGGGTCGGCCCACGCGCCGCCGGTCGCGAGATAGCCTTCCGAACTGTCGTTCATCGTCCACTCGGCGACATTGCCCGCCATGTTGTAGGCGCCAAATTTGCTCATGCCAAACGCCGCGCTGGTGACCGGCTGCGGGCCGCCGCCGAAGTTGGCACGCCCGGCGAGGGTATCGCCCGGATAGAAGACGCCCCATGGCATGAAGGCGACGCCGGCGGCGCCGGTGGTGCCGTCGCGGGCCGCCTTCTCCCACTGGTAGACGGTCGGCAGCTGTTTGCCGCGGAACGCGGCGTACGCGGCCGCCTCGTACCAGCTGACGTCGGTGACCGGGTGGTCGCCACGGCCGGCGGGGACATCCTGATTCGACCATTCCCTCGGGCCCGGCAGCCCAGTGC
>MELE01000149.1:0-505 GCA_001768615.1 Acidobacteria bacterium RIFCSPLOWO2_12_FULL_67_14b | reverse complement strand
ACGAAGGGATGGGTCCAGAATTCGCGCTTCACGTAGCCGCCGGCGTTGATGAATTCCTTGTACTCCTGGTTCGAGACCTCGTGCTTGTCGATGAAGAAGTCATCCAGCCGGGCGCGGCGATCGGTCGGGCGCGACCACGACACCAGCCGATAATCCGAGCCCGGGACGAAGACCATCCCCTCCGGCATCGACGCCGCCGGCACGAGCGAGAGCGTCAACTGAATCGGCGGCGGCGTAATGGTGAGGGCTCCCATCCGGACGGTGACGCCGGAGACCGTGCGCTCGTACGGAGCGTAGCCGTCGTGCTCGACCGAGACTACGTACTCACCGCGGGCAATGCGCACGTTCTTCAACGGCGTGGTGCCCACCAGTCGCCGCGCCGGAGGCGTGTCTGGGGCGTCGGCGACGAACCGCTGCAGGTAGACCTGAGCACCCGGCGGATCCGAGGTCACCGAGATCGTGTCCGAGATGGTCGACATCACGCCCGCGAGAACCGGGTTGCCGG
>MELE01000148.1 GCA_001768615.1 Acidobacteria bacterium RIFCSPLOWO2_12_FULL_67_14b | reverse complement strand
AAGGTGCAGGCCGAGATCGCGCCGCGCGTCTACACGCCGGTGCGGATGGAAGACGGCGACACGGTGCGGGCGCGGTTGATCCGCTGGCCGACACTCTCGCCGGATGGCCAGCAGCTGGTGTTCTCGGCGATGAATCGGCTGTACGTCAAGGACATGCCGTCTGGGACGCCGCGGCTGCTGACCGGGGCGGACGAACCTAGAGGTTTGTCCCCACCGGTCTCGCGCGAGGGCGAGTTCATGCCGTCGTGGTCGCCCGACGGCCGCTCGATCGTCTACACGACGTGGACGACCACGGGCGGGCACATCAAGCGGATGGCGGTCACCGGCGGATCGCCCGAGACTCTCACTCGGAGCGAGGGCTACTACCTCGACCCGGTCTACACGCCCGACGGCGCGCGCGTGGTGTTCCTCGCCGGCGCCGCGTCCGATCAGCTGTATTCGATCCTGATGGACACGCCGCCCGAAAATCCGCTGGAGGGCGACGAAGAGGCGCCGCGGGAGATCTCGGGCGTCAACGCGCCGAACACGCTCGAGATTCGCTGGATGCCGTCTGCCGGCGGCGCCGCCACGCTGGTGGCCTCGGCGCAAAACGGCCGCGGCCCGCACTTTTCACGCAAGGACTCGTCGCGCGTCTACCTGACGACCAATCGCGGCCTGACGTCGATTACGATGGATGGCTTCGACCGGCGCACGCACCTCCGCATCACGGGAGCGGGCCCCGGCAACAACCCGCCCGGCGCCAAGGAAATCCGGCTGTCGCCGGACGGCACGCGCGCGTTCGTCAGCCTGCAGGAGAAGCACTACGTCGTGACCGTGCCGCGCGCCGGGCGCGAGACCGTCGAGGTGCGGATCCAGGGCCGGGCCGACAACACGACCGTGCCCGTGAAGCGCATGTCGCTCGACGGCGGCGACTACCTGGAATGGACCGCCGACGGCACGGCGGTGACCTGGGCCTGGGGCGCGCAGTTCTTCCGCCAGGACATCGAGGCGGGCGAGCCGCAGAAGACCGACGTCGTCGTCGAGATACCGCGATCGAAGCCGAAAGGCTCGGTGCTGCTGAGCGGCGCCCGCATCATCACGATGAAGGGCGACGAGGTGCTGCCGCAGGGCGACATCCTGGTCACCGACAACCGCATCAGCGCCGTCGGCCGGCGCGGATCGCTGGCGGCGCCGGCCGGCACGCGCACCATCAACGTCGCCGGCAAGACCATCATGCCGGGCTTCGTCGACGCGCACTCGCACATGTGGGCGCCGCGCGGGCTTCACCAAACCGAGGTCTGGCAGTACCTCGCCAACCTCGCCTACGGCGTGACGACGACGCGCGATCCGCAGACGTCGACGCCGGATGTGTTTGCCTATGCGGACATGGTGGACGCCGGCATGATGCCGGGGCCACGCGTTTACGCCACCGGCCCTGGCGTGTTCTCCGGATCGGGCATCGAGGACCGCGACGCCGCGTTCCGCTTCGTCAAGCGCTACAAGGAGGCCTACAAGACCAACACGCTCAAGCAATACGTCGCCGGCGACCGCATCGTCCGCCAGTGGATCATCGAGGCGTGCAAGGAGTACGGCATCACCGCCACGATCGAGGGCTCGCTCGACCTCAAACTGAACCTGACGCAGATGGCGGACGGCTATTCCGGCCAGGAACACAGCTTCCCGATCGCGCCGCTCTACAAGGACGTGACGACGTTCGTGGCCAGGACCGGCACGTTCTACACGCCGACCATCCTCGTGGCCTACGGCGCGCCGTGGAGCGAGAACTACTGGTTCGAGATGGAGTCACCGGCCGGCGATGCCAAGCTGCGGAAGTGGATTCCGTGGGAGCTGCTCGACGGCATGGTGCGGCGGCGGCCGCAGTGGTTCCTGCCGGAGGAGTACGGCCACGCTCTGATCGCGAAGGGCGTCGCCGACGTCGTCAATGCCGGCGGCCGGGCCGGGCTCGGCAGCCACGGACAGTTGCAGGGGCTCGGCGCCCACTGGGAGACGTGGAACCTCGCCTCGGGCGGGCTGACGCCGCACCAGACGCTGCAGGTGATCACGATGCACAGCGCCGAAGCGATTGGCCTGCAGCAGGACGTCGGCTCGCTCGAAGCGGGCAAGATGGCGGACCTGCTGGTGCTCGATCGCAACCCGCTCGAGAACATCAAGCACACCAACTCGATTCGCTACGTGATGAAGAACGGCGAGATCTACGAGGGCGACACGCTCAACCGGATCTGGCCGGACACCAAGCCGCTGCCGAAGCAGTTCTGGTGGGGCACGGAGCCGAAATAACGAATGACAATAACGAATAACGAGACTAGAACGATCGGCGGACGGCCGAGGGTGGGCGGTCGGTAGATATCCCGCGGGGCTGGACGCCGCTACCAGATCTTGCCGCGCAGATGACGCATAATCTGACCAAGGCCGCAGATGACGCAGAAAACCACAATCACATCAGAGCCGCAGATGACACAGATTACGCAGATCCAAGAACGGCTGGCATTTAGATCTGTGTTATCCGCTTCATGTGCGGCCCTGGTATTTAGATCTGCGTTATCGGTGTCATCTGCGGCCCTGGTGTTTAGATCTGCGTTATCGGTGTCATCTGCGGCCCTGGTGTTGTTGTCTGTGTCATCTGCGGCCGGGCAAGCACCACGTTCTGGATTGACGGCGATCGACGGCATCCGCGTCGGCCATCACACCCTGACGGAGCGTCCAACCGGTTGCACCGTGGTGCTGGTCGAGAAGGGCGCGACCGGTGGCGTCGCGGTCCGCGGGTCGGCGCCCGGCACGCGCGAAACCGACCTGCTCGACCCTTCCAACATCGTCGAGCAGGTGCACGCGATCGCGTTTTCGGGCGGCAGCGCCTTCGGCCTGGATACCGCGTCCGGCGTGATGCGCTATCTCGAGGAGCGCAAGATCGGGTTTCCGTTCGGCGGCGCCTACGTGCCGATTGTGCCGGCCGCGGTGCTGTTCGACCTGCCGATCGGCGGCAAGCCGACGATCCGGCCCGATGCCGCGTGCGGCTACGCGGCCGCGAAGGCCGCCACCGATGGGCCGGTCGCCGAGGGCAGCGTCGGCGCGGGCGCCGGGGCGACGGTCGGCAAGTTCGGCGGCGGCGGCAAGGCGATGAAGGGCGGCGTCGGCACCGCATCGATCACGCTGCCGAACGGGCTGACCGTGGCGGCCCTCGTGGCGGTGAACGCGGCGGGCGACATCATCGACCCGGCCAACGGTCAGATCGTCGCGGGGGCGCGCGCCGCGGACGGACAGTCGTTTCTCGACGCCCGGAAAATCCTGCGAAGCGGCCGCATCGAGCCGCCGCGGCCCGGCGAGAACACCACGCTCGGCCTCGTCGCCACCAACGCGAAGCTGACGAAGGCGCAGGCAAGAAAGATCGCCGAGATGGCGCACGACGGCTTCGCGCGCGCGATTGTCCCGGCACACACGATGAATGACGGCGACACCATCTTCGCGATCGCCACCGGCTCGAGCGCGGTCGAGCCGAACATCACCATCATCGGCGGCCTCGCGGCCGAAATGATGGCCGACGCGATTCTCCGCGCCGTTCGCGAAGCGACGGGCCTGCCCAACTACCCGGCCGTGCGCGACCTGCAGCGGCCGTGAACATCCCACTCGTTCTCGTCCTCACGTACACGGCCGGCCTCACCGCGTTTGGGGTCTGGATCGGCCGCCGCGTCACCGGCGCCTCCGATTTCTTCGTGGCGGGCCGCAGCCTCACGTGGCCGCTCGTGGCCGGCACGGTGCTGGCGGCCAACATCGGCGCCGGCACCACCGTCGGCGCGGGCGGGCTGGCGTATCGCGACGGCATCAGCGCGTGGTGGTGGAACGGTTCGGCCGGGCTCGGCACGCTGGTGCTCGCCTTCTGGGTGGGCCCGCGACTGTGGGCGATCGCCTCGTCCCGGGGCCACCTCACGCTCGGCGACTATCTCGAAGAGCGCTATAGCGGCGCCGTCCGAGGGGTGGTCGCCCTCCTGCTCGCCGTCGGCACGCTGGCCATCCTCGCGGGCCAGTTGATCGCCGGCGCGGCGGTGCTCGAAGTGATCGCCGGGCTTCCCAAGTGGCAGGGCGTCGCGATCGGCGGCGTCGCCATGACGCTGTACTTCACGGCCGGCGGCCTGCTCAGCTCCGCCTGGGTCAATGCCGTCCAGCTCATCGTCCTGCTCGTGGGCTTTCTGATTGCGATGCCCATAGCGGTGTCGAACGTCGGCGGATTCGCGGGCATCGCTGCGGCGCCCGCCGTGCCCGCGACGTACTTCGATCCGCTCTACTCGGCCGGCGCGTTTTCGGGCTGGACGATGATCCTCCTGTTGGGGCCGGGGTTCGTGATCTCGCCCGGTTTGGTGCAGAAAGCGTTCGGGGCCGAGAGCGTCAGGGCCGTTCGCATCGGCCTCGGCGCCGCGGGCATTGCGCAACTGGCGTTTTCATTCCTGCCCGTCCTGCTCGGGATGGCCGCGCGCGTGCACCATCCGGACCTGACGAACCAGAACCTCGTGTTGCCCACGGTGATGATGACCGAGCTTCCGCTCTGGATGGGCGCGCTTGGGCTGGCCGCCATTTTTTCCGCCGAGGTCAGCACGTGCGACACGATTCTGTTCATGCTGTCGACGTCGCTGTCGCGCGACGTGTATCAGCGATTCGTCAACCGCGCGGCCTCGCCCGATGACGTGCTTCGGATCGCGCGGATCGCGGCACTCACCGGCGGCGCGGCCGGGATGGTCCTGGCGATTCAGCTGTCGACGGTGGCCGACGCGCTGCGGATCTTCTATTCGCTGCTGATCGCCACGTTGTTTGTGCCGGTCACGGGCGGACTGCTGTGGCCGCGCGCGGGATCGCGAGAGGCCACGGTGGCCATCGTCGGCGGTATCGGCACGCTGCTCGCGGTCTACTTCGGCACGGATCGCACCGGTTGGTGGGACCCTGGGACGTGGGGTCTCATCGGCAGCGCGGTTGGGTTTTTCGCGACGATGGTCCTGGCACGACGTGCCGGGAAGGCGAACTCGTCCCGCTCACTTCCGGAATAGCACCAAGAACAATCGGCCCTTCTCGTCTGGCCACCGGTCGATCGTGTTCACGTGCGTGAATCCGGCCGCGGACACTTCCGACACGACGATCGCCGGCGGAATGCCGTGGCCGCCGCGGTTGGGGCTCACGCCGGGAAACACCTTCGACCCCGGTTGAGCGAGAAAGTCGATCACGGCCAGGCGGCCGCCCGGCTTGAGGGCGGCGGCGAGGCTGAGCCCGAACGCTTCCGGTTTGGTGATGTGGTGATACACATCGCGCATGAAGATGGCGTCGCAGCATCCCGCCGGCAGGTTGGTCGCGGCTTCGGCCCCCTCGAGCACGGTGACGTTGGTCAGCCCCTCCGCCTTCGCATACTCGCGCGTCCGCCGCAGCGCGCTTTGGGTGATGTCCGTCGCGAAGACCCGGCCATCTCCGATCCACTTCCCCAACACGACCGTCATGGCGCCGCCGCCGGCGCCGATGTCGGCGATCACCATGCCCGGCTCGAGCGCCAGCACCTCCACGAGCTTCGGCACTTCGGCCTCGGCCTGCCGTCGTTCTTGCGCGACCTGCCGGGCCGACGGCTCCTGCGCACGGACGGTGGCGAGGGCAAGCAGAAGAGCGACCGCGGTCGAGAGCTTCATGGCGTCAAGGCCTCCGCATAATTGTCGGCAAGCCGCCGGCCCATCTGCTCCTGAATGGTGAGGGACGCACGCATGAGCATGACTTGCTGCCGTCGGGTGGTCGGTGGGGTCGGCCAAGTCGAGACGCGTGGCCGCAATAACCCGGGGATCGCTCGCAGTGCCGTCGACGGCCACGGCGCTCGCCCAGCCGGATTTCACCGTGAAATGCAGCGCCACGGGAATGGCCTTCACGCCCGTTTCCCCCGGCCAGCGGCGTCATTCAAGGCCTGCCATGCGCGGAAGGCCGTTGGTGTCGCGAAGACAGTTGGGTTGCTCATGCGGGCACCAAGGTCAAGCGGATCACAGGAGATCAGAAGATCAAGAGGGCCATTCTCCAAGACATTGCTCCTGATCTTCTGATCTCCTGTACTTACTTTCCGCCAGCGACATCGATGAACGCCCCGGTCGTGTACGACGCCTCGTCCGACAGCAGCCAGAGAACGGCGTTCGCGACCTCATCGGCGGTGCCGCCGCGCTTCATCGGCACCATCGCCTTCACGCGCTCGATGCGATCCGGCTCGCCGCCGCTGGCATGGATGTCGGTGTCGATGAACCCGGCCCTCACCGCGTTCACGCGGATCCCCTCTTCGGCGACCTCGCGGGAGAGGCCGATCGTAAACGTGTCGATCGCTCCTTTCGAGGCGGCGTAGTCCACGTACTCACCCGGGGATCCGAGGCGGGCGGCGCCCGACGACAGGCTGACGATGGCGCCGCCGTGGCCGCCGTGCTTCGTCGACATGCGCCGCACGGCTTCGCGCGCGCACAGGAACGACCCGGTCACGTTCGTGGCAAACACGCGCTGCAGTCGCGCGGCGTCCATCGCCTCGACGCGCATCTGCGTCTCGAGAATGCCCGCGTTGTTGACGAGGGCATTCAGGCGCCCCAGTTCACGATCGCAGGTCTCGAACAGCCTGACCACGTCGGCCTCGACCGAGACATCGGCCTGCACGGCCACGGCCCACCCGCCCTCACCGGTGATGCCCGACACCACGGCGGCAGCCGCATCGCGGTTCTTCAGGTAGTTGACGCAGACGGCATACCCACGCCGCGCGGCCAGCAGCGCCGTGGCCGCGCCAATCCCCCGGCCCGCGCCGGTCACCAGGAGGACACGACCCATCTAGGGAGCAATCCTCAACTCCGCGCCATACAGCATGGTGCGGTCGTTGTCGCGTGCCGACCAGCGCAGCAGCGTGGCCGCGTCCCTGGTGACGAGGCCGCTGAACGCCGGCTTGCCGTTCACGGTGACGGTCACCAGCTTGGAGAAGTCGATCGCGTCGGGCGACAGCAACAGCGTGAACGCGGCGACGTCCCGGGTCTTGGCCTCGAAGGCGTTGCCGGTGCGGACGACGTCAACGCGGCCGGAGCGTTTGGTGTGCTGGAAGAAACCCATGTCTTTCAGCGTGGTGTCGCGACCGGCATCCTGCCTGAGCTCGTTGATCACCAGCCAGCGGATGCGATTGAACTTGTCGACGCGCTCGGTTTCCCACGACAGCTTCGCCGGGTGCGCCACCCGCGCATGCTCGCGCACGAACTTCTCGAATGGGTCCCGCTCGGTGGGCCACCACGCCGTGTTGTGCCCGGCGCCGGCCTGCGGCCGGAACACGTGCGGCACGCCGAGCGCCTGGAACCACGTGATGTGCGGCTCGACCTGGGAGACGGGATAGAGAGGGTCGTTCTCGCCGTTGACGATATACAGCGGCGCATTCGCGAGGTTGTTGCCGTAGATCTCGCCGTCGGCGCCGTTGCCGGGGTGTCGAATCACCGCGATGCTGCCGTTGAGCGGCAGGTACGACGACCACAGGTTCGGCTCCTTCAGCGCCAGGTAGTAGACGCCGGTGCCGCCGTCGGAAATCCCGGTGATGTAAATCCGCGACTCGTCGATGTTGTACTTGCGCTTGAGGGTATCGACCGCGCGCAGGATGTTGTCGATCTGCTCCTCGTCCCACCACTGCGCGGCGGCCCAGCCGCTCGGGTGGAGGTAGATCTGCTTCTCGCCGGCGATGCGGTTCGACAAACCTGAAGGTTTGTCGCCACCAGTCCCACCTGAAGGTTTGTCGCCACCGCTCGGGCGGCCGGGCGCGACGGCGTTCGGCGACGGCCGCCCGACGCCGCCGTGCAGCTGCACGCGCAGTTGCAGCGGCGTCGACGGATCGTAGTCGGCCGGCACCTCGACCACGTTGTTGAAGAACGGTCCCGACTTCGATCGCCACCGCAGCGAGTACTCGCCGCGTTTCTCATCAAGGTAGGTGCGGCCCTTCGTCAGCCGCGCGTACGCCGCTTCGAAGTCGACCCCGGCCGACGCGATTTCCGCCGCCACGGCGGCCGCGTCCGCAGGACTCTCGGCCGCGAAGAACTTCTCGAAGCGCGCGTCAACGGGCACGGGCGCCTGCGCCGCCAGAACCGACGCGAGTGCCACGGTCACGACCACGACCCACCGATTCATAGTGTCGAGAGGATAGCGCAAAACTCCGAGAGCACCATCGCCGTCGCGCCCCACACCTTCTCGCCATCGATGTCGTAGAACGGCACGTCGATCTCGATCGGGTCGCCGTCGATGTCCCTGATCCGGCCCTCATGCATGACGATCGCCGGATCCAGCAGTCGCGTCACCGGCGCCTCGATGATGCGCGCCACTTCCAGTTCGGCCGGATGGAACGCCGGCCTGGCGTCCGCGATGCCGACGACCGGATGGAGCAGGTAGCCGCTCACGGGAATGTGCAGCGGCGTGAGGCGGCCGACGATCCGCACCGAGCCGGGATCGATGCCGATCTCCTCGCTTGCCTCGCGGAGCGCGGCCGCCTCGATCGTTTCACCGGCATCGACGCGGCCGCCCGGAAACGAGATCTGCCCGGTGTGGTTGCGCAGTTTCGATCCGCGAACCGTCAGCGGCAGGTGGAACGCCCGGCGGTGCGGATAGACCAGCAGGAGCGCCGCGCCGTCGCGCGCGCCGGCCGGAAACGTCGTCGGGTCCCACCCGAGCCGAGGGTGGGGCGACATGCGCAGCTGCGCCTCGAGGCCGGGCAGCGGCTGGGACAACGCGGTCTGCAGTCGGGGAATCAGATCGGCTGTCACGTCGCTTCTGCCGCCTCGAGATACCCGATCTGAAAGTCACCGCGATGCTCGATCGTCGCGAGCCAGAGGTCGAAGCAGACGTTCTGCTCCTCCTGAACCGCCGGGTCCGGCACGAACTGGATGCTCAGCCAGCCACGGAAGTTGTCGTCCGTGATTTCCTTGGACAGCCCTTTCGATGGCGGTCCGTACGCGTCCGGTCCGCGCAGGTCGCCGAGCTCGACCACACCCTGGTCCACGCTCCAGCCATGCGGCGGATGGGTCTGCCCCTCGCTGGCCTCGTCCACCATGCGCTCGATGTCGCCCACGCTCAAGCGCGATCGATACCAGGGCGCCAACAACGCGTGGGCACCGGGAAAATCCCGCTCGACGATGCATTTTGCCAGCGCATTGCAGAGGGCATCGTTGCTGGTCACTCGTTTCTCCTTGGCGGGGCCTGGCCCGTGGCCAGACGGGCCGCAAGCGTCTGGGAGTACCGATAGTGTCTCCCATTCACGGCCACCGCGACAACGAGCGCGGCTACTGGTTACTGCTCGTCGCCGTCGACGACGCCTTTCCCATCTGCGCCGCCGGCACGGCGGTCGACGGGCCGTGGAAGATCGCGTTGAAGATCAGCTTGAACGTGGCGCGCGGCTGCGTGCGGAAGTCGACCTGGCTGCCGTAGGTCACGACGTAGCCCTTGCCGATCCGGAACGACAGGATGTTCGCCTGGTCCTTCAGGTACTCCTCGCCGAGCAGCCACCCGCTCTGGAGGATGTTCGCGGTCGGGTAGCGCGAGACGACCTGCGTGTCGATCCCGAATCCGGGCCGCAGCCGATACGCCTGGTCGCCCTCGAAGAACACCGGCCACGCCGCGGGCATGCCCCACGCCACGGGATGGTTGGTATCGAATTCGTTCTGCAGCAGCGATCCCGGGCAGAAGAACAACGACTCGGGGTCGGCCACGCGATCGCGAAGCGTCTGCATCAGGCGAGCGGGGCTGCTGAACGCGTCGCGCAGCGCCGCGTCCGCCGACGTGGAAACGCCGGCGGCAGCGGCCGGCTGCGGGCCAAACCGCGGCCGGCCTTCCGGCAGGGCCTTCTCGATCGGCAGATCAAGCAGCTCGCGCGCGGTCTCGACAGCCGATCCGATCGCCAGGAGCGTTCCACCGTTTTCGACAAACGCGCGCAGCTTCGTCCAGCCGGCGTCGCCCACGCCGAACGCCCACGACCATTCGGCAGGATCGTTCCGCTTGGGGTCGAGCCCGTTGACGATGCGCGCCTTCGTGGTATTGGAGGGCAGCAGGATGACGTCGTACTTCGCGTTGAGATCGCCGGCGAAGTCCTGCGACCGCACGATGTCGTGGTTGATGCCGTACTGCTCGAGCATCCACAGCAGCCAGCCGCCGGGCATGTTGCCGGCGCCCTTCCAGAGGCCCACCTTCGTGGCGGGCTTCAGGCGGAAGCCATCGACCGCCGGCACGCGATCGACGCCCGCGACCGCCACGCCGAGATCGTTCGCCGCCTTCTCGAGGATCGGCTGTGCGGCGGCGGTCGGCGGGATCACGTACGTGCCGGCTGAATACTTCGCACCTTGGGCCTCGAACGCCTTGCCGGCTCGATAGATCGGCACGTTGGCCTTCTGCAGCTCGGCGACGCTCCTGAAGAAGCCGTACGAATCAGGCCCCACCAGGTAGGCGCCCTTCGGCCGGGCCGCGATGGCTGCCGGCACCGGCGCGATGGTTCGTTGCAGCTCGAGCGGCGCGTCGAACGGCTTGTCAGCCGCGTCCACGGTCACGCCCGTCAGCATCCAGAGCGTGTGACCGGTGACGTCGTAGGGCGGCTGCGGCGGACCCCCGGGGAACAGCCGCAGATCCGGATACAGCTGCCTCTCCAGCATCGTCTTGGCAAACGCGCCGTAGGGCTGCGCCGTCTTGATCACCCACGACCCCGCGGCGTACGGCTTGCCGTTGGCGGTGAAGCCCGCCGTGGCCTTGTGGATCTCGACCTCGCCGACCTTCAGGATGTCGAGCATTTCGTAGGTGCCGTACGGATCGCGCTGCGCCGCCGGCACGATGAACGCGTAGGGGCCCTTGTCGTAGTTGACGTAGTCACGGTGCACCTTGTAGAAGTTGTTGAGCCACTCGGTACCGTACCTCGCGACGTGCGACATGCCGGCCAGCGCCACGGTGGTGCCGTAATCCACTTGTTGCCCGAGCGTCCACGTGTCTTTCGAGTACGGCACGGGGAAGTGCGCGTGCGACTCCTGCGGGCCGAGCGGCTGTCCCTTGCGCGGGTTGACGAACGGGTCGGCCAGGTTGCTGTTCGCGATCTCGGTCAGGATGCGGGGCTGGCCGTGGTAGACCATGTACTGCCGCGCCGGCGACCACATGTCGTAGCGGTCTTCCCAGGCGACGCCTTCCTTGCCCTCGGCCAGCAGCGCCGACGCCATGGCCTGCCCGACCGTCGACTGGCCTATGCGCAGCAGCGGGTGCATGTTGGGATCGAACGGCTCGGTGAACGGCGGCACGAAGATGCGCGAGCCGTTGCCGCCCTGCTGGTGCATGTCGTGCGTGATGATCGGCTTGTACTTGTTCTGCACCAGCTCGATGTTCATGCGCGTTTCCTTCTGCGTGAACATGAACCAGTCGCGGTTGTCGTCGTGCCCGACGTACTTGTGGTAGAGGTCCGGGTAGACGCGGTTGTACGGCGTGCCCTTGGTCTTGTACCAGTGGTCGATCACCAGGTGCTGGCCGTCGGGGTTCTGCGACGGCACCATCAGGACGACGGAGTTGTCGAGGATCTGGCGGATCGTCGGCGTGTTCTCGGTCGCCAGCCGGTGCACGATGTTGATGATGGCCTGGCCGTTCGAGACCTCGGTCGAGTGAATCGTGGCGTAGACCAGGTAGAACGGCTTGCCTTCCGCGATCAGCTTCTGGGCCTCCGCATCGGAGAGGCCGCGAGGGTCAGCCAGGCGGCGGTTGATCTCCACCAGCCGATCGAACTTCGCGAGGTTCTGCGGCGAGCTGATGCGCAACAGCGGATAGCTGTTCCCCATCGTCGTCTTGCCGAGCTCCTCGTATTTCACGCGGTCGGTCTGCTTCGCGATCAGCTGGAAGTATTCGAGGATCTTGGGGTACCTCGCCAGCTCGCCGTCGGCGCCGATCTTGAAGCCGAAGTATTGGTCGGGGTGCGGCACCGCCTGCTGGGCCGACATCCGGCCGGACGGCAGGGTCAGGAGCGCGAGGGCAAGAACGGTCAGTCGGAGGGTGGCTCGTGCAAGCATGGCAGGACCTCACCGCGGATCTTATCGCAGGGAGGACGCAGATGGCAGGCGCTCGGAGCGGAACGGCATCTCCCCCACGCGCTCCGCTTCGGCCCTCGGAAAAACGCGCCTCCGACTTAACGACGCCGTACAAGCACGCTGGGGACCCCCAACCCCAGCGTTCAGTAATGGTCTGCGGCGCGTTTTTCGAGGGCTGCTTGTCGTCGAGTGCCTCAGAGTCGCGCGTGGGGGAGACGCCGTTCCGCGGTCGCGCCGGACCCTGGTGGGTCGTGGTGCCGGGACCGCGCGGAGCGATGGGCCTCTCGGCGTGAGCGTCGAGCGAGGCGTTCGCGAGGATCAGTCGTCAAATCGACCGGAGGCCACACAGGCGTCTTGCCGTCTTTGGCGCGTCCATAGCTGGGGCGCTTAATGTGCCGAGGGAGATTTGACCGCCGAGCCGAGCCGCGAACGCCGAGAGGCTCATCGCGCAGCGCGGTCGGGTCCTACCGTCGCTTATGCCAACGGGGACCGTGGATTGCGAGATCAACGGCATCGCCGGGGGTCTGCACCGAAAGCCCGTCGGCGCGGGCGTCGCGGATGAACTGCGCATCGACCTTGTGGATCTTCATCCGCACGAGCTGCTCTTCCGACACGGTCACAAACCCGACCTCGCGCATGCCCTTGATGTAGTCCGGCGTCACCTTGTGGATGCGGAACCGGATCAGGTCCTCGACCGACTGCCCGCGGATGCCCGCGGCCTGGAGCGCCTTGATGTTGGCCGGCGTCGCGCCGTGGATCCCCATGCGGACCAGGTCATCCACGACGATGCCCTTGTAGCCGACCGCCGCCAAATCGCGCACGAATTCCGGCGTCACGCGATGAATCCGTGTCCGCACCATATCGTCCAGCGACAGCGAGCCGTAGCCGGCTTGTGCCAGGCCGCGCACGTGCGCGACCGTGACGTCGATCACCGCGAGCCGGACGATGTCGTCGATGGAGAGGTTGCGGTAGCCGGCGGCGCCCATGTTGGTGATGAACGACGGGTCCGGCGTGAAAGTGTAGGTGCCGTTGCCGCGACCCTGGTCGAACGAGCCGCTGAAGCGGAAGCTCCCCGCTTCGCGCGCAAACGTGAACTGAATGTTGTCGGCCGTGCTGGAGAGTGCCGATGAGGGGAGCCCCGCGAGGTCGCGGAGCCTGACGCCGAAGCCCCAGCGCGAATCACCTGCGTTGCTGCGCAGGTTGAACTGCACGCGCGGCTCCCCGTCATCGTCCCGCCACGTGTTGCGGGAATCTGCGGACCAATCGCCGCGGTACGACGCAGGCTGCGCCTGGGCCACGACTCCCACCGGGAGCACGGCGGCCCAGGCGGCCTGCAGGCACAAGAACGTGAGGGTTAGAACTGCGAATTTCCGCATAACTGTGACCTCGCAGCGTTGGATGATCCAAGGTCACCGCAGGGTTGCAAGGCGGGTCTAAAGACCCGCCTCTACTACCTTAGAATCTCCTCGAAAAACTTCAGGGCCCGCGGGTCCTTCGACTGGCCGAGCCAGAACATGGCCTGCTTGCGCACGGCCGCGTTCTTGTTGTTCCGGGCCTGCTGGATGAGCAGCGGGACGCCCTCATCCTTCGGCAGCTGGCTGAGCGCGAAGACCGCCTTCTTCTTCACCTCGGTATCCGGGTCGTTCTCGATGGCGGTGTTGATGGTGCCGACGGCCTTCTGCCCGGCCCGCTGCGCGAGCCAGAACAGCGCCGACCCGCGGACCCTGGTGCTCGCGTGGTCGCGCGCCATCGTGACGAGCGCATCGAGCGCCGGCTGGCCTTCGTGCATCGCGATCGCCGTCACGGCGGAGTCGACGATGCGGCTGGTGGAGGCGGCGGCGTTGACCAAGGCCCTGAGATAGCTGAGGCTGTCGCCCACCGGCACGTTGGTGAACCAGTGCACGGCCCTGCCGCCCGCGTCCATCGGGCAATCCGCCGAGTAGCTGCGGATGCGCGAGACCTGGCCGCCCTCGATGCGATAGAGCACGAAGAAGAAGTCGGGCGGCTCGAGGTGCACGGGCGCATTCGACACGGTGTTGCGCACGTTGTCGTTCCAGTAGTCGCACATGTGATGCTCGCCGTCGATCATCGGCACGGCGTAGCCAATCCACGTCGGCTCGGTGAGCTTCGCGGCGAGGGCCGGCAGGTCCCTCGCCAGACCTGCCGACACGGCGTGCGTCTCGATTCTGCCGTTGGTGATGCGCGGTTGAGCGCCCTGGGCCTCCGCGGAAGGACACACCTGAAGGTTTGTCCCTACGAGCACGAGCACGAGCACGAAGGCTGAAGGTCGAAGGCTGAAGGCCGAAGGCTTCATTTGTTCAAGATCTCCATCAGGTAGTCGAGGGCGACCTTCGACTTCATCAGCGAGAGCTTCGACACCATCTCGCGCTTCAGCGCGGGGTCGGTTTCCTTGCGCGCGATGGCCACCAGCGACTCGGCGTTGTTCTGCACGAAGAGCGCGTTGATCACCTGGCGCTTGATGTCGGCTTCCTTTTCCTTGGCGTAGATGCCGACCAGCGCGTCGCCGGTCTTGGTGCGGCCCATCGTGCCGAGGTGGCGCACCGCGGTGCGGCGCAAGTCGGCGTTCTGCTCGGTGTTGGCCACCTCGATCAGGTGCGCGGCATCGCCGCCGACGAACAGCGACTGGAGGATCTGGCGCTTGACGTCGACGCTGGCTTCCTTGCCGTACATCTGCCACAACTCTTCGCGCGCGCCCATCACGCCCAGCTGGCGCACGGCTTCCTGCCGGAGTTCGGGCGTCTTCTCGGTATTGGCCGCTGCCAGCACGCGTTCCTTGTCGCCGGCCACCATGAAGGAGCGGAGGATCTGGCGCTTGATGTCCACATCGGTGGCGCCGGTGTAGATCTCGGCCAGCACCGCGCGGTTCTCACGGGTGCCGTTCACGCCCATGTACTGAATCGCGCGACGCTGCACGTCCGGATTGGAGCCGCCGCGGGCGACCTGCGCGAGCACCGTGCGGGCGCGGGTCGAGTTGCTCTGCGCCAGCACGAACAGCGCGCGCGCCTTCAGTTGCGGCGACGCGGTGCCCTGCAGGAGCTTTTCGAGCATCGGCACGGCCTGCTCGGGATCCGAGTGCTGCAATCCCTGGATGGCGAGCAGCTTCAGCTCCTCGTCGGATTCGGCCTCGGGACGCGGCGACTGGCCCGCGTTCTGGCGCACCTGGAGGTCGAGGGCCTTCGCGTCGCTCAGCCACCGGCTCTGCGGGAAGGTCTTGATCAACTGGGCCAGCGACGCGAGGGCATCCGCCTGCTGACTGAGCTTGTCGAGCGCGTAGGCCCGCCAGTAGAGCGCGGCGTCGACGCGGGTGGAGTTCTGGGCTTCGATCACGGAGGTGAACTGATCCGCCGCGCGCGACCACTGCCGGCGCTCGAGCGATTCCTGCCCGCGCTGGTAGTTCTCGTCGATCCGCTGGCGGCGCTCCGCCTCGCGCTGCTTCGCCTCTTCGGCGCGCTGTTTGGCCTCGTCTTCGCGCTGCCGCTGGTCGTCTTCACGCGATCGCTGCCCATCGCCTCCCCAGGCCAGCACGGGGGCCAGGTCTGACAGGTTCGGCAGGTTCGCCAGGCTCGGCAGGTTCGACAAGTCGGGCAGATTCGACAAGTCGGGCAGGTCGGCCAGCGTCGGCAGGCTCGACAGGTCGGGGAGCATCGGCATCTCCGGCAATTGCGGCAGCATCGGGAGCTCAAACAGCATCGGCCGCATCGGGGGCGCCGGCGCGGCCGGGGGTGCCGGCGCGACGGGCGCCACCGGCGCCACGGGTCGCATCTGCGCCGCCGACAGGACCGGCATGGCGAGGACGCCGCAGGCAATCGCGGCGCTCCAGGTGTTCTTCATTGCTCTCATCGTTTCGTTCTCCATTTTTGGCCGCGCTAAAGCGCGGCCCTACCATGTTCGTGCCGCCGCGCTACGACGTGGGGGGCCGCTGCGGCATTCGATCGCCAGCCTCGCGATCGGTTCGGTTTCGTTGACGCATCTCCGAGGCGATCACGCGCACGCGGAACAGCAGATCCTGCGTGGTGATACGCGCTTTCAAGTCAGACAACTCGTTAGACGTGACATCGGCCGGGGCGTTGGCAATCTCGAGCAGGACGCGCTCGAGGTCCTCGAGCACGTCGGCGATCGCGGCGTCGCCCGACTGCTCCGCCGACTGGCGGATGAGCCGGTTGACGGCGATGAGGTCCGACGCGCGCGCCTGCTCGCCGGCCAGTTGATCGAGTTGATCGGTGTCGGCATTCACCAGCTCGGCGAGCATCATCTGCGTGCGATCGAGGTGATCGCCGACGGCGGCGTGCAGCACGCGCCCGGGTTCGATCTGCGCCTGCTGCACCGACGGGGCCGCGGGCGCCGCGCCGTTCGACAGGCGGCCGGCCAGAAACGCCACCAGCACCAGGGCGGCAACGCCGCCGGCCAGCGCCCACTGCGGCGCCCAGAAGAACGTGCGCCATCCACCTTCGCCAAGGCTATGGCGGACAAGGCGGCTCGTCGGCGCGTGCAGCTGCGGCTCGAGCCGCGCCCAGACGTCGCGCTCGAAGCCGGGCCGCGCCTCGGCGGCGGGGGCGGTGTCGACCAGCGTCAGCACGCGCCGCAGTTGCGTGCTGGCGGCCTGGCACTCGCCGCACGACGCCAGGTGATCGGCGACGCGCGGCGCATCGGCGCGCGCCGTCTCGCCGTAGTAGTGCAGGATCAGGTCTTCGTCCGACAGATGATTCGTCATGATTCTCATGGCCGCCCATAAAGGGCGGCCCTACATTTCGCCCTACGACTCGACAAACGGCTCCAGTGCCGTCCGCATCTTTCGCACCGCGCGAAAGATGCTGTGCTTGGTCGCGCTCGTCTTCATCCCGAGCTTCTCACCGACCTCCTCGATCGACATCCCTTCGACGTGGCGCAGCGTGAAGGCCGCGCGCTCGAGCGCCGTCAGCAACCCGAGCGCCTGCTGCACGCGATCCGAAATCTGCGCGCTCGCCGCGACGCGCTCGGGCGTCGGCTGCGAGTCGGCGCCGCGCTCGCTGAGCGGCCCCTGCTCGAGGTCGGCGGGGTCGTGCGCGTCTTCGCGATGGCGGCGCGAGCGAATCAGGTCGATCGAACAGTTCACGGTGATCCTGTGGAGCCAGGTCCGAAAATCGGCCCGGGCCTCGAACCGGCTCAACTGCTTGTGCGCCTTGAGCCACGCGTCCTGCACCACGTCCTCGGCATCCTCGGCGTTGCCCGTCATGCGCTGGGCGAGCGCGTAGATGTACCGGCTGTGCAGATCCACCAGCGCTCGGAACGCGTCGCGGTCGCCGTCGCGGGCCCTGGCGACAATCGACGGGTCGCGCTCTTCCATCCCTGTCACTTTGACGGACTCAGGGGGATTCGGTTGGTTCACGGTTCAAGGTTCAGGGTTCAGGGTTCACTTGGTTCAGGGCTGCTGAAGGGAACCGCGTAGAGACCCTTAAGCTTTTGGAATCAGCAGCTTACGAGTATGATCGGTCCATGGACCCACGCTACCCCACCGGCAAATTTGTCTTCGATCCCCAGGTCACGCCAGAAAAACGGCGGATTTCCATCGTGACCATCGGCAGCTTTCCGGCCGAGCTCAAGGCCGTGCTGCCTTTGGCCAACTTCGACCGCCCTTATCGCGAGGGCGGCTGGACCGGGCGACAGGTCGTGCACCACGTGGCCGACAGCCACATGAACGCCTTTGTCCGCTTCCGCCTCGCGCTCACCGAGGACAAGCCGACGATTAAGCCCTACAACGAGGCCGAATGGGCCAAGCTCGCCGACTCGACCACCGAAGACCCGGCGGTATCGGTGCAGATTCTCGACGGCTTGCACCGCCGCTGGCATCGCATGCTCGAGGCGATGAGCGAGGCCGATTTCGCGCGCACGGCCGTGCACCCGGATCACGGCCCGGTCACGAACGACTGGTTTCTACAGTTGTATGCTTGGCACGGGCGGCACCACATCGGCCACATCAAGCTGACTGCCCAGTAAACGAAACCACGACGATCGCGAAGATGAAGCACGAAGGCCACGAAGCTGATGTCTCCTGATCGTCCTGGTCCGCGAGGCGCCCCAATGCTGAACGAATTCAAGGAATTCATCGCCAAGGGCAACGTGATGGATCTCGCCGTCGGCGTGATCATCGGCGCGGCGTTCCAGAAGATCGTCGACTCGCTCGTCAACGACCTCGTGATGCCGGTGGTCGGCTACGCGCTGGGCGGGACCGACTTCGCCAACATGTTCATGGTGCTGCAGGACGGCGCCAAGGCGGCGGCGCCCTACGCGGCGCTGGCGGAGGCCAGGGCCGCCGGCGCGGCTGTTTTCGCCTACGGCTCGTTTCTGACGCAGGTGCTGCAGTTCCTGATCCTCGCGTGGATCGTGTTCCTGATGGTCAAGGCCGTGAATCGTATGCGGCGCGCGGAGCCCTGAATCGGCGGTCAGGAGGTCACAAGGATCAGGAGAAACATCCTCTCCTGATCTTCGGTCTCCGGCGGTCCGCCAGTCTTTCTTCAGTGAATCGGAGCGCCCGGCTCAGGAAAACTCTGGACGAAGACCTCGAATCCTCCTGGGATTGGGCTTCACCGAGCGACAAGCGCGTCGGCCGCCCGCGCGATCTCGTCGAGGCCCGCGACGAAACGCGACAGGGCCCGCTCCAGGCGGGACGTCTCGCGCACCACCGCCGCCGGGTCGCCGACGCGGATGGCCTCCGCCAGCCCCGGCAGCGGCTGACCCTCGTACAGCGAGTAGATGTTCCAGCCGTAGATCACGTGGCGGTACCAGCGGGTCTCGGGCGGCTCCGACTCGTCCAGCAATTGCTGCTCGAGCCGGACGAGCGCGTCGTTGACCGGTCGCGCGCGGATCGGGTCGATCCCTCCAGTTGCCACACGCTGATCCAGCCGCGCTTCAATCGCCGCTGCCGTCGCCACCGCCTGCGCGGCGAAGCGTCGTGCCCCGGCCAGATCGATCGCGACACGGCGGCGGCCCATGTCATCGATCGCCCACACCGCAGCGCCGTCGATGAACTCCTCCATCTTGCGCGCGTAGTGCGAGTAGCGGAACGGGAGTACTTCAGCCGACGCCAGGCGCAGCACGCTCAGCCCGAGGACGCGCGCCAGGGTCTGGCCGACCTTGAATCCAGGATCCACGTGCCGCTCCACGTATTGCCGCGTGTCGTAGTTGGAATGATACGGGCCGTAACTACCCTCGAAGTCGAACTCCATCTGCAGGGTGGGCAGCCCAAGGAAATCCTGGAACGCGACGAAGTCGGCGCCACTGCCGAGCGCGGCGAGTTCCACCTCGTAGCCGTCCTGGCCACGCCGGCGACGCTCGAGCGGCTGGCGCAGCCAATCGTCCGCGCGCCAACGGTCGTAGACGGATCCGCCGCCATCGTAGTGCGGCACGTCACGCGCCACCTGCACGAGGAAGTCGCGCAGCGACGGCGTGCCGCCGCCATCGAAGCGGCCCCGCATCGACAGGTCGGTATTGATGTAGACGATGGCCTTCTCGCGCAGCTCCGCCTGCATCGCCTCGGCGTACTCGGTGGATCCGATCAGGCCGAACTCCTCCGCATCCCAGAAGGCAAAGACGATGGAGCGCTCCGGCATCCAGCCGGATCGGGTAAGGGCGGCGAGCCCGCGCGCCACTTCAAACGCCGGACCGAGCCCGGTGCCGGGATCCATCCCGCCGAAACTCCACGCATCGTGGTGGGTGCCGAGCACGATCCAGCGGTCAGGGTCGCGTCCGGTGATCCTGCCGATGACGTTGCGAATCGGGCGGCGGCTCGCGTCCATCTGGACATCGAGACGGACCGCCACCGGGCCCGGACCGAGCCGATACGTCAACGGCAGCCCGCCCTGGAACCCCGAGTCTGACGGCGCCGCCGGACCGGAGAGCCGCGACAGGATCTTCGCGGCCTCTTTCCACGACAGCACCACCGCGGGGATTTTCGGCAGTGTCGGCGCTGCGGCCGGATCGAGCGCCGGAGCGTTGCGTGCGGCACCGATGCCGGGGGTGAGCGGATCGCCGTGCCAGAACCAGCTGTACTTGCCGTTGCCGCTCTGCGATTGAAAGTCCGCGCGCCACGGCCCCTCCGGCCACACCGGCCCCCGCGCAAAGCCATCGTCTGCCGGGTCGGAATAGATGATGAGGCCGGCCGCGCCGGCCCGCTCAGCGGTGTGCAGCTTGACGGCGCGATGGCTGCGCGCGTACCGGGCAATCACGACCTTGCCGCGGACGTCGATGCCGGCCGCGGCGAGGCGCGCGTAATCGGGCGGTAGTCCGTAGTTGGCGTAGACGACTGGCGCCGTCACGACGCCCGACGCGGAGTAAGCGACAAACGCCGGGCCCAGTTCGGGGTGCGCGCCGTTCGGATCCTCGGGATGCGCCGGTTCGCGCACGATCAGCGATTCCGTGATCGGCGACACGATGTCCACCGTCACCGAACGCGGCGTCGACAAGTGGACCAGGTACTCGCGCACTTCGGTCTGCAGTCCCGCGGCATCGAGCGCGCGCCGCACGCGATCGACGACCTCCATCGAGCGCGCCGATCCCGCAATGTGCGGATGCTCCGTCACCTGACGATGCATGGTGCTGATCGAGTCGGTGGAGACACCGTCCAGGAATCGCTGCTCGATCGCGCGAGTGGCCGGCGGCCGGGGCACGATCGGTAACTGCAGGCGCGACGGATGGCGCTCGTCGTGGAAGATCGTCTGCCGGGCGCGCACCACGTCGCGGTCCTCTCCGAAGACCCCGCCGGTATTGGGATTGCGGTCGAAGCGCGGAAAATTGCTGCTCGACACCTCGAGGCGAATCCGGTGTCCGGCGCGAAAGACGTTGGCGGTGGCGCCGAGGTCGATGGTGATCTCGGTGGGCTCGCCGGGCGTGAGCAGGGACCCCGCCTTCTTGCCGCCGCGATAGCGCGCGCGCCGGATGCCGTCGGCCAGCGCGCGGGCGGTGCCGTCGGGGAAGACATCCACCAGCGCGCCGGTGAAGTCGGTGTCGCGCGCGCTCGACGCGACCCAGAGCGTCAGCGACAGGGGGCCGGTCACCTC
>MELE01000147.1:9660-9975 GCA_001768615.1 Acidobacteria bacterium RIFCSPLOWO2_12_FULL_67_14b | reverse complement strand
GAGGCGCAGGTCCATCCGTTCATTGCAGGCTGTGATCACGTCTTGCCTCCACAGCTCTCCACAGCTACCCACGTAGTCGTGGAGGGAATGCGTTCCGTTCTCGCCCAGGCGATCCCTGAGCGCAATACCCACTACTGGATTCTTCATGTCGATTCATCTCGATCTTGACCGCAAGACGACGATGCCATCGTCCTGATAATCAGTCAATGGTCATTTTCGAGGATCGCTCGGAGGTCAACAGATTCGTGCAAAGGACGACCACGAAAATGGCGCCGGCAGGAGCCAGCGTCCACGGAAATCGCGCGACGGATCCGA
>MELE01000147.1:5545-9622 GCA_001768615.1 Acidobacteria bacterium RIFCSPLOWO2_12_FULL_67_14b | reverse complement strand
ATGTTGGCAGTTTCTGCCAACATCGTGCCCCAACTGGCAACCGGATCGGGAAAGCCGAGGCCCACGTACGACAGCGTGGCTTCGGCGAGAATGAAGGCCGGGAGCAGCAGCGTGGCCTGGACCACGAGGTAACCGGCGCACGCCGGGATCAGGTGGTGAATCACGATGCGCGCCGGGCCGGCGCCGAGCGATCGCGCCGCCTGCACGTACTCGCGGTCGCGTTCGGCCGAGACGATGGCGCGGACGCCCTTGGCGACGAAGGGCCAGCCCACGACCACGAAGATCCACGACACGAGCAGGAACACGGTGGAGGCGGGCAGCACGAGCGGCAGCACCGCGCGCAGCACCACGACCACGTAGATCACGGGCAGCACGAGGACGAAGTCGGCGACGCGCATCACCGACTCGTCGATCCAGCCGCCGCGATAGCCGGCCCAGGCGCCGGCGAGCGCGCCGATCAGGACGGCGCCGAGCGTGGCGACCAGCGCGAGGCTAATCGAGGTGCGCGCGCCGTAGAGCAGGCGCGAGAGCACGTCGCGGCCGAAGCTGTCGGAGCCGAGCAGGAACACCGGGTCATCCTCCGCCGCGGCAAACCACGGCAGCGGCACCGTTCGCACCGGGTCGGGCTCGTAGCGCTGCTCGAGCCGATCGGCGAGCACCAGCGGATGCGCGACGGGCGGGCCCAGTCCCGACAGGTGCGGCCGCATCGGCGGCGCGTGCAGGTAGTCGCGGAAGGCGCGGCCCGATTCGTACGGCGCGAAGAGCGGCGACGAGAGCGCCAGCGCGGTCAGCGCGAGGACGAAGAGCCCGGCGCGGCGGGTCATGACGGCTCCCCGGTGCGCACCCGCGGGTCGGCGATCGCCAGCAGGATGTCGGCGATCCACGTGCCGGCGGCGAGAAAGAATGCGCCGCTCGCCGCGCAGCCGGCGACGAGGTACAAGTCGCGGGCGCGCAACGCCTCGTACATCAGGCGGCCCAGCCCGGGCCACGAGGTCACGACTTCGACCACGAACGAGCCGCTGAACAAGCTGCCGATCATCACACCGTAGAGCGCGAGCACGGGGCGCAGCGACACGGGCCATGCGTGGCGCAGGAGGGCCGCGACGCGGCCGAGGCCACGGGCGCGGCTGGCGGCCACGAAGGGCTCGCGCTGCGCGCTGGCGATCGCCTGTGACTGCAGCCGCTCGAGCGACGCGGCCAGCGGCAGCGCGAGCGCCATCACCGGAATCGGCAGGTGGCGGCCGAGGTCGGCGAGCCACTGGCCCCACGCCAATTCGACGCCCCCGGCCGAGGTCATGCCGCCCACGGGGAGCCAGCCGGTCCGCGCAGCGAAGAAGACCAGCGCCAGCGAGCCGATGAGCGGCGGCACCGAGAGCCCGACGACCGAGACGATGCGAACGACGGCGGGGCCGATGCCCCTGGCGCGGCTGCCGGAGTAGATGCCCAACGGCACGCCGACGAGCGTGGCCAGCAGCAGCGCCGCGGTGGCGAGCACGGCGGTATTGAGCGCGCGTTCGCCCAGCAGCGAGCTGACGGGTCTCGAGTAGAGGAGCGAGCGGCCGAAATCAAGGCGGGCCAGGCCGCCGAGCCACGACGCGTACTGGACGAGCAGCGGGCGATCGAGGCCGAGCTCGGCGCGCAGCCGCGCGCGGGCCTCGGGATCCAGCACGATCGCCGTCTCGGTGGTGATGTCGCCGGGAGCGAGGTGCGTGAGAAGAAGCGACGCGGACGAGACGACGAAGACGAGGAGCAACGCGAAGCCGAGGCGCCGCAGCAGGTATCGTCCCATCCGGCCCTACTGCGGCGCGGCCTGCCCCGGCGCGGGGCCGCGCACGGTGATCGTCTCGGCGTTCCACAGCAGTTGCGGGCGCAGGATCGACGGGGTGAGGCCGCCGACGCGCGTGCTCACGCCCATGTAGAGGCGCGGCGCCACGAAATAGAGCGCCGGCAGGTTTTCCGCGAAGAGGCCCTGCACCTCGTTGAAGATCGCCTTTTGCTGGTCGGCGTCGACCGTGCCGGCCAGCTTCAGCATCAGCGCGTCGATGCGGCCCTCCCACTCGGTGGCGGGCGTCTTCTGGGCGATGTTCCAGATGTGCGCCGATCCGGAACTCAGCCAGTAGTCGAGCGACATCGCCGGGTCGAGCGAGGTCGGGTTGACCACGAAGAAAATCGAATCGAAGTCGCCCTTGACCATCCGCTCGATCAGCGCGTTCTGCTCGATCACCGAGACGTCGACGGCAATCCCCACCTGCTTCAGGTCGTCGCGCAGCACGGCGGCGGATCGCTCGAGCGAGGTATTGCCGCGATAGGTCAGCACCGAGAACCGGGCTTCGGCGCCGTTGGCGGCTTCGAGCCACTCATCGGCATCGCGGTTGACCAGGCCGAGCCCGGCGAGCAGCGCCCTGGCGCGATCGAGCGAGAACGGGTAGCGCGGGACGTTGGGCGAGAACCACTTCCGGTTGCCGGGGGTCACCGGACCCCAGATCGGCACGCCGGCGCCGAGGAACACGGTGTTGGCAAAGGCCTCGCGATCGACGGCGTGCGAGATGGCCTGCCGGAATTCCTTGCGCATGATGAACGATCCGCGAGGGTCCTTCGCCCACTTCGCGGGCCGCAGGTTGAAGAAGAAGAGGTCGGCGTCGGTGGCGACGCCCAGCTCCAGCAGCTCGAGCTTCTTCTGATCGACGACCGGCCTGAGCGTGGCCACGTCTTCGGGCCGCACCTGCTGCTGCAGCATGTCGATCTGGCCCGATTGCAGCCGCACGAGCTCGGCGTTCTGATCCGGCACGATCTCGAGGATCAACTGATCGAGGTACGGGAGCGGCTGGCCGGCGACGTCCTTCTTCCAGTAGCGCGGGTTACGGCTGAAGACCATCCGCTGGCCCGACTCGTAGCGCGTGAGCATGAACGGCCCGATCGACACCAGCTCGGATGGCGGGGTGCCGGCGTTCCAGGCCTGGCCGAAGGTGCCCGCGGCGAGCGCGGCCTGCAGCTTGTGTTTCGGCGCGAGCGTCAGGTTGTCGAGCAGGCCGATGCCGGGGCCGAACGGCGCCGGGTACTGGACGACCACGGTGCGCGCATCTGGGGCCGACACCTGCAGCGGCGCGCCGTTCACCATCATCGAGCTGCGCAGGATGCTCCCCGCCTTTTCGTCGTACACCGCCTGGAAGGTGAACAGCACGTCGGCCGAGGTAAACGGCGCCCCGTCGGACCAGGTGACGCCGTCGCGGAGGGTCAGGGTGTAGGTCGTGTTGTCGGGCGACACGGTCCACTTCTCGGCCAGCGACGGCTCGATCTCCTGGGTGGCGCGGTTGGTCCGGACCAGCTTGCCCTGGGTGAGCGTGGAATAGAGATCGGTGGCGAACGACTGCAAGACGAGGCGGTTGAACGAGCGGGGCTCGCTGCGGAGCGAGGAGATCAGCGTGCCGCCGCGCGAGCTGACCTGGCCGATCACGATCTCGGCCTCGTCTGCGGCCGGTTCGCGCAAGTCCGTCCACCAACGCCAGCCGGCGAAGGCGACAACCGCCAACAGGAGAACGCTCAGCAATGCCCGCGCTTGTCGGTTCACTTGTTGTCCAGTCGGCCAATGGATTGGCCGAATTGTTTCGTGCACGACGCCCGGCGTTTCCCGTGTTTTGCGTGCAAAGCCTGTTTCCGTGCACCTCGACGTTAGGCCGGGGGCAAGTTCCTAGCCGAGGGTGTTTCCGCGGCGGCTCCGCGGCTCGCTGGCATCGTAGACCACCAAACCCTGTAAATGCAATCACTTAGGGGAGAAGGCGGGTATTTCCGTGCATCTGGCACCCAGCGTGCCAATAGGAATGACGGAGGAGCGCTTCATATGGATGTCCAACCTCTGACGTTCGACAACGGATTTCAGTCGCGGATTGGCCGCAGCGTCAGCATCGAACAGGCCGCCCAGTTGCTGGGGGTCTCGCGTCGCACCGTCTACTACCGGATTCGCGACGGCCGGTTGCGCACGATCCGGACGCTTGGCGGGTCGCAGCGCGTGTTGATCGATTCGGTTGAAGAAATGCGCTCCGCGCATTAGCGATTTGCCTGTTCGTTAGATCCGCGGTT
>MELE01000147.1:5202-5456 GCA_001768615.1 Acidobacteria bacterium RIFCSPLOWO2_12_FULL_67_14b | reverse complement strand
TTCCACGCGCGTCACGATCGACATGGCACGGCTCCACCGTTGCCATTGCCGCCGCGCTGTTGGCGGTTTCGCTGGTCACGCCGGTGGACGCGGGACCTCATCGCGCGCGGATGTCGTCCGATCTCAGCCGTCATTTCGACTCGGGTTCGACCGCCGCGATCGACGTGATCGTGTCGGGCACGCCCGACCGGATCGAGCGCCTCGCGCGTCGTCATGGCCTCAGCATCAAGAAAGTGCTGGCGTCGGGCGCGGTG
>MELE01000147.1:3926-5162 GCA_001768615.1 Acidobacteria bacterium RIFCSPLOWO2_12_FULL_67_14b | reverse complement strand
ACGTGGAAATCGACGCGCTCTCGGGCGATTCGACCGTGCACTCGCACATGGCGGTGACGACGGCGTTCACGGGGGCGAAGGCGGCGTGGGCGGGCACGATCGAGGCGCTCGGGCCGGTGGACGGCAGCGGCATCGGCGTGGCGATTATCGACAGCGGCATCGCGAACCACCCGGCGCTCAAGAACCGCGTGGTGGCGAATGTCGACTTCACCGACGCCAACGGGACCGGCGCCGACCTCTACGGCCACGGCACGCACATCGCGGGCATCGTCTCTGCGCGGAGCTTCCAGACGGCGGTGGAGGGCGCGGAGAGCGGGATGGCGCCGGCGGCGCACCTGATCAACCTGAAGGTGCTGGACGCGCACGGCAGCGGCCAGGCGAGCGACGTGATCGAGGCCATCGACTTCGCGATCAAGTACCGGAAGACGTTCGGCATCCGGGTATTGAACCTGTCGCTGGGCGCGGCGCCGACGCAGAGTTACCGGGACGATCCGATCTGCCAGGCGGTGGAGCGGGCGGTGCGTGCGGGGCTGGTGGTGGTGGCGTCGGCGGGCAACTACGGTCAGACCGAGGACGGCAAGCTGGTGTACGGGAGCGTGACGTCGCCGGGGATTTCGCCGTATGCGATCACGGTGGGGGCGCTGCGGACGCAGGGCACGCTGGATCCGAAAGACGACGAGATGGCGCCGTGGAGCTCGAAGGGGCCGACGCTGGTGGATCACCTGGTGAAGCCGGACCTGGTGGCGCCGGGGTCGAAGATCGTATCGACGGCGGCGGCGGGGGCGACGTTGATGACGCAGTATCCGGAGCGGCTGATCGACGGCCCCGGCGCGCGCGACTACTTCTCGATGAGCGGGACGAGCATGTCGGCGGCGGTGGTGAGCGGCGCGGCGGCGTTGCTGCTGGATGGAAGGTCGGAGCTGACGCCGCTGCAGGTGAAGCTGGCGCTGCAGGCGAGCGCGGACTTCTTGCCGTCGGCAGGGTTGTTGGCAGCGGGTGCCGGAAGTCTTGACCTTGAAGACCTGGACTTGGAGAAGATGAGCACGATCGTCACCGTTTCCAGGCGAATGAGTTGGAGCGCCGAGGACGCAGGCATCAAAGGCCAGTCGATCATCTGGGGGAATTCAACTTCGGCGCAGGATGCTGACTCCATCATTTGGGGCAACTCCATCATTTGGGGCAACTCCATCATTTGGGGCAACTCCATCATTTGGGGCAACTCCATCATTTGGGGCA
>MELE01000147.1:0-3847 GCA_001768615.1 Acidobacteria bacterium RIFCSPLOWO2_12_FULL_67_14b | reverse complement strand
ACCTGGGGCAACTCCATCACCTGGGGCAACTCCATCATTTGGGGCAACTCCATCATTTGGGGCAACTCCAATGGCACCCAAGCTGGAGACTCGATCATCTGGGGAAACTCGAGTTCGACCCAAGCCCCAGACTCCATCATTTGGGGCAACTCAATAATTTGGGGAAATTCAATCATCTGGGGCAATTCCGCGATCCTCGACTAAAGAGGGGACCCGATAACCGTCGAGACAGCACGAAGGGAGAAATGCTATGAAGCCACTAATCATCTGGGGCGAATAGACCGATAGACCGTCCGCTAGGTTCATCGACATGATCGCCGCAGAACGCTTAGACAGGGCCGGGCGGGCGTATTTCAAGATAATCCCCTTCCTAGGGGTGTGTGTCCTGGGGTGGGCGTTGCTTGACCTATTCCTGCGCCCACCGTCCCCCGCTTGGCTGGCGCTGGCGGCTCTAACCGTGCTCACGGGTTCCTTTACCGTCAAAATTCCTGGGCTAGTAGCGCGGTTATCGGTTTCCGAGCCGTTCGTGTTTGCAGCGACGCTTTGGTTTGGACCGTCAGTTGGTGCCGTCACGGCGTCTCTTGACGCCCTGATCATGTCTCTCTGGTTGTTGCCGAACTTGAAGACGTTCCATCGAGTTGTCTTCAATGTCAGTGTCCTCGTCATTTCAATCTGGATCGCTTCCCAAGGGTTCTTCTCCCTGGCCCGGATCGACCCGCGAGCGCCCGTCTATAACTCACTCGCTGACTTCGTCTTGCCGCTCTACCTATTCACCGCATGCTCCTTTGTCCTCAACAGCGGCCTTGTTGCAATTGCTCTCTCGTTTGAACGCAAACAGTCGGCCTTTCGAATCTGGCGTGAGCAGTTTCTTTGGCTGTCCCTCAATTACTTCGGCGGGGCGTCGGTTGCCGCTGTTCTTGTCGTCTACGCAAAACAGATGGACTGGGCAGTCGTTGGAATCATCGTTCCGCTACTTGCTATCTCATATCTGACGTTTCGGACGACGCTGGGGCGGCTCGAGGATGCGAACCAACACCTCCGAGAGCTCAATCGACTCTATCTCTCGACCATTGAAACCTTGGCGATGGCTGTTGATGCCAAGGATCAGGTTACTCATGGCCACATTCGTCGCGTGCAACGGTATGCGGTAGGCCTTGCAGATGCTCTCGGCTTATCGGACGAGAAGCATATCAAGGCGATTGAAGCAGCGGCGCTCCTACATGACATGGGGAAGCTGGCGATTCCCGAGTACATTTTGAACAAGCCAGGCCGCCTAACGCCATTGGAATTCGAGAAGATGAAGCTCCATGCGGGAATCGGTGCCGACATCCTGTCATCGATTGAGTTTCCGTATCCCGTCATCCCGATCGTGCGTCACCACCACGAAAGCTGGGACGGCAGCGGCTATCCAGACGGCCTGAAGGGTACGGAGATTCCACTCGGAGCCCGGATCCTGTCGGTGGTGGACTGCTTCGATGCGCTGACGTCGGATAGACCGTACCGCCCCAAACTATCGACGCGAGAAGCGCTTCAAGTTGTGATCGCCCGCAGAGGATCAATGTACGACCCTATTGTCGTCGATACCTTTGCGACGAACCTCGTCCAGCTGGAAGAGACCACAAGAGACTTGGATCCCGAGTCGCCGACCCTTCGACAGATCGCTGAACTGAATAATCCGGCTACTCTATCCGCACTTCAAACGTCACAGAACAGTCCCACGACCGGACAGGAAGCGAGTATTCCAGAAAGCTGGCGTCCCCGGTTCAAAGGAAGGATCGAGAACGAAGATCTGGCCGCAGCGAGCCTTGGCCTGCTATCTGGCAGCGTGCCTGCAATAGGCTGCTCGGTTTCAGCCGTTGACAAAGACGAAGCGTCGCTGCTCACTGTTAGTGTCGCAGGGTTAGTGCCGACCGAATACATTGGCACTCGGACCGATTTTGGACGGCGAATCTCGGGATGGGTGGCGGCCAACAAAGTAACGGCGCTTAACTCTCCTGCGGCCCTTGACCTTGATAGAGACGTCGGAACCGGCGGCCTTGTCAGCAGTCTGGCATGTCCTATCGAGAGCAATGGCCAGCTCGTCGGGGTACTGGCGCTCTTTGCTGGCCAGGCGAATGCTTTTTCGTCTGAGCATCAAGCCTACGCAGAGCGGTTCAGCCAAGCACTGGCGGTTTCATTCGACGTTCAGACGACTACTACCGTTGAATCACCGCCCTACGCACCGGCGGGCCTCGACCAGCTCCTGTCTCAGGCCGAAGGAACCCTGGGCTGGTGGCCAGTTGGCGTAATCGTGACACGCTTCGAAGGCACACTGGACCCCTCGGGGAATGAGCAACAGATCTTCAGGATACTTCGTGGAGCGGTACGCGCCGAAGACTCCCTCCTTCGGATTGACCCGGGGGCCTTCCTACTGCTCCTGTTGCGCAGCAACGACGACACGACCCGCGAGGTTGCAGCCCGGCTCCAGGAAGAATTGGCCTCATCCGAAACAAGGGCCGTAATTGAATGGGCGTCAGTGGGACGAGAGCCAGGCTCGGATAATCAGGCATTCAGCTCTTTGGCTGATGCAATTCGTCAAACCGCTCAAGGCGCCGACGGTCGAACACGACGGACAACTCACTAATCAAAAGTTCCTATGTCGGTCCTTGGCGACCCCCAATCCCTTTTCGCGATTGGGCAATTCAGACGCGCTTTAGCCCTTATCGACGAGCTGAGTACCCGTCGTCAACTCCTCATCGACGAACAGATAGTCAGGACAGAGCTTCTTTCCTTAACAGGGAACGTTGAATCCTCACTCCGGCTCGCGGAGAAGCTTCATTCACATCGAACGCTAAGTGTCGCTCAGCGTTGCCGCTTGCGCGATGTGCTGGGTACTTGCACCTTTCGTAAGGGTCTCTTCGCTAGAGGAATCGAGCACTACAAACGAGGCATCGAGGCTGCTCAGTCAGCAGGGGAGCTGAAGTGGGAGTGCCTACTCAGAGTTCACCTCTTACGAAATCAAAACCACTACCTCGGTCCTCATCATGCGGTAGCAGATCTGAGTCTGGTGCGGCGCAAGACTTACCAGCTAGCAGATCGTCCGATTTCGGTCAAGTTTCAACTGGTTCTCACCGAGCTCGCCGCCAAACTCGGGCTATATCCCAGGGCCCGCAAGCACTTGGAGGCCGCAAGGTCTCTGCTGGCGACAGTACACGACCGCGGCCTCCATGCAGACGTGAAGATGGCCGAGCTCGCCTTGGCTGCCTTCGAATCCAACCTCGCCGAGGCGTTGGAGTACGCATTCGAACTCCTGTCCATGGCTGAGGAGACGGGGAGCCAGTCTGCGAGATTCGGGGCTTCCACGAACCTGGGTCATCTCCTCTCAGCTCAAGCACGATTCGACGAAGCAATCGCTTGGATACAGAAGGGCCTCGACGAAAACAGTTTCGGTGGGGGCAATGAAATCGCACTTCGCGACACGTTGATGTCACTGCTGATGGCAAGGGGACAAGACGAGGATGCGACTCTGCAAGCCAATGCGATTTTCGAGCTGTTGAAGGCGTCGGTTGCGGGTGACTCCTACTACGGCCTCTGGCACCTTCTCACTCGGGTGAGGTGGTTGTACCGCACCGGCCAGGCCGATGCCGGCGTCGCCCTTGCCCTGGACTCGATCCCCCGCATCGAGCGGATGGCCGACCGCAACCTCCTCGAACGCATGAAGCTCCTCGCCGCTGAAGGCCTCGGCCGCACCGGCAGGCCCGCGCAGGGGGCCCACCTGATGGCCGAGGCCGTCAGCGCCAACCCCGACCCTCCGCTCGAGATCATGGCCGAGGCCTCCCGCATCGCCGGCCGCCTTGCCGCCCACGAC
>MELE01000146.1:4891-5748 GCA_001768615.1 Acidobacteria bacterium RIFCSPLOWO2_12_FULL_67_14b | reverse complement strand
TGACTGCAGCCGCGCCGGCTCGCCCACCCGCTTCCGCCGGCCCATCAGGCAGGCGTTGCGCACCGTGCGATAGAGCCACGGCCGGAAGGCCTCGGGCTCGCGGAGGCGGCCGACGTAGCGGTAGGTCTTGATCAGCGCCTCCTGCATCGCGTCCTCGGCATCGTCTGCCCGCCCACACACGGAAGTGCTGAACCGCCAGGCGACTTCTTGTGCGCGCATCAGCAACCGATCCAGCGCCTCGGCATCGCCGGTGGCAGCCGCGCGGACGAGGTCCGCATACTCCTGCTGAGCCGGGTCCGCCGCGCCCCCCTCGTGAACAGGATTCACCCGCTGGTGTTTGGTGACGCGTCTGCGGCCAACCGGCTTTGTCACCCTTTTCTGTTCCATGAATCCTGTCAAGGAGATGATACGACGCCCCACGGTTTACCTCCTGGTGGCCGCGCTGGGACTGGCCGTGCCTGCGGCGGCCCAGACCACGCTGACCCTGGCGGAGGCCATCGCCCGCGCCCGCTCGCAGAACCCCGACGCCGGCAGCGCCGCGGCTGCGGAGCGCGAGGCCGCAGAGCGCGTCACGCAGGCCCGGGCCGGATATCTCCCCAGGGTGGATGTCGCCGAATCGTGGCAGCGCGGCAATCAGCCCGTATTCGTCTTCAGCTCGCTGCTGGCCCAACGCCGGTTCACCTCCGCGGACTTCGCGCTCGGCGCGCTCAACGATCCGGATGCCCTCGACAACTTTCGCTCGGCGGTGACGGTCGAGCAGTCACTCTTCGACGGCGCCACCAGGGCGAATGTGGCGGCGGCCGGGATTGGCCACGACATGGCGACGGCCCGCCGCACGATGGTCGACCACGACCTGG
>MELE01000146.1:0-4876 GCA_001768615.1 Acidobacteria bacterium RIFCSPLOWO2_12_FULL_67_14b | reverse complement strand
CGCGCGGGCGGACCGCGAGTTGGCCGGCAACCGGCGGGATGCGGGACTGGTCACCGATGCCGACGTCCTGCTGATCGACGTGTATGTCTCCCGGACGCGCGAGCAACAGATTCGGGCTGCGTCTGACGAGCGGGTCGCCCGGGCACAACTCAATCAGTTGATGGGTGAACCGCTGAGCGAGGCGTTCGTGCTCGATCGGTCCACCACCGCCGCCGCGATCGATGCGACCGATGTCGGGTCGCTCGAGGCCCAAGCCCTCCGGAACCGGCCCGATGTTGCGCTCGCAGTGCTGCAGGAACAACTCGCCGGCACGATGCAGACGGCGGCGCGCGCCGCATTCCTGCCGCAAGTGGCGGTGCAGGGTGGCTGGGAACTGAATGGCGGCGCCTGGAACACACGCTCATCGAGCTGGGTCGTGGGGGCCGTGGCGCGCATCAACCTGTTCCGTGGATTCGCGGACCGGGCGCGGCTCGCCGAGGCGCGCGAACAGGCGACGCGACGCGCGCTGGAACGGGAGAAGGCAGAGACGGCGGCCCGGCTGGACGTGCACATTGCCATCGCCCGGCTTGACGCGGCGCGGGCCAGCGAAGCGGTCGGCCGCGCGGCCGTGGATCAGGCGCGCGAGAGCCGCCGGATCATTCGCGATCGCTACGAGGCCGGCCTGACCGACGTGGCGTCGCTCGTTCGCGCCGCCGAAGCGGTGGTGCAGGCCGAAACACAACAGACAGCGGCACAGGTGGCTGTGCTCACCGAAACGGCGGCGCTCGAACGGACCCTGGGAAGGCAATGACAAACATGACGGCGAGTCGACTTTCACTGATTGCGGGCGGCGTCGCCGTGGCGGTTGGCCTGGCTCTGCCGGCCTGCTCGACAGGCGCGGAGAAGACGGCCGCCGGCGCGCAGACGCCCGTGCCCGTCCGCGTCGCGACCGTGGCCCTGGCCGACATTGCCGACACGTTCGAGGCCGGCGGCGTGGTCCAGGCGCGGACGACCGCCACCCTGATGGCGCGCATCCCCGCGCCCGTGCGCGAGGTTCGCGTCGCGCCCGGCGATCGCGTACGCGCCGGCCAGGTGTTGATCGTCCTTGATGGCAACGACCTTGCCGCCCATGCGAGAAGCGCGCGGGCGGGAGCGCAGGCGGCCGACCAGGGCGCCACCGCCGCGGCCTCCGAGCAACAGGCGGCCGAGGCCGCGCTGGCGCTGGCCCGCGCGACGCATGCGCGCATCTCGGGCCTGCAGGCGAAGCGTTCGGCCACGGCGCAGGAACTCGACAACGCCACCGGCGCCCTGCGGGCGGCCGAAGCACAGGCGGAGGGCGCGGCCGCCCGCGCGCGAGCGGCCGTGTCAGGCGTGCAAAGCGCACGCGCTGCCAGCGAGGCGGCGGGCACGACCGAGTCGTTCGCGCTCATCACGGCGCCCTTCGACGGGATCGTCACCGAGAAGATGGTCGAGCCGGGCAACATGGCGGCTCCCGGCACGCCGCTGATGCGGATCGAGGATACGCGCGGCTTCCGCCTCGACGTTCGCGTGGACGAGTCGAGGATCGGACATGTCTCACCCGGCGCCGTCGTGCCGGTGTCGCTTGATTCGGGAACCGGCGGCGACACGACGACGGTCGACGGCACGGTGGCGGAAATCGGCCGCGCGGTCGATGCCGACGCGCGCGCCTTCCTGGTCAAGATCGCGCTGCCCGCCACCGCCGGGTTGCGCTCGGGCACGTTTGGGCGGGCCCGCTTCAGTGCCCGGTCACGGCGCGCGCTGGCGGTGCCCACGGCCGCCCTCGTGCACCGCGGGCAGGTGACATCGGTCTTCGTCGTCGAGGACGGCATCGCCCGGGTGAGGCTCGTGAATGTGCGCGGCACCGAGGTGCTGGCCGGCCTGTCCGACGGTGAGGTGGTGATCGTCGGAGCGCCTCCGGCGTTGAGCGACGGGCGCCGCGTCATCGCAGGAGGCCGGTGATGGCCGGCTCGTACGGCGTGGCCGGAAAGCTGGCGGCGGCGTTCATCAACTCGAAGCTGACCCCGCTCTTCATCCTCGCCTCGATGGCGCTCGGCGCGCTGGCGGTCGTGGCGCTGCCGCGTGAAGAGGAGCCGCAGATTATCGTGCCGATGGTCGACGTGTTTGTGGAGATGCCGGGCGCGACGCCGGCCGACGTCGAACAGCGCGTGACGCGGCCCATGGAGCAGCTCCTCTGGGAGGTGCCGGGCGTCGAGTACGTCTACTCCACGTCAACCGCGGGGCAGTCGATGGTGGTCGTCCGCTTCATGGTCGGCGAAGGCGAAGAGGCGGCTCTTGTGCGGCTCAACCAGAAGCTCGCCGCCCACGCGGATCGCATCCCGCCCGGAGTCATCGGCCCGATCGTCAAGCCCCGCTCGATCGACGACGTGCCGATCCTGGCCGTCACCGTGTGGTCGGCGCGCTACGGCGACGACCAGTTGCGGGCGCTCGCCGCGCAACTGCGCGACGCCATCGCCGAAGTGACCGACGTCTCGGAAGTCACGCTCATCGGCGGGCGGCCGCGCCAGCTGCGGGTGGACGTCGATCCGGCGCGGCTCGCCGCCTACGGGCTGGACCCGCTGGCGGTTCAGCGCGCGATCGGCGAGACCAACGCACAAGGCACGGCCTCCGGGCCTGTCGTGGGCGGACAGATCACCGGCGTCGAAGCCGGCGGCCGCCTTCGCACGGCCGACGACGTGGGTCGCGTGGTGGTGAGCGCCGCCAGCGGCCGCGCCGTGCTCGTGCGCGATCTGGCCGAGGTCGTGGACGGCGATGCCGAGCCCGCCTCATACGTCACCTTTCAATCACGCGAGACGGGCGCCCACCCCGCGGTCACGATCGCGGTGGCCAAGCGGAAGGGCACCAACGCCATCGACGTCGCGCATCACGTGACGCAGAAGCTGGACACGCTGAAGGGAACGCTGGTGCCTGCCGACGTGCAGCTCACCATCACCCGCGACTACGGCGAGACCGCCGCCGACAAGAGCAACGAACTGCTGTGGCACATGCTGCTCGCGGTGCTGTCGGTGTCGGCCCTCATCTGGCTGGTGCTGGGCCGGCGCGAGGCCGCGGTGGTGCTGATCGCCATCCCGGTCACGCTGGCGCTGACGCTGTTCATGTTCTTCCTCTACGGCTACACGCTCAATCGCATCACGCTCTTCGCCCTGATCTTCTCGATCGGCATCCTCGTGGACGACGCGATCGTGGTGGTGGAGAACATCGTGCGGCATGCGCGGCTGCGCACGGGCGAGTCGAACGGGCTTGCCGCCGTGGCGCTTCGCGCCGTGGACGAGGTGGGCAACCCCACCATCCTGGCCACGCTTGCCGTGGTGGCGGCCATCCTGCCCATGGCCTTTGTCGGCGGCCTGATGGGCCCCTACATGCGGCCGATTCCGGTCGGCGCCTCGGCGGCGATGGTCTTTTCGCTCGTGGTGGCCTTCGTGGTCACGCCGTGGGCGGCGGTGCGGCTCCTGAAACCGGCGGCCCATCACGACCATGGTGAAGAGGACCTCTTCACGCGTCTCTACCGGCGCGTGATGGGTCCGCTCATCGCGAGCGGCCGCATGCGCGCGATCTTCCTTGCCGGCGTGGCGATGCTGCTGCTGGCGGCCATGGCCCTGGTGCCGCTCAAGGCGGTCACGGTCAAGATGCTGCCGTTCGACAACAAGAGCGAGTTCCAGGTGATGGTCGACATGCCGGAAGGCACGGCGCTCGAAGCCACGGCGCGTGTGGCCTCCGCACTGGCCGCGGCCACACTCGAGGACGAGACCGTCGTCAACGTGCAGCAGTACGTCGGCGCGTCGGCGCCGTACAACTTCAACGGGCTCGTCCGCCATTACTTCCTGCGCCGCGCACCGCACCTGGCCGACCTGCAGGTGAACCTCGTGCCCAAGGGGGAGCGGTCGGTGCAGAGCCACGATGTGGCCAGGCGCGTGCGCGACCGGCTGCTGCCGATCGCCCGGTCGTTCGGCGCCACGGTGCAGGTGGCGGAGGTGCCGCCGGGACCGCCGGTGCTGCAGACGCTCGTGGCCGAGATCTACGGGCCGGACGCCTCGAGGCGGATGGAAGTGGCCGCGCAGATCAGGGCGATCTTCGATCAGACGCCCGGCGTGGTGGACACCGACTGGTACGTCGAGGCGCCGCACCCGAAGGTCACGCTCGTGGTGGATGGCGAGAAGGCCGCCGCCGTCGGACTCTCGTCTGCGGCCGTGGCCGCCGTGGTCCGGATGGCGGGCTCTGGAGAGGTCGCCGGATTGCTGCACGATGCGCAGGCGCGGGAAGACGTCCCGATCGTCATCCGGTTGCCGCGCACCGGCCGCAGCCTCGACGCGATTCAGTCGCTGCGCCTGATCGGCAGCCGGCCCGTGGCGGTTGGCGAGCTGACGAGGGCCGCGCGCACACAGGAAGACCCGAGCCTGTATCACAAGAACCTGCAGGCGGTCACCTACGTCACCGGCGATCTCGCGGGCGAGAACGAGAGCCCGGTGTACGCCATCCTCCAGATGAACGAAGCCATCGCGCGCCTGTCGCTGCCCGAGGGATACGGGCTCGACGTCTTCAACGCGACGCAACCATTCGATACCTCGAAGTACGCCATGAAGTGGGATGGCGAATGGCACATCACCATCGAGGTGTTCCGGGACCTGGGTCTCGCGTTCGCGGCGGTGCTGCTGCTGATCTACGTGCTCGTGGTCGGCTGGTTCCAGTCGTTCAAGACGCCGCTCCTCATCATGGCCGCGATCCCCTTCTCGCTCGTCGGCATCCTGCCGGCACACGCGGCGATGGGCGCGTTCTTCACCGCGACATCGATGATTGGCTTCATTGCCGGCGCCGGCATCGTGGTGCGCAACTCGATCATCCTGGTGGACTTCATCGAGCT
>MELE01000145.1:8930-43070 GCA_001768615.1 Acidobacteria bacterium RIFCSPLOWO2_12_FULL_67_14b | reverse complement strand
ACGAAGTGTCGACGAGCGGCGTCTCGGCCGTGACCGTCACCGACTCCTCGATGCCGCCGACCTGCAGCTGAAGGTCGATCGAGAAGGCCTTGCCGACCTCGACGCGCACGCCGCCGCGCTGATACGTCTTGAAGCCCGAGAGGGTCGCGGTGACTTCATAGAGCCCCGGTGTCAGAGCGATCATCGAGAACGAGCCGTCCGTGCTGCTAATGGTTTCGCGATACTGGCCGGACCCTTCATTCTTGGCAACCACCGTGACGCCAGGCAGGACCGCGCCCTGCTGATCGAGCACGCGGCCACGCAGGTCGCCGGTGCCTAATTGTGCCGCCGCGGGCGCCGACGACAGGGCGACGCCCAAGACCAAGACCGCAATGGACTTCCAGGAAATCATACAGACCTCCTCGTTCGAGAAACCGGTAGGGAAGCAAAACAACAAGCCACGCTCGCAGACGCTAACGCGGTCAGAGTGCGCTATTGGTACGGCCGCGCCGCCCAGCTGTCAATGCAGGTAAGACAGGATAATTCCTGCCGGAAGGACGTTACTCGGCGGATTTTTTGGGGCGGAGGTTGCCCGCCAGGATCCGCTTGCGCAGCCGGATGCTCTTCGGCGTCACCTCCACCAGCTCATCGTCGTTGATGAACTCAATTGCCTGCTCGAGTCCCATGATGTGCGGCGGCACGAGGCGGATGGCTTCGTCCGCGGAGGACGCGCGCATGTTGGTCTGTTTCTTCTCTTTCGTGACGTTGACGTCGAGGTCGTTGTCGCGCGAGTTCTCGCCGATCAGCATGCCCTCGTAGACGGGGGTGCCCGGCTCGATGTGAATCACGCCGCGCTCCTGCAGGTTGGCCAGCGCGTAGGCGGTGGTCACGCCCGGCCGGTCGGCCACCAGGCCCCCGGTCGCGCGCGACGGAATCGGGCCGTGCCACGGCTCCCACCCGGCGAACAGGTGGTTCATGATGCCGGTACCCTTGGTTTCGGTGAGGAACTGCGAGCGGAAGCCGATCAGGCCGCGCGCCGGGATCCTGAACTCCAGGCGCACGCGGCCGCTGCCGTGATTGACGAGGTTGGTCATCGTGCCGCGGCGCGTGCCGCACCCGGAGATCACCACGCCCTGATAGTCTTCCGCCACGTCGATCACCAGGTCCTCGACCGGTTCCATCCGGACGCCGTTGATCTCCTTGACGACGATCTCGGGCCTCGACACCTGGAGCTCGAACCCTTCCCGGCGCATCATCTCGATCAGGATCGCCAGCTGCAGTTCGCCGCGCCCCAGCACCTTGAACTGCTCCGGCGTGTCGGTCGGCTCAACGCGGATCGAGACATTGCCGAGCAGCTCCTTGTCGAGGCGCTCCTTCAAGTGACGCGACGTCACGTACTGGCCGTCCCGGCCGGCCAGCGGGCCTGTGTTGATGCCGAAGATCATCGAGATGGTCGGTTAGTCGACGTCGGTGTACGGAATCGCTTGCCGGTGCTCGGGATCGGTGATGGTCTCGCCGATCGTGATGTCTTCGATGCCCGCCAGGCAGATGATGTCGCCGGCGGAGGCTTCCGCGATTTCGACGCGCTTGAGCCCCTCGAACGTAAACAGCTTCGTGACGCGCGTTTCCTTGGCCTGTCCGTCCAGCTTGCACACCACGATCGGATCGTTGAGGCGGACGCGGCCGTTGAAGATGCGGCCGATGGCGATGCGGCCCAGGTAGTCGCTGGCATCGAGGTTCGACACCAGCATCTGCAGCGGCGCGTTGGGGTCGCCCTTCGGCGGCGGCACGTGCGACAGGATCGCCTCGAACAGGGGGCGCAGATCCTCGCCGGGGACGTTCAGGTCGGTGCTGGCGGTGCCGGCGCGCCCGCTCGTGTAGAGGACCGGGAACTCGATTTGTTCCTCGGTCGCGTCCAGGTCGATGAACAGGTCGTAGACCTCGTTGAGCACTTCCTTCGCCCGCGCGTCGGCGCGGTCGATCTTGTTGATCACGACGATCGGCGGCAGCCCGCGTTCGAAGGCCTTGCGCAACACGAACCGGGTCTGCGGCAGCGGCCCCTCGGCCGCGTCGACCAGCAGCACGACGCCGTCGGCCATCGACAGGACGCGCTCCACTTCCCCGCCGAAGTCGGCGTGGCCCGGCGTGTCCATGATGTTGATCAGCGTCTCGCCGTAGTGGACGGCGGTGTTCTTGGCCATGATGGTGATGCCGCGCTCGCGCTCGAGCTCGTTGCTGTCCATCGCCCGCTCGGCGACGCGTTCGTGGGCGCGGAAGACGCCGCCCTGGCGGAACATGGCGTCGACAAGCGTGGTCTTGCCGTGATCGACGTGCGCGATGATCGCGACGTTGCGACGAAGAGGGTTGGCCACAAGCGGGCTTGTCTCTGTCAAGAGCATCCCACCAGTATACCAAACGGTTCCCACGGGAGGTTCACGCGCGGCGGGTGCCACGATCGTCCGGCGGGCGGCATTCGGCGTATTATCTTCTCTATGCCGCTCTACGAATACCAGTGCCGCAGCTGCGACCACACGTTCGAGTTGCTGGTCCGCGAGTCCACCCGGCTCGAATGCCCGAAGTGCGCCAGCCTCGAGTTGGACAAGCAGCTCTCCGTCTTTGCCGTGAGCGCGCCTTCCGGTGGCACGATGCCCCGTAGCGCGGGCCCGGCGGCGTGCGGCGCCTGCGGCGACCCCCGCGGCGCCGGCAGCTGCCGGACGAACTGAGCCCGTGATGTGGCGCTACTCCGTCTTCGCGATCCTGGCCGCCGCCGCTCTCGCGGCGCCGACGCGGGACGCCCTGCGCGCGGAGCAGGCGGCCTGGCAAATCACTCCTGAAGCGCTGCCGAGCCCGGCCTTGCCGAACTCCGCGCAGCCGCAACTGTCGGTGTCGGACCGCGGCGTGCTCCTCAGCTGGATCGAGCGCAGCGGCGATCTCGCCACGCTCCGGTTCGCCGAGCGCACGGCCGCCGGATGGTCCGCGCCTCGCACCATCGCCGCCGGGCGTGACTGGTTCGTCAACTGGGCCGACGTCCCCTCGGTCCTGCGCCTGCCCTCCGGCGTGCTGGTCGCGCACTGGCTGCAGAAGAGCGGGCCCGACACCTACGCCTACGACGTGCGCCTGTCGCATTCCAGTGATGACGGCAAGACGTGGTCGCAGTCGTTTACGCCACACCAGGACGGCACGAAGACCGAACACGGCTTCGCGTCGATGTTCCCGCTGGGCGACGGCCTCGGCCTCGTGTGGCTCGATGGCCGGGGCATGAAGCCCCCTTCGACTCGCGTCGAGACGAGCTCGAGCGCTCGCTCAGGGCAGGCGGGCGGCCACGAAGGTGACCATGACACCGGCGCGATGAGCGTGCGGTTCGCGCGCTACGATCGCAATTGGCAGCTGCTCGAGGAAGGCGCCGTCGACGAGCGCGTCTGCGAGTGCTGTCCAACCGCGGCCACCGTCACGAGCGAGGGCGTGATCGCCGCGTTCCGCGATCGCAGCGCCGGCGAGATCCGCGACATCTACACCTCGCGGTTTGTCGGCGGCAGGTGGGCCGCGCCCGCACCGGTCTTCAACGACGCGTGGACGATCGCCGCATGCCCCGTCAACGGGCCTGCGTTGAGCGCACGCGGCCGTGACGTTACGCTCGCGTGGTTCACGGTCAAACAGGAACAGGGGCAGGCCTACCTGGCGTTCTCGCCCGATGCCGGCCGCACCTACGGCGCCCCGATCCGCGTCGACGATGGCGGGTCGCTGGGGCGCGTGGATGTGGAGCTGCTGCCCGACGGCGCGGCGCTGGCGACGTGGATCGAATTCGCGGATCAGCGGGCGCAGTTCCGCGCGCGCCGCATCGACCGAAGCGGCGCGAGGTCGCCCGCGATTACGGTCGCGGGCATCGCCGGCAATCGCGCCAGCGGCTACCCGCGCGCCGCCATCGGCCGGGGCGAGATCGTGTTCGCCTGGACCGAGTCGGCCGACCGCGGATCGCTGCAGGTCCGGACGGCCGCCGCCGCCCTGCCGGCCGCGGGCACGCCCTCTCGGCAATGAAGCGGTTCGTGCGTACGGTGGCGTGGACGGTCGTCGTGCTGATGGCCATCGCCGCCGCCGGGCTGTTCTACGTGAAGGGCCGCGGCGTCAGCGCCCGCCCGCAGCCATCGTGGATCGAAGCGCGCGCCGCGCTCCTGCTCCGCGGCTGGCTCACGCCGACGCGCTACAAGGGACTCAAGAACCCGGTCTCGCCGTCCGCAGAGACCCTGGCGGCCGGGCGGGAGCACTTCGCCGATCATTGCGCGAGCTGCCACGCCAACGATGGCAGCGGCAATACCGAGATGGGCCGCAACTTCTATCCGAAGGCGCCCGACATGCGGCTGCCGCGCACGCAGGGCCTGAGCGACGGCGAGATCTTCTACATCATCGAGAACGGCGTCCGCCTCACCGGCATGCCGGGGTGGAGCACGGGCACGCTCGAGGGCGAGCGATCGAGCTGGCAGCTGGTGCATTTCATCCGCCGGCTGCCCTCGCTGACGCCGGAGGAGCTGGCGGACATGGAGCGCTTCAATCCGCGATCGGGCGCGGAGATCGAAGAGCAGCGGCGCATCGACGAATTCCTGGGCGGCGCCGATAGGCCGGCGGTGCCGGCGGCGGATCCGCACGCGGGTCACAAGCCGCCCCCGCCCTGAGGGTTATACTGACACCCCTGTGGCCCGCCTCGCCATCGTCCTCATCGCGCTCCTGATGGCCGCCGCCGCGCCCGCGCGCGCGTGGTGCGAGGCCACGTGCGCGGCGCCGGCCGAGACGTCGCATTGCCCGGCGCACGAGCCGGCGGCGACCGACACGCAGATCGCCGCTGCCTCCGACGTCAACTGCCCGGTACTCGACGCCGTGCCGCCGGCGGGATCCTCGCGAGCGGACATGCTCGCGCCGCGGGTGGTTGCCGCGCACGGGTCTGCGCACCCGAGCACCCGCGCACCCAAGCACCTCAGCACCTCAGCACCCAAGCACCTGTCAGGCGCTCTTCGTTCGACACCCCTTCGCATCTGATCGGTTCCCGGAGCCCGGTTCCCGGATCACGTCAGTTACTGGAGGTGTGTTATGCCTTTTTCTCGCCGAAGCTTTCTGCAAAATCTCTTTGCCGGCGCCGCCGTTGCGGGTCAGGAGTGGAAGCCCGCGCCGACCGTGGCGCCGCCTGGCCCGCGGCCCGTGCTGGTGGAAACGCCGGACCTGCCCAAGCTGCCGTTCACGATCGACAACGGCGTGAAGGTGTTCCGCCTGGTGGCCGAGCCCGTGAAGACCACATTCCTGCCGGAGCGGCCGGTGGACTGCTGGGGCTTCAACGGCTCGATGCCCGGTCCGGCGATCGAAGTCACCCAGGGCGATCGCGTCCGCATCATCGTCGAGAACAGGCTGCCGGAGATCTTCTCGGCACACTGGCATGGCCTCGAGGTGCCGCCGGAGGTCGACGGCGTGCCGGGGCTCGGCATCGATCCCATCCCGCCGGGCGGGTCGCGGACGTTCGAGTTCTCGCTCCATCAGCACGGCACGTTCTTCTACCACTCGCACATGCCGATGCAGGAAATGATGGGGATGATCGGCCTCTTCATCGTGCATCCGCCGCAGGCCTACGAGCCCCGCGTGCACCGCGACTTCGGGTTGATCTGGCAGGGCTGGTCGATCCTGCCGAACAACACCGTGCCGAACACCCTGGCGATGGAGTTCAACTGGCTGACCATCAACGGCAAGGCCGGCCCCGACACCACGCCGATGATCGTCAAGACCGGCGAGCGCGTGCGCATCCGGATGGTGAACCTGTCGATGGATCACCATCCCATCCATCTGCACGGCAACACGTTCTACACGGTGGGCACCGAGGCGGGCCGCATCCCGCAACCGTGGGAGCCGGGCAACACCGTGATCGTCGGCGTGGCGCAGGCAAGAGACATCGAGTTCGACGCCGTGTATCCCGGCGACTGGATGCTGCACTGCCACCTGCCGCACCACATGATGAACCAGATGGGATCGTCGATCCGCGGCGAGGTGGTCCCCAACTATCCGCTCGGCGAGCACGCGGCGATGGGCCATGCGACGCATCCGGGTATGCCGCCCGCCGCGCCGGAGGCTTGGGCGGTCAAGGGCTATCCACAAGACATGTGGATGGTGATGGACGACGCGATGGCCGCAAAGCCGGAGAATCACGGCCTGCGGCCCGGATGGTCCGCCGCGATGATGGGGATGATGACGCTGGTGCGCGTCGTCGATCCGCCGACCTTCGATCGCATCCAGGCGCTCAAGGCCGGGCAGCAGAAGGGAGGCCGGTGATGACCCGCGCCCTCCTGTCGATGGCGGCAATCCTGGCGTGGATCGTCTCGGCGAACGCCCAGGCGCCGGCGCCGATCACGCTCGACGAGCTCGAGCGGCTGGCGCTGGCGTCGCATCCGTCGCTCGCCGCAGCGTCGGCCACGATCGACGTGGCCCGACACGCCGCGGCGCAGGCCGGATCGTGGCCGAATCCCTCGGTCTCGTACGTCGGTGACGAGATCGCACGCGGGCCGATCAACCGCGGCGGCGAGCACGGCGTCGTCGTCGATCAGCGGATCCCGCTCGGAGGGAAGCTGAGGTTGAGCCGGCGGGCGTTCGAGGCCGGCATCGGCGAAGCGGAGGCCGGCCGGGATCGGGCCCGGTTGCAGGTGCTGGCCGGCGTGCGCGTGGCCTATCACATGGTCGTCGCGGCGCAATTACGGCTCGACGTGCGCCGGAACCTGGCGACGTTGGCCGCCGAGGCCGGACGAGTGTCGGCACAGTTGTTCAACGTTGGCGCGGCCGATCGCCCGGACGTGCTGGTGGCGGAGATGGACGCGTCGCTCGCGGGACTCGATGTCGTGGAAGCCGAGAGCGCGCTCGCGCGGGCGTGGACGCAACTGGCCGCCGCCGTCGCGCAGCCACGCATGCCGCAACGCGCGGTGGCGGGAGCGGCCGGCGACGCGCTGCCCGAGCTGCCACGTGACGAAACACTGGCCGCCGCGCTCGCGGCGAGCCCCGAGCTGGCCGAAGCGCGCGCCGCCGTGACGCGTGCGGAACGCGAGCTGGCCGTGGCGCGGAAGGTGACGTCGCCGGACCTGCTGCTCAAAGGCGGGCCCCGTTACAACCGGGAACTGCTCGAGCCCGACAACAGGCCGGTGGGGCTCGAGTGGGCCGTCGAGGCCGGCCTCACAATCCCGCTGTGGGATCGGAATCACGGCGGCATCGCCGCGTCCTCCTCGCGGATCGCGGCCGCCAGGGCTGCGGTCGCTGCCCTCGAGTTGAAGCTGATCGATCGGTACGCCGCGCTCTACGATGACTACCGCACCGCGCGCCGGCGGGCCGAGGTCTATCGCAGCGACATCCTGCCGAAGGCGACCGAGGCCTACCAGCTGTACCTGGCGCGCCACCGCGCGATGGCGGCCTCCTATCCGCAGGTACTGATGACCGAGCGCGCCCTGTTCGAGGCCAACGAGCGCTACCTGGCCGCGCTCGAGCAGGTGCGCACGACGGCCGTCAGCCTGACGGCGCTGCTCGCCGAACCGTAGGCTTGACAGATACCCCCAGGGGGTATTAGTATACCCCCCGAGGGTATTCGCATGGGTGACATCGAGAAGACGTTCGCCATCGACGGGATGTCGTGCGGCGGGTGCGTGAACAGCCTGACGCGCGTGCTGAAGGCGGTTCCGGGCATCGAACCGCTCAAGGTCGAGGTCGGGCGGGCCGTGCTGCGCCTCGATCCGGCGCGGGTCTCGAGCGACACCGTCAAGGCCGCCGTCGAGCGCGCCGGGTTCTCCGTAATCGGCGAGCAATGAACGCCGATTCGGAGACGGCGCCCGCCGGCGCCCCGCCCCTGAAGATCACCCTGCCCGTCGAGGGCATGACGTGCGCGGCGTGCCAGGCCAACGTGCAGCGCGCGCTGACCGCCGCGCCGGGGGTGACCAGGGCCGCCGTCAATCTGATGACCCACGAGGCCACCGTCAACTACGACCCGGCGATCACCGGGCCGGAGCACCTGGTGGCGGCGATCAACGAGACCGGCTACGCGTCGCACCTCCCCACCGCGGATCTCGACGCCACCGCCGCAGACGAGGCGCGCGAGCGCGCGCAGCAGATCGAGTACGTCTCGCTGCGGACCAGAGCGCTGTCAGCGCTGGCCCTCGGCGCCGCCGCGATGATCGCGTCGATGCCGCTGATGGGCGGCGTGGCGCCCCATGCCGAACACGCCGGCGATCCGCTGCTGCGCTGGACGATGACGGCGATCGATCCGCCGGTGCGGGCGGCGCTACCCTGGCTCTACGCCATCGATCCGCAGGCGCTGACCCTCGCGCTGCTGGCCGCCACCGTATTCGTGATGGCGTGGGCGGGCCGCCACTTCTACACGCGGGCGTGGTCCAGCCTCCGTCACCGCACCGCGAACATGAACACGCTGATCGCCGTCGGCACCGGCGCCGCCTTCCTCTATTCGGTGGCCGCGACGTTCGCGCCCGGCCTGTTCGTGGCCGAAGGGGCACGGCCCGACGTCTACTACGAGGCGGTGATCCTGATCATCGCCCTGGTGTTGCTCGGCAACACGATGGAGGCCCGCGCCAAGACGCAGACGACTCGTGCGCTGCGGCAACTGGCGAAACTCCAGCCCTCGTCAGCGCGCGTCCGCCGGGACGGCGAGGAGCGCGACATCCCGATCGGCGACGTCCGCGCCGGCGACATCGTGATCGTGCGGCCCGGCGAACGCATCCCGGTGGACGGCGTGATCGTGACCGGCAGCGGCGCCATCGACGAATCGATGCTCACCGGCGAGTCGATGCCCGTCGACAAGCAGGCGGGCGACGCGGTGATCGGCGCCACCATCAACACCTCTGGCGCCCTCGACATCCGCGCCACCGCCATCGGCGCCCACACCGTGCTCGCCCGCATCGTCACCTTGATGAAAGACGCGCAGGCGTCGCAAGCGCCCATCCAGCGGCTGGCCGACCGGATCTCCGCGGTGTTCGTGCCGACGGTGATCGGGATTGCCGTCCTGACCTTCGCGGCCTGGATGGTGTTGCCGGCGGATCCCTCGTTCGTGCGCGCCCTGACGGCGGCCGTGGCCGTGCTGATCATCGCCTGCCCGTGCGCGATGGGGCTGGCGGTGCCGACGGCGGTCATGGTGGCCAGCGGCCGCGGCGCCGCGGCCGGCGTCCTGATCAAGGGCGGCGAGCCGCTCGAGCGCCTCGCCGGGGTGGATGCCGTGGTCTTCGACAAGACGGGCACCCTCACCGAGGGCAAGCCCCGGGTGGTCGACTTCGCGCTGGCGCCACAGCAGGATCGCGCCCGCGTGCTGCGCCTCGTGTCCGCGGCGGAAGGACGCTCGGAGCATCCGCTGGCCCGGGCCATCGTCGCCTATGCCGAGGGCGCGTCCGGTGATTCACCGGTCGAGCACCTCGTCGCGGTGCCTGGTAAAGGCGTCGTCGCCACCGTCGGCGCGGCGCGCGTCATCGTCGGCACCGGCGCCCTGATGCGCGAGTCCGGCATCGATACCGCCGCGGCCTTCCCGCAATCGGCGGCCTGGGCCTCAGAGGCAAAGACCACCGTGTTCGCGGCGATCGACGGGAAGGCCGCGGCGGCCTTCGCCATCGCCGACACGATGCGCACGAACGCGGCCAGGGTCGTCGCCTCGCTGAAGCGCCGCGGGCTGCGCGTGGTCCTGCTGACCGGCGATCGGCGCGCGACGGCCGAGGCGGTCGCGGCACAGGCCGGCATCACCGAGGTGATCGCGGAGGTCCTGCCCGAGGGCAAGGTCGACGCGATCAAGGGCCTGCAACAGCGCGGGCACCGCGTGGCAATGGTCGGCGACGGCCTCAACGACGCGCCCGCCCTGGCGCAGGCCGACATCGGCATGGCCATGGCATCCGGCACCGACATCGCCGCCGACGCCGCGTCGGTGACGCTGATGCGCAGCGACCTGGCGAGCGTCGAGCACGCGATCGTGCTGGCCGCCACCACCATGAAAACGATGAGGCAGAACCTGTTCTGGGCGTTCGTCTACAACGTGGTGGGCATCCCGGTGGCCGCGGGCGTGCTGTATCCCATGTTCGGCGTCCTGCTGAGCCCGATCGTCGCCAGCGCCGCGATGGCCTTCAGCTCCGTCAGCGTGGTGTCCAACAGCCTTCGGTTGAGAGGAGTGAGCCTGTCGTGACTCGATCCCCCAAGCACCCACGCACCGAAGCACCCAAGCACCCACGCACCGAAGCACCCAAGCACCCACGCACCGAAGCACCCAAGCACGCACATGCCGTGGATCCCGAGATCAAAGCGGCAAACCTGAAGCGCCTGCGCCGCATCGAGGGCCAGATCCGCGGCCTCCACAAGATGGTCGAGGACGACCGCTACTGCCCAGACATCATCACGCAGATCGCGTCGGCGCAGGAGGCGCTGCGCGGCGTCGGGCGGCAGCTGTTACGCAATCACCTGAAGCACTGCGCCACGAGCGCGATCAAGAAGGGCCCGGCCGAGGCCGATGCGACATACGACGAGCTGCTCGAGCTCGTCTACCGCCATCTGCGCTGACCGGCGGGACTAAAGTCCCGCCTCTACTTCAGGAGGTCGCGCGCGGTGACGAAGCGGGGCTCGATGTCGACCGGCACCGCGGTGAGCTTGTCGAGGATTGCCTTGGTCGGCGGCCGCAGCACGCCGAGCGTCTCGATCATCTGCGTCGCCTTGGCGTAGCTGCCCTCGGCCTCCAGCGTCATGATCTCGCGCGTCAGCGACGTGACGGCGTCGCGGATCTTCGCCGTGTCGACGGCGAAGGTGCCGTCGCCGCTGACCGTGAACCCGCCGTGATCCAGCAGGTAGTTCAACTGGATCGCCTGGCCGCGGCCGTGCGCCTCGGCAATGCCGAACCGCAGCGAACGGAAGGCCGAGGCCAGGAACGTGGTGTAGATCGTCTGCTCGAGCCCCTTGTCCAGTTGGCCCTTGTCGATCAGGAACTGCAGCGCGAAGAGCCCCGAGATGTCGGCCTTGGCTTCCTCGATGGCGCTGTAGGTGTCCTTCAGCTCCTGGCGCACCGTGGTCGTGCGGCCGCCGACGCTGATGTCGTGCGGGCCGAGCCCGTGCATCAGCTCGTGCATCAGAATGTGCGTGAAGAACGCGTCGAAAGCGACGTTGGCCTGGTCGCCCCGGGCCAGCGCGACCCTGGAGATGGGCACCAGCACCTTCTGGAACTTCGCCTCCTGGTTGTTCTTGAGCATCACGCGCTTGCTGCCCTTTTCGCGGATCACCCGCTCGTCGTTGGGCAGGTTGAACGCGGCCGTCTGCACGCCGCGATTGCCGTCGCCCGCAGAGAACACGGTGTTGACAACCGCGATCGGGGCCATCGCGCCCAGCTTCGGGTTGCGATACTTCGGGTCGATCGGCAGGCTGTTCTCGATCTCCTGCAGCGAGCCGGCGAACTTCACGAGCTTGTCGGACTCGGTCTTGTCCTTGACGGTGATGAAGGCCTCGAACGCCGCCTTGTAGTTGAACCACTCGTCTTCGTAGACCTCGTAGGGGCCGATCGTCGGCTCGATGGTGGCGTCGAGCTCCATCCACTTCACGTCGCTGTCGTAGTAATCGTTCGACCCAAACGCGGCCGCGCGCGCCTCGAGGAAGGCCTTGAGCGTCGGCTGCGCGGTCGCCGCGGCGGCGGCGCGCAGGTGCTGCGCCGCCAGCGCGAGCTCGCCTTGATACTCGGTGCTGTAGGGCACGGCCATCAGCCGGCCATCGGGGCCGCGCCGGATGGTCGTGAAGAACCCGGTCGCCCGCGCCTTCTCGGCGCCACTGAGCGACGCGATCCATTTCTCCACTTCCGCCTTGGTGGCGCCGACCGGGTAGTAGTTGGCCGAGGGCAGCTTCTCGGGGGCGCCGGGCACGAACACCTCGTGGTGATCGAGCCGCGACCACGGTCCCTTGTTGACCAGGAACGCGTGCAGGCGCGCCTTGCCGATCGGCGACTCGTCTCGAATCAGCGAGTAGAGCATGGTCTCGTTACCGGCCCAGACCTGCTCGAGGAACAACGCGTCCATGACCTGGGCCGCGCGCACCAGGTGCGCCAGTGCGTCGCGCTCGTCGGGCGGCAGCGCCGTGATGTCGGCGCTGAGGTCGGTCACCGCAAACCGCGCGGTCTTCTGCTGCAGGTCCGACACCGCCGGGTCGACTGCCGGCGCCGGCGCGGCCGGGGGCGTCGACGGCGCCTGGGCCCGGCAGGCCGCCAGCGTCGCCACCAGGGAAGCTGAAGTCACCGCCATCGCCACCCGTCCCATGCCTCGCTCCTTCGCACTAGTGAACACCTGACGACCCTTGAAGCATCGACGGCTCGGCGCCCAGCCGGCGAATCGCCGTTGCCCACATGTCGTCGAGCGGCGTCGAAAAGATCAGGTCGGATTGCACCGGCGCCAGGAGCCAGGACGACTCCGCCAGCTCGACGTCCAGTTGCCCGGCCCCCCACCCCGCATAGCCCACGACCATGCGGACCGCGGGGTCGGGAGCCGACTCGAGCGTCTTGCGCACGAGCGCCGGCGACGCCGACAGGTACACGCCGCCCATCACCTCGAGGGCGTCGGCATCCAGTTCGGGCCTGGCCGTGAGGATCCACGCGCGCGTGGGCTCCACGGGCCCGCCCGTGTAGAGGTGCATCTTGGGATGAATCCGCAGCGGCTCGTCCGCCGTCACGATGGCCTGGGCCGGCTCGGGCATCCGGCGGTTGAGCACCAGGCCGAACGCGCCATGCGCGCCGTACTCGGCCAGCAGCACGACCGTCTTCGAGAAGTTGGGATCGCGCATCTGCGGCATCGACACCAGCAGGACGGGGGCGAGGGAGGCGTTCGCCATGTTTCGATACTACTTCAACCGCTCTCTGGCCCACGCGACCGTCTCGGCCACGGCCGGGGTGAAGGCGCTGTGCGCGGCATTCTTCACGCCGCGGCCCGGACCCTCCAGCGCCGGCAGGAGCGCGGCGTCGCCGCTATTGCCGATCACCGTGGCGAGATTGCGCCGCAGACCGGCCAGCGACAGGTGCGTCATGGCGCTGCCCTTCACGAACTGATGGAGCTCGTCATCGCTGCGCTGCCACAACGACGCCGCTGACACCCCATCGCGGCGTACGGCCTGCCACGCCGGGTCGAGGCTGCGCGGCGGCGCCAGGTTCCACGGGCACACCTCCTGGCAAATGTCGCAGCCGTAGGCGTGGTGGCCGATTTGCGCCCGGCGTTCCTCGGGGATGGCGCCCTCGGCCTCGATCGTCAGGTAGGAAATGCACCTGGTAGCGTCGAGCACGTGCGCGTCCACGAGCGCGCCGGTCGGGCACGCGTCCAGGCACAGCGTGCACGCGCCGCATTGATCCAGCGCCGGCGGGTCCGCATCGAGCGCCAGGTCGGTGGCGATGCCCGATAGGAACAGCCAGGAACCAAGCTCGGGATTGATCACGCAGGTGTTCTTGCCGATCCACCCGATGCCCGCATGGCGCGCGTAGACGCGCTCCTGCACGTGATGCTTGTCGACGAAGACGGCGGCCTCGAACGGCTCGACATGCTGCCCGCGCATCCACGCCACGAGCGCCTCGAGCCGCTCAGCGAGCACGACGTGGTAGTCCCGCCCGCGCGCGTATCGCGCCACGCGAATCGAATCCGTCGCCCTTCCGCCTTCTGCCTTCTGCCTTCTGCCTTCATCCGTGTTGTAGACCGTCCCCGTAACAATGACGGAACGGGCGCCAGGCAGGAAGTTCCGGATGTCCGAGCGGGCCGCCGCGGACTTGTGAAGATAGACCATCTCGCCCGCATGGCCGCTGGCGAGCCACTCAGGCAGATAGGCCAGCTCCGGCAAGGACGCCGCCGGGGCCACGCCACACAGGTCGAATCCCAGGGCTTGCGCCTGACGCTTGATCGCGCCGGCGGTCATCAGCCCTTCTTCACGAGCTGCCTGAGCACGTAGGGAAGGATGCCCCCGTGTGAGAACGCCGTGAGCTCTTCGGGCGTATCGATGCGGGCCACGGCCGCGAAGGTCTTCGGCGATCCGTCCTCGGCCGTCGCCATCACCGTCACCTCGGCGCGCGGCTTGAGCGCCGCGCCCGCGCCGGCAAACGCAAACACTTCGCGGCCGGTCAGCCCGAGCGACGCCGCACCCTGGCCATCCTTGAACTGCAGCGGCAGCACGCCCATGTTCACGAGGTTGCTGCGGTGGATGCGCTCGTAGCTTTCGGCGATGACGACCTTCACGCCGAGCAGCATGGTGCCCTTGGCCGCCCAATCGCGCGACGATCCCGATCCGTATTCCTTGCCGGCAATCACCACCAGCGGCACGCCCGCAGCCTGGTACTTCATGGCCGCGTCGTAGATCGGCATCACGTCGCCACTGGGGAGATGAGCGGTCACGCCGCCTTCGACGCCAGGCACCATCTGGTTCTTGATCCGCACATTGGCGAAGGTGCCGCGCATCATCACTTCGTGATTGCCGCGGCGGGCGCCGTAGGAATTGAAGTCCTTCGGCTCGACGCCGTGCTCGATCAGGTACTTGCCCGCGGGGCTGGTGGTCTTGATGCCGCCGGCCGGCGAAATGTGGTCGGTGGTGATGCTGTCGCCCAGCACGGCCAGGGCCCGGGCGCCCCGGATGTCTGCCGGCGGCGCCGGCGTCATCGTCAGGTGCTCGAGGAACGGCGGCTTGCGGATGTAGGTGGACGTGTCGTCCCAGGCGAAGCGATCGCCCGTGGGCACCGGGAGTTGCCGCCACCGCGAGTCGCCGTCGAACACGCTCGCATACTGCTCGCGGTAGGCCTTGGCCGTCACGCTGGCCAGCATCGCCGCCTGAATCTCTTTCTCGGTCGGCCACAGGTCCTTCAAGTACACCGGCGTGCCGTCCGTGCCGGTTCCCAGCGGGTCCCGGGTGACGTCGACGTTCATCGACCCGGCCAGCGCGTAGGCCACCACGAGCGGCGGCGACGCGAGGTAATTGGCGCGGACTTCCTGCTGGATCCGGCCCTCGAAGTTCCGGTTGCCGCTGAGCACGGAGGCCACCACCAAGCCGCGCTCCGCGATTTCGGCCGACACCTCTTCCGGCAACGGCCCGCTGTTGCCGATGCACGTGGTGCAGCCGTAGCCCACCAGATTGAATCCGATCCGATCGAGGTAGGTGTCGAGCCCCGCCTTCTTCAAGTAGTCGGTGACGACCTTCGACCCCGGCGCGAGGCTCGTCTTCACCCACGGCTTGCGTGTCAGGCCCCGCTCGACGGCCTTCTTCGCAAGCAGGCCGGCGCCGATCATCACGCTCGGGTTCGAGGTGTTCGTGCAGCTCGTGATGGCGGCGATCACGACGGAACCGTGTTCCAACTGGGTCTTCGTGGCGACGGCCAGGCCACCACCGGACGCCGCCACCTTGACGCCCTTCTTCAGATCGTCGAGAGCCGCGGCAAAGGACGCCTTCGCCCTCGTCAGCGGGACGCGATCCTGCGGGCGCCGCGGGCCGGCCAGGCTCGGCTCGACCGACGACAGGTCCAGCTCCATCGTCTCGGAATATACGGCGTCCGGAGACGCCGCGGTGCGGAAGATACCCTGCGCCTTCGCGTAGCCTTCGACCAGCGCGATCTGCCGGTCGTCGCGCCCCGTCAGGCGCAGGTACTCGAGCGTCATGTCGTCAATCGGGAAAACCGCGACGGTCGCGCCGTACTCCGGGCACATGTTGCCGAGGGTCACGCGGTCCGCAATCGTCAGGTGCGCCAGCCCGGGTCCGTAGAACTCGACGAACTTGCCGACCACGCCGTGCTTGCGCAGCGCCTCGGTGATCGTGAGCACCAGGTCGGTGGCGGTGGCGCCTTCCGGCAGCCTCCCGATCAGGCGATAGCCGAGCACGGGCGGGATCAGCATCGAGCTGGGCTGACCGAGCATCGCCGCCTCCGCCTCGATGCCGCCGACGCCCCACCCTACCACGCCCAGGCCATTGACCATCGTCGTATGGGAATCGGTGCCGAACACCGTGTCGGGATAGGCGACGGCGGTGCCGTTCACTTCGTCGCGGCAGACGACGCGCGCGAGGTACTCGATGTTGACCTGATGCACGATGCCCGTTTCGGGCGGCACCACGCGGAAATTCCGGAAGCCCGTCTGGCCCCAGCGCAGGAACACGTAGCGCTCGCGATTGCGCTGGTATTCGAGATCGGCATTCAGGCCCCACGCGCTGCTCGTGCCGAAATGATCCACCTGCACCGAGTGATCGATCACGAGCTCGACCGGCTGCAGCGGATTGACCTTCTGCGGATCGCCCGACAACGCGACGATGCCGTCGCGCATGGCGGCGAGGTCGACGACGCAGGGCACGCCGGTGAAGTCCTGCAGCAGGACTCGCGCGGGCATGAACGACATTTCCTTGTCGCCGATCGTCTTGGGGTCCCACGCGGCCAGCGCCTTGATGTCTCCGGCCTTGACGAAGCCGTTGTCTTCGCGGCGCAGCAGGTTCTCGAGCAGGATCTTCAGCGAGTACGGCAGCCGGGCGACGCCGGGGAACCCGGCCTTCTCGAGCGCGGGCAGGCTGTAGATGGTGACGGTGTCGTCGCCGACGGTCAGGGATGTGCGGGTCTTGAAGCTATCGAGGCTGGACATGATGGCGCTTACGCTCCTGGCTTGAACCCTCCAATTGTATCAAGGAAGGCGCGCACCACTGCGGCGGGGTCCTGCTGCTCGACATCCACCGCACGATTCATCTTTCGCATGTCGGAAGCCGAAATGCGTCCGTCGAGGAGGCGCAGCGCCGCGGCGGCCTGCGGATGCTGCAACAGCATCGCGGCCCGCGCCACGGGCGCGGCGTCGTACACCGGGAAGTAGTGCCGCACGTCATCGAGCGCGACCAGTCCAAGCGCGTCGATCAAGCCGCTGGTGGCGTCGCCCGCGGTCACGTCGATCTCGCCGGCTTCGAGCGCTCGATAAATCAGATTCAGATCCATCACCCGCGGCGCCTCGCGCAGTTGCAGGCCGTAGGTCGCGCTCAGTCCCTTGTAGCCGTCGGGCCGTTCGAGGAACTCGTAGCCGAACCCCGCCGTCCACGTGGCTTCCGGCCGCCGGGTGAGGGTCAGCCGCATGGCCGACGCCAGGTCACTGATCGTCTCGAGGTTGAACCTGGTCGCATCATCGCGCCTGACCAGGATCGCGAACGTGTTGTTGAATCCAAGCCGCGGCAGCAGCGTCAGGCCGAGGGCGGCATACCGCTCGCGCACGCGGTCGTAGACGGCGGCGGAATCCGCCGACGGCGGGTCGTTGAAGATCGCGGTCAGGGCCGTGCCCGTGTACTCGACATAGACGTCGATGCCCTCGCTCAGGAGCGCCTCGTGCGCGATGGCCGTGCCGCCCAGGTTCAGCCGGCGCTCCACGACCAGGTCCGTCTGGCGCTCGATGGTCTGCGCCAGCAATTCGCCCAGCACGACCTGTTCGGTGAAGTTCTTCGAGCCCACGATCACATCCGCCCGTGTCGTCGAGGCCGTGGCCCACCAGGCGCCGGCCAGCACGATCGAGCTGAGGCCGGCGAGCGTCGCGGCCCCCGCGCGCGATCGCCGGCGCGGATCCGCCAGCTTCCCGGCCGCCGCCAGCAGACCGTCGGCCACCAGCGCCAGGATCGCCGCAGGCAGCGCTCCGGCGAAGATCACCGTACGATCGACCATCGCCAGGCCGCGGAAGATGTAGTCGCCGAGGCCCCCGGCGCCGATCGCCGAAGCGATGGTGGCGGTGCCGACGCCGATGACCACGGCGACGCGCAGTCCCGACACGACGGCTGGCAGCGCCAGTGGCCATTCGACCTGGCGCAAGACCTGGCCCGGCGTCAGGCCCATGGCCACCGCGCACTCGACCACGGCGGCAGGCACGGCCTGGAGCCCGGTAATGGTGCTCCGCAGGATCGGCAGCACGGCGTACACCGTCAGGGCCACCAGGGCGGTGCGCGTGCCGATGCCGCCGATGAACGGCAGCGGGATCAGGAAGCCGAAGAGCGCCAGGCTCGGGATGGTCTGCGCGAGGTTGGCAAGGCCGACGATGGGCCTGGAGAGCGACGGACGCCGCGCCGCCACGATCCCGAGGGGAATGCCGATGCCCGCCGCGATGGCAGTCGACGCCGCGACCAGCACGATGTGCTCGCCGAGCCGCGTGGCCATTTCAGCCCGGTGAGACGCGATGAACGCGAAGAGCTCGCTCATGCGATGAGCGACCTCACGCGCGGATCATCCGAGACCCGCACCCCCGCCGGCGTGTCGCAGGCTATCACGCGTCCGTCGCACAACACCGCGATCCGATCCGCCAGCGCCATCGCCTCGGCGATGTCGTGGGTCACGATCAGCACGGTGCGATGCAGCGAACTCTGCACCTTCCGGAATTCGGCATGCAGCTCGCCCTTCGTGACGGGATCGAGCGCGCCGAACGGCTCGTCCATCAACAACACCGGCGGATCCGCCGCGAGCGCGCGCGCCAGGCCGACACGCTGCCGCTGCCCGCCCGACAACTCGTCGGGCCACCGGCGCCGGTAGTCAGCGGGATCGAGATCGACCATGGTGAGCAGCTCGTCGACGCGCGACTGCACGCGGGCCTCGGGCCAGGCCAGCAGCCTCGGCACGGTGGCGATGTTGTCGGCAACCGTGAAGTGCGGAAACAGGCCGACGTCCTGGATGACGTAGCCGGTGCGCCGCCGCAGCGCGATGGCGTCCCACTGACGCGTCTCGCGGCCGTCGACGCGGACCTCGCCGCGATCCGGATCGAGCAGCCGGTTCACCAGCCGCAGCAGCGTCGTCTTCCCGGACCCGCTTCGCCCGACCAGCGCCACGGTCTCGCCGGCGCCGATCGACAGCGACACCTCATGCAGCACACCGCGCCCACCGCGACTCGCAGAGACCTCCGTGAACTGGACGGCCGGTGGTTGTGTCATGCGTGTCGTGTCCTCAAAGACAGCCGCAGATTACGCCGATGACGCAGATGCACGCTCGACTTGCGCGCCGGGCTTCGCCCGGCGTTGGAACGGAGAACGAGACGCGGACGAGAGACGCGTCAGTGTTGTTGATGCCTGAGCGTCTCTCGTCCGCGTCTCGTTCTCCGTTCCACGGCCGAAGGCCGACGCAAGTCGAGCATTGTCAGAATGCGTTCGACGCGCATGGCGGGTCTGCGTCATCTGCGTCATCCCTTCGACTCGCATTCGTTCGCTCAGGGCAGGCTGCGGCCCTGGTGATCTAGAAACCCATGAACGCGAAGACGCTCACCACCGGAAAGAGGCGGGTTCGGTCCTCGAAGTCGACGCCGTCTCGCTTCCACATCGCGCGCGCGTCGGCCCGCAGCCCGAACGACCGCGTGGCGCCGCTGCCGCCGCGCAGCCAGTAGCGCAGCCCGCCGCCGGCATAGTAGACCTGCCCGGTCTCGACCAGCGTGCGTTCCTGGTGCAGCTGCCGGAGGTAGCCGGCCCCGCCGGTGACAAACGGCCGCACACGGCGCGAGAGCCGCAGCGGCAGCTGCCACACGGCCCCGGCGTCGACGATGTATTGCTGCAGCTCCTCGCCTTCGAGCGCGTGCGGCGCCACTTCGGCGTCCGAGGCGATGACGATGCCCACCCGGGGCCGCGCAAACGACACGCCGGCCTCGACCGCCAGGTCCGGTGTCACCGTGAACCCCACGCGGCCTTCGATCCCCGCGACCGCATCCACGGTCGACGCCGCCGAAAACAACGTGAACGGCGGCGGCGTGTTTCCGGGCGCGTTGGTCCGATAGGTCGCCGTCGCCTCGCCAATGGGATAGCTCCCCGACCACGTCACCCCGCCGCTCGCGGTCACGCGATGTTTCCGCAGCGCCGGCGCTTCCGCGTTTTGCGCGAATGCGGCGCTGCCGGCACAGAGCACCAGCGCACCCAAGCACCCAAGCACCCAAGCACCCAAGCACCTCATTTCGGCTGGACCTTGATCTCAATCGGCGAAGACGATCCGCCCCGAGGCGCGACGACAGCACGAGGCGCATACGTGACCCGGAAGTCGACGTCGATGGCCGTCGAAAAGTAACTCTCCACGTCGGCGTCGTCGAGCGGCTCGACCCGCAGCACGTACGGGCCCGGCGCCAGCCGCACGATCGCGAACTCGCCGTCCATGTTCAAGGCGAAGTTGCCGACGATCGCCCCGGTCTCCGGATTGAACGCCACCACGTGCGCGCCGAGCAGGCCCTGCCCGTTCTTCGTCACCCGGCCGGTAATGCCCCCGGTGGAGTCGAGCTGTCCGGCGGCCGGATAGAGATCGGCCACTCCGGCGATGTCGTCGGGCTGCAGCGTGCGGTCCGCGATCGCGCCCGACGTCATGGCGATGGGAAACATCACCGCCCCCGACGCCACGACGCGGCGCCCGCCGGTGCTCGTGCGCTCGGTTTCGCCGAGCGCCGAGTGCCCGAGTCCCAGCAGGTGACCCAGCTCGTGAAGCGCGACCGATTCCAGGTCGACCCGGCCCGCGTCGCCCTGCGCGGACACCGACCAGGTGAAGCGCGTGTTGAAGAACACGTCGGCTTCGACGATGGCGCCGTTGGTCGTGTCGATCAGGAAGCTGGTGGCGCCCAGCACGCGATCCAGGTCGGGACGATCGAGAAACCCCAGCGTCGTCCGTCCATCCACCTCGCCAGGAGGCGCCGACGTCGACCCCAGGAATTCGAAGCGCACGTTGGCGCCGGACGCGTTCTGCCAGGTCGCCGTGGCCCGGCCGATGGCGCCGCGAAGCTCGGCGGCGGTCACGCCGGGGCCGTCGCGCTCGGTGACGAAATACCGGATCGGCTGCTGCTGCCACGACACGTCGGTGATGCGCCCGTTGATCGACGAGCCGAGCTTCAGGTAGGCGGAGACCGGAGACTGCGCGCCAACCGTGACGGCGCAGGCCAGCAGCCACGCGACGGCGGGTCTCATCGGGCCTCCACCGGCTTCACCGCGCGCACGGCGGCTTCGAACGCGGCCAGCGGCACCGGCTTGCGCCCGGGATCGCCGCGGCGGATGCGGCGATCGGCGGTCTCGACGACGGGCGGCGCGACGAGGGCGGCGCCCGTGCGGGCGTCGACCGTCACGCGATAAATGCCCTGGGTGAGCCCCGTGGTCGTTGGCAGCCGGGGCCCGCGGGAGGTCAGGAACAACACCGCCCGGTCGCCGCGCGCGAAGGCCGGCGCGCCCGGAATCAGGTTCAGGTACCGGCCCACCGCTCCACCGGGCACCGTGAAGGTGAGGGTGTCGCCGGTCGATCCCTTGAATCGGCTCACCACGTCGACCGTGACCAGGCTTTCGATGCCGCGCCGATCGTCGGTCCACTGCGCGCGGACCTCGGCCACCCGCCCGACGATCACGGTGGTCGATCCGTTCACGAGCTCGTCAAAGCTCAGCGGCGCGACCGTAATGGCACCCACGGGCGCGGCCAGGACGCAGCACGACAGTGCGATCAGCAGGCTACGAGACATGCCTCGACGAGTGTATGACATGCAACACCGCGTCGGCCGCGCGGGCGCTCGCGCCAGGACTGCCGAGCCGCGCGCGCACCTCGGCGATCTTCACGGTCATCCGGTCGCGGTACGGGGCATCCTCGAGCAGCTTGATCGTCTCGCCGGCGACGGCCTCGCCCGTGCACGCGCCCTGGATCAGCTCCACCACCACGCGCTCGCCGGCGATCAGGTTCACCATCGCGAAGATGTCGACGCGAGCGAGCGGCTTGCCAAGCCGATACGTCATCGGCGACAGCTTGTAGAGCACCACCATCGGCTTGCCGTGCAGCGCCGCTTGCACCGTGGCCGTGCCCGAGGCCGTGACCACCACATCGCAGGCATTCAACACGTCGTCAGTCTGCGCCTCGACGATCCTGAGCGTGGCGCCGGGCAGGCCGAATCCCTCGAACAGGGTATCCGCCAGGTTCGGCGCCCGGGCAACGACGAACTGCACGCGAGGGACCCGCTCGACGATGCGCGGGATCGCGTCGGCGATCACCGGGACCAGCTGCGTCAACTCGTTGGTGCGGCTGCCCGGCAGCAACGCCACCACCGGCCGGGCGGGGTCCAGGCGGAGCTGTCGCAGGAACTCGTCGCGGGACCGCGTCGGCGTCGCCAGGTCGATCAGCGGGTGCCCGACGAAGCGTACGTCCATGTTCTCGCGGCGGTAGATCGCTTCTTCGAACGGAAAAATCGGCAGCACGCAATCCACGACCCGCTTCATTGTCCTGATGCGGCCGGCCCGCCACGCCCAGAGTTGCGGGCTGACGTAATAGATCACGGGCACGCCCAGGCGCTTGATCGCCCGCATCAACCGGAAATTGAAATCGGGATAGTCGATCACCACCAGCGCGTCCGGCTTCTGCTCGCGCGCGGCGTCCACCAGCTGGCGCAGCGTGGTCCACGAGCGCGGCAGCACGCGCAGCGCCTCGGTCAGGCCGGTGACGGAGAGGCCGTGGAAGTTGGCGACCAGGCGGCCGCCGGCGGCCGCCAGGCGCTCGCCGCCGAGCCCGAAGACGTCGATCCCGGGCTCGCGGGCGCGAAGCGCGGCGACCAGCGCCCCGGCGTAGAGGTCGCCGGACGGCTCGCCGCACGAGATCATCAGTCGCGTCACTCGGGCCTGGCGGGGCTCCCCGAGCGCCGCTGGAAGTCCGCGGACAGCAGGTCCAGATTCTCGATCGGGATGCGTTCGAAATCCACGAAGCCGGCGCTCTTGAGATCGTTGACAAACGCGTCGGCGTTGCCGACGAGCACGATCGACAGCTGCATCGGCCGGATGAACCACCGGGCCACGCGCTGGATCTCGTCGGGCGTCACCCTGAGCACGCGCTCGCGGTAGCGCGGCAGGTCCTCGACCGGCAGCTCGTAGAACAGCTGGTTGAGCACCTGGGTGGCAATCGCGTCCGGCACTTCGATGGTGAGCGGGAAGTGGCCCACCATGTAGTCCTGCGCGCCGTCGAGCTCGTCGTCGTAGACGCGCTCGCGCTGTAGCCGCGAGAACTCGTCGACCACGACCCGCAGGGCCTCGGCAGTGCTCGGCGTCTGCGTGTTCGTTTCCGCGACGACGGCGCCGGCCATCTTGAACGAATCCAGGTCGGCCGACGCCCCGTAGGTGAGCTGCCGCTTCGAGCGCAGCACCTGCTGCAGCCGGTTGGCGCCCTCGCCGCCCAGGATCTTCACGGCCTGGTTGATGGCCTCGAAGTCGGCGTGCTTGCGCGGAATGGCGATGTGGCCGACGCGAATCTCGGTCTGGACCGCGTCCTTCTTGTCGATCACGATCACGCGCTTGGTGGCGTCGGGCGGGTCGGTGACGTCCATCGCCGGCACCTGCCCGGGCTTCCAGGCGGCGAAGTGCTTCTCGACGCCCTTCATGGCCTCGTCGGGGGCGATGTCGCCGACCACGGCGATCAACGCGTTGTTGGGAACGAAGTAGGCGCGGTGGAAGTCGACGAAGTCGGCGCGCGTCAACGAGGTCAACGATCGCACCGTGCCGTTGCCGGGCAGCCCGTAGGGATGGAAGCCGTAGATCAGCCGATCGATCACCTGGCCCGCCACCGCGCCCGGATCCTCCGCCGACACCTTGAGCGCCGACAGCGCCTGCTGCCGCTGGCGTTCGATCTCTTCCGGCGCGAAGGTCGGCCGCTGCACGAGGTCGGCCATCAGCTCGAGCGCGACCTCGTAGCTGTCGTTCATCACGACCGCGTTCACGAAGCTCAGGTCGTTACCGGCGCCCGTGCCGAGGGCACCGCCGATGAAGTCGATCCGATCCGCGATCTGCTCGGCCGTGCGCGGCCCCGCGCCCTGGTCGAGCAGCGTCGACGTGAGCATGGCGACGCCGAGCTTGTCTTTGGGATCCTGCGCCGCCCCCGCCCGGATGATCATGCGGACGCTGATGGCCGGCTGCTCGTTCTGGCTCACCAGCACGACCTGCAGGCCGTTGGCGAGCTTGCGGACCTCGTAGGGCGGGAACGTGACCGGCCGCGCCGGCAACGGCCGCGGCGGGTTCTCCCGCGGCCACACGTCCCGCGGCCCCTGGGCGGCCTGTGCGGCCATCATCGCCGTCACCACCGACAGCAGGCCGAACGTGACGAGCGTCTTCAGTCTCACTGCTTCACTCCCGCACCTGCTGCACCTGCTGCACCCGCCGCACCCGCCGCACCCGCCGCACCCGCCGCACCCGCCGCACCCGCCGCACCCGCCGCACCCGCCTTCGGCATCACCTTCAGCACCAGCCGCCGTTCCGGCGTGAAATACTGCCGCGCCGTCCGCTTCACATCCTCGGTCGACACCTTCAGGAACGTGTCGTATTCACCGTCCGCCGTCGTGATGTCTTTCTGAATCACCTCGGCGTGCCCCAGTTGGGACGCCTTCTCCTTGATCGACAGGCGGCTGACGATGTAGTCGCGCGAGAACTGGTTCTTCGCGCGCTGCAGCTCGCGTTCGGTGATGCCGTCCGCCTTCAGCTTCTCGAACTCGGCGACGAGCGCCGTCTCGGCCGCGTCGGCCGACTGGCCCGGATTGACGATGGCGACGGCGTAGAAGATGCCGGGCTGCTCGAGGAAGCTGCTGCTGCCGAATGCCGTCAGCGCAATCCCCGTCTCGTAAACCAGCTTGCGGTAGATGCGCGAGGTCTGGCCGTCCGAGAGCGTCTTCGACATCACGAACATCGGATACGAGTCCGGGTGCCCGTTGTACGGCACGTGGTAGGCCACGACCACGGCCGGCAGCGGCCACGGCTGCTCCACGACCACGCGCTTCTCTTTCTTGTGCTCCGGCTCCTGGGGAATGTCGCGGGGCACGGGCCTGGCCGCCTTCGGCACGCGGCCGAAGTACTGGTTGACCAAGCTCACGACGCCGTCGGTGTCGAAGTCGCCCACGATCAGGAGCGTGGCGTTCTCGGGCACGTAGTAGGTCGTGTAGAAGTCCCGCACATCCTCGATGGTCGCGGCATTGAGGTCGTTCATGCTGCCGATCACCGGGTACTTATAGGGGTGCACGTCGAAGGCGTGAAGGGTGATGAGCTCGTTCAGCAGCCCGAACGGCGGGTTCTCGATGCGCATGCGGCGCTCTTCCTTCACCACTTCCCGCTCGGTCACGAACGTCTTCTCGTCGATCCGCAGCGTCGCCATGCGATCGGCTTCCATCCACAAGGCCAGCGGCAGGTACGGCGCCGGCATCGTCTGCCAGAACACCGTGGTGTCCTCGTTCGTGTAGGCGTTGGCCTGCCCGCCGACCGAAGCGACAATCGACGTGTGCTGCTCGGGCTCGACGTTCTTCGAGCCCTTGAACATCAGGTGCTCGAAGAAGTGCGCAAAGCCGGTGCGGCCGGGCTTCTCGTTCTTCGAGCCCACGTGGTACTGGAGCTCGACGTGCACGATCGGCGTCGACTTGTCTTCGTGGAGGATCACGACCAGGCCGTTGGGCAGCACGAGCCGCTGGTATTGCAGCTTGGGCGGCCGCACGGCGGCGTCCAGCGGCACCAGCCACACGAGCGCCGCAGTGACGACGAACAGGTAGAGGCGGGTCTTGAGACCCGCCGTGAGCCGGTTTCTCATGGTCTCTTTTTCTCTTCAATGGCCGCCAGCCGGCTCTCGAGGTCCCTCAACTGCCGCCGCATTTCCGGCAGCTTCCGGAACACTGCCGACGATCGACGCCATTCGCCGTTCTCGATGGCCGGATAGCCCGAGACGAACGTATCGGCCGCCACCGAATTGGTGATGCCCGATTGCCCGACGGCCTTCACCCGATCGCCGATCGTCAGGTGGCCGCCGACGCCCACCTGGCCGCCGAAGATCACATGATCGCCGATCACGGTGCTGCCGGCGATGCCCACCTGGGCCGCCAGCAGGACGTGGCGGCCGATCGTGACGCCGTGGCCGACCTGGACCAGGTTATCGATCTTCGTCCCGGCCTGGATGCGCGTTTCGCCGACCGCCGGCCGGTCGATCGTCGTGTTCGCGCCAATCTCCACATCGTCTTCGATCACGACCGGCCCGGTTTGCGGAATCTTCTCGTGCGACCCATCCGGGCGCTGCGCGAAGCCGTAGCCGTCGCTGCCGATCACCGCGCCGTCTTGGACGATCACGCGCGCACCGAGCGTGCACCGCTCGCGAATCGAGACGTGCGCGTGCAGCACGCAGTCGGGGCCGACCACCGCGCCGGCACCGATCACGACGTGGGGATGAACGATGGTACGAGCGCCGACGCGGGCGCCGCTCGACACGACGGCGAAGGGCCCGACCGTCGCGCTCGGGTCGACCTCGGCATCCTTGGCAATCGCCGCCAGCGCATGCACGCCGGGCTCTGGCCGGTGGTCGGGCGATAGCACTTGCGCGGCGCGCGCGAAGGTCAGGTACGGCCAGGCGCTGCGAATCACCGCGCAGGGCGCGCCCGTGGCCTCCGCGGCAATCACCGCGCTGGCCTTCGTCACCGCCAGTGCGCCGGCGTACTTGGGGTTGGCAAGAAAGGTCAGGTCGCCGGGGCCGGCCGATTCGATCCTGGCCACGCGATGGATCTCGATGCCGGAGTCCCCTTCCACGGGGCACTCCAATCGCCGTGCCAGCTCGCCGAGGGTCACAGCGTCGAGAATATCACGCGGTCGGCGCGGCCATCCGCTCCACCCAGGTCGCCATCCGGGGCATGTGGAGGCGGTCGGCCACCTCGTGGATCTCGCGGTGCCGGGCGCCGGCGTTCAACCCGAAGGCGCGGCGCAGGTCGGCCAGTTCGTCGCTGCGGCGGATCTCCCACCTGACGCCGGCCAGGCCGCGGCGCGCGCCCCGCCAGGCCAGGAAGTGGCCGACCACGGTGAAGGTGAACAGGTAGCCCAGCACGTTCGGACCCGGCACAAACGCCACCGGTGCCGACAGCAACAACAGCACCGAGTGCACGGCGAGCAGCCGCAGATGCCGTTCGGCGTCGCGCTTGAGCGAGACCTGCATCAGCTGCTCGGCGGCCGCGTTCGCGAGGTCGGTCGGGATGAAGAGCGTGGCGTCGTGCGCCTTGCGCAGGTGCCACAACAACCGCTGCTCCGCGATGCGCTCGGCGATCCAGCGCATCGATCGGCGTTGCAGCCTGTCGAGCAGCGTCTTGGGAGCTGCCAGAGGGGCCGCGTGCCGAGCGCGCTCGGCATCGCGCAGCTGGGCCTGGAACCGCGCCCGGATGCGGCCGAAGAACCCCAGCCCTTCCATGGGTTCCACCTCCTCATCGTCCGGCGCTTCGTAGTAACACTCGAAGTGGTCGCGGCCGATGGGCACGAGGTAAACATCCATTACTGATTAGGACGGCGAATTCGCCGCGGGGTTCGCGGCGAATCCGTGGGCACAGCGGGCCGGCCGGCCTGTTCCCAGGCGCCGATGATCACGGAGGCCACCGCCGTGATGGAATCGTTCAGCCGGCGTTCGAGCACGGGCAGCGTGCCCGCCGCCAGCGCCTCGAAGTACGCATCGTCGTAGAACTCGCGGCCCGCGGCGGCCTTCTGGTCCGACTCGAGTACGCTGGCCGCGTGGCGGTTGCTGGCAAGCAGCGCGTCGAACATGAAGTCGCGAGGCGTCGCCACCCCCTTGGGCGGCGCCGGCGCCACCTTCAGGCGCGTGCGGTTCCGTTCGAAAAGCTCTGACTCCCATCGGGAGTGCAAGCCTTCCTGTCCGGTGAGTTGTCCGTTGTAGTTGACCACGGCATGCAGGGGCACGTGCCCGTCGGCCACGTAGTGCGCGAGGATCGCGGAGTAGAGCACGATGTTGTCCGAGGCATAACCGGGGGCCGGCTTGCGCTTGAGCGATTCGAACTCGCGCTGCAACATGCCGTAGAACTCCTGGACCCGCCAGGGCAAGAGGCCCTGCTCGTGCATGAAGTCCTTGCCGAACTTCTGCACGGCCGCGGCGTAGTCGCGCGGGAGGCCGTCGAACGGATACGGGCCGAAGGCCTCGTGATCCAGGTCCAGGAAATGATTCGGGGGCTCCTGCTCCCAACCGACAGTGCGCCACAGGTCGGGATCGATCGCGCGTTCGACGACGTACGCCCGGCGCTTTTCGAAGAGCGGCTTCAACTCCGGCGGCAGCAGCCCAATCATCCGGTCGGCGATGAACTTGTGGGCCTCGAAGCCCCAACCCGAGACCGTCGCGGGAATCGTCACGAGGACGGCCAGCAGCAGGGCGGCGACGCGCATGCCCTCATTGTATCTGGGTCTGTGAAATCACCTTGACCGCCGACCAGCCGCCGAGGCCGACGTTCGCATAGCGGTAATCGTTGAGCCAGATGCCGCCGGGCCCGACCGCGGCAAACGGGAAACGCGACCAGCCGAGGAAGGCGCGGGCCAGCGCGGTCTGCAGGGCCGGCTGAACGGCAGGGTCGTTCAATCCCGTATCGATGCCGAATCCCGACGGGCGGAAGTGCGGCAGCGGCTCGAACCACACCATGCCTTTCTCGTACCGGGCGCCGAGGTCAACGACCACCTCGCGCTCGAACGGATTGACCAGCACCGGCGTGACCATGAAGCGGGTGCCCGCCGGCAGTCCGGCGCGAGTCAGGCCGTCGCGCACCGTCGCGCGCGCAAGCAGGTTGGATCCGAGCATCGCCGCCATGTAGACGGCCGCAACTGTGACGGCGACCCGCGCCGGACGTTCCGCCCGGGTCAGCCCCTGGCGTTCGCGCCGCCGAGCGAGCCACCACCCGGCGCCAAGCACGAGATACATCCAGGGATCGACGATGTAGAGGGCGTCGCCGTAGAACCATCGATCCGAGAATGGCATGAGGAGGCGCACGCCGTAGCTGTTCAGAAAGTCCATGAACACATGCGCGAGCACGCCGACGTAGGCCAGGAGCACCAACTCCCCTGCCTTCGCCGGTGGCGGGGCGTTCGCGCGCTTCCGTACGACCAGGCGATCGTACGCCGCCATCGTGCCCGCAAGCGCGAGCGGCAGCAAAGCCTGAGCCAGCACGCCATGCGTCCACCCGCGCCGGAACGACATGACGAGCGTGTTCGTGGCAAAGACGGCGGCGTCGACGTCTGGAAGGTTGTTGGCGATGACGAGGGTGCTCATACCGAGCGTGGTGCGCCGGGCGAGTCCTGCCTTCCCGAGCGCGGCGCCCATCAGCGAGTGACAAACGTTATCCATTACCCCCCGGAGCCCGGAGCCCGGAGCCCGACTTCTTCGCCAGGAACGCCTTCAGGGCATCGTCGCGCAGGTCCTTCCGCAGCACCTTGCCCACGTTCGACTTGGGGAGGTCGGTGCGGAAGACCACCATTCGCGGCACCTTGTAGCCGGTGAGGGATTGCCGGCAGTGCTGCCGGACGGCTTCTTCGGTGAGCGACGGATCCTTCTTGACCACGAACGCCAGCACGATCTCGCCGGTTTCGTCGTCGGGCACGCCGACCACGGCGACGTCGGCCACTCCGGCGTGCTCGGCGATCACGGCTTCGACCTCATTCGGGTAGACGTTGAAGCCGCTGACGAGAATCATGTCCTTCTTGCGATCGACGATCTGGATGTAGCCGTCCTCGTCCATCCTGGCGATGTCGCCCGTGGCCAGCCATCCATCGCGAAGCACGCGCGCCGTTTCATCGGGGCGCTGCCAGTAGCCTTGCATCACCTGGGGGCCCTTGATCCACAACTCGCCGACCTCGCCCGTGGCCACGTCGTTGTTGGACGCATCGACGAAGCGGACGTCGGTGCCCGGCACGGGCACGCCGATGGCCTCGCGCTTCGGGCGATGGAAGGGGTTGAGCGTCGCCACCGGCGAGGTCTCGGTGAGGCCGTACCCCTGGTAGATGGGCGTCTTCGTCGTCTGCTCCCAGCGTTCGCCGATTACCGGGACGAGCGCCATGCCACCGGCCACGGATCCGCGAAGGGTCCAGTCCTTCTTCTCGAGGAACCAGGCCTCGTGCATCAGCGCGGCAAACAGCGTATTGACGCCGGTGAACCAGGTGATCGGCTCGCGCGTCATCACGGCTTTCAGGTTCGAGAGCGGGCGCGGGCTCGGGACGAGCACGTTGCGTCCGCCGGCCACGAAGAAGATCATCAGGTTCGCGGTGAACGCGAAGATGTGGTACAGCGGCAGCGCCGTGAGCATCACCTCCTGGCCCAGGTGGAGGAATGGGCGCCACATCGCGAGGCCCTGCATCACGTTGGCCATCAGGTTGCCATGCGACAGCACCGCGCCCTTGGCCACGCCGGTGGTGCCGCCCGTGTATTGCAGCGCGGCAATGCTCTGGTGCGTGAGCGGCTCGGCGTACAGCCGCGGGTCGGCGCCGGCGGCCACGCGGTCGGCGCCCTGCGCCAGGGCCCGCGTAAAGGTCGTGTGCGCGAACGCGATCGGCGGCACCATCTTCTTCACGTATTTCTGGACAAACCGGATCAAGGTGCGCTTGAACGGCGGCAGCAGGTCCGCAATCGTCACCACGATCACGGTCTTGATCGAGGTCTTGGGCAGGACCTCGGCCACCTTCGGCGCGAACAAATCGATCGCGATCAGGCCGACGGCGCCGCTATCGGAGAACTGGTGGATCATTTCCGTGGTGGTGTAGAGGGGGTTCGTGTTCACCATCACCAGCCCCGCCTTGAGCGCGCCGAAGACCGCCACGGGATACGCGAGACAGTTCGGCATCTGGATCGCGATGCGATCGCCGGGCGAGAAGCCCGCCTCCTCGCGCAGGTACGCCGCGAAGGCATCCGACAGCCGATCGACGTCGCCAAAGGTCAGGCCGCCCTGCGAGCCGTTCGCCAGCCCGAGGGTGAACGCCGGTTGCTCCCGATAGGTGGCGGCCGCCTCGCGGATGGCGGCCGGCATGTGCGGCCACTTCAGGGGGCCGAGGTCGGCCTCGGTTGACGGATGATAGAAGCGCGTCCACGGACGAGCGGCGGGGGTTGGCATGGTCAGGGGCGCAATTCTTGCACAGGTGTTTCGGGATATGACACGAATCCTCCTCATAGCCGGGCTGGTCGCGGGGACCGCGGCCTGCACCAAGGCTGGGACCCCGACCTCGCCCTCCCCAGATTCACCCAGCCAGGCCACCTTTTACACGGCAATCGGCGCCAGCGACGGCATCGGCTTCGGCAGCTCCTCGCCGTGCCTCCCCTTCGCCGAATGCCCGCAGGGCAAGGGTTACGTCCAGATCCTGCTGCAACGGTTGCGCGAGGGCGGCAGGACCGTCGGGCACCGCAATCTCAGCCTGCCCGGTTCGGTGTTGAGCCAGGCGGTCTTCGACCTTGCCGCGTCCGCCGGCCGGCCGATCGACAACCTCGCCGGGAACTTCATCGAGCGCGAGGCGCCGTTCGTGCCCGGCGAAACCACGCACATCACGATCTTCGCCGGCGGCAACGACGCCAACACGATCGCGTTTGCGGCCCGCTCGCAAAACGTCGCGAACATCCCCACCTTCGTGGACGCGCAGGTGCGCCAGTGGGGCACGGATCTGGAAGAGCTCGTCGCGCGCATCCGCGCCCGCGCCCCCAACGCGCGCATCGTCGCGCTCAACCTGCCGAACCTCGCCGGGGCGCCGTACCTCGCGGCGAACCCCGTGGTCGAGAAGAGCATCATGCAACGCGTGGCGGTGGGCCTGAGCGACCGGGTCAACGCGCTCACGGCGCGCAACGTGCTGGTGGTGGATCTGATGTGCGACGCGCGCTTGTACCTGCCGGCGAACTACGCCTCGGACGGATTCCATCCCGGCGACGGTGGGTACGCGGTGTTTGCCGAGCTGACGTTACCGGCCTTGCGTGACGGCACCAACCGGGCGCCCTCAACGACCTGCGCCCAACGGACGCTGTTCCCGTGAACGGCTCAGAAGAGAAACCACGAAGACCACGAAGGCACCACGAAGAAAACTCGTTTTGATCGAATGGCGTCGTGAGCTTCGTGGTGAACTTCGTGATCTTCGTGGTTTCTTTGTGGGCCCGCTTCGGTCAAATGCCCATACTGGTGTCATTCGATTCGTGCATTTTCTGCATTTTAGAAGGCTCAGTCTGCATCAATTGGGCCGAATATCAGGATTTTGTGGGTTAAATCTTGCGCTGTGAAGCGCGATCCGTGCATACTCGTGCATCTCGGCCGCGCGTTCGTGCGGCCTTCATACAGGGGGTAGGCAGTATGGGATCCGCAGCACTGGGCGAGGCAATCAAGGGCATCCGCAGTTGGGCCATGAACGAAGGGCGTGTCGTGCACACGCCGGCGCAGGTGAAGGACATCTTCGGTGCGCGCGTGTTCAACGATAAGGTCCAGCAGGCCCGGTTGCCCAAGCCCGCGTACAAGGCGCTGCGCGACACCATCATGCGCGGCGAGGCGCTCGACGCCTCGACCGCTGATGCCGTGGCCTCGGCGCTCAAGGACTGGGCGGTCGAGCACGGCGCGTCGCACTTCACGCACTGGTTCCAGCCGCTCACCGGCATCACCGCCGAGAAGCACGACTCCTTCTATAGCCCCACCGCCGATGGCCGCACGCTCGCGGAGTTCAGCGGCAAGGAGCTGGTGCGCGGCGAGCCCGACGCCTCGAGCTTTCCGTCGGGCGGCATCCGCAGCACGTTCGAAGCCCGCGGCTACACGGCCTGGGACCCGACCAGCCCGCCGTGGCTGCTCGTCAACAACAACAGCGCGACGCTGGTCATCCCAACGGCGTTCGTCAGCTGGACCGGCGCGGCCCTCGACAAGAAGACACCACTGCTCCGCTCGATGGAGGCGCTGTCGGCGCAGGCCGTGCGGGTGCTCAAGCTGTTCGGGTCGACGGCGACCCGCGTCACGGCGACGTGCGGGCCCGAGCAGGAGTACTTCCTGATCGACTCGAACTTCTACTTCTCGCGCCCCGACCTGCTCAATGCCGGCCGCACGCTCTTCGGCGCCCGGCCGCCCAAGGGCCAGGAGCTCGAGGATCAGTACTTCGGATCGATCCCGGAACGCGTGCTCGCCTGCATGGCCGAGGTCGAAGCCGACCTCTACAAGTGCGGTGTCCCGATCAAGACGCGGCACAACGAGGTCGCGCCCTCGCAGTACGAAGTGGCGCCGATTTTCGAGAGCGCGAACGTCGCCACCGACCACCAGATGATGACCATGGAGACGCTCAAGCGCGTCGCGCCGAAGTACGGCCTGGCGTGCCTGCTCCATGAGAAGCCGTTTGCCGGCGTCAACGGGTCCGGCAAGCACCTGAACTGGAGCATCGGCGACGACCTGGGCAACAACCTGCTGAACCCCGGCGACACGCCGCACTTGAACATGCAGTTCCTGTTCTTCTGCATGGCCGTGATCCGCGCCGTCGACGTGTGGCAGGGCCTGCTGCGCACCAGCATCGCGCACGCCGGCAACGACCACCGGCTCGGCGCCAACGAAGCGCCGCCGGCGATCCTCTCGGTGTTTCTCGGCGACATGCTCACCGAGATCTTCGACCAGGTCGAAGGCGGCGGTGCCAAGAGCACCAAGCACGGCGGCATGCTCGACATCGGCGTCGCCGCGCTGCCGAAGCTGCCGAGGGACGCCGGCGATCGTAACCGGACCTCGCCGTTCGCCTTCACCGGCAACAAGTTCGAGTTCCGTGCCGTCGGCTCGACGCAGAACGTCGGCCTGCCGGCCACGTGCCTCAACGTGGCCGTGGCCGAGTCGCTCGATACGCTGGCCGCCGAGCTCGAAGGCCGGCTGGCCAAGGGCGAAACGCTCGAGGCCGCGGTCGCGGCGCTGCTGCGCAAGAACATCAAGGCGCACAAGCGGATCATCTTCAACGGCAACGGCTATTCGGCCGAGTGGCAGAAGGAAGCGGGCAAACGCGGGCTGCTCAACCTGAAGAACACCGTGGATGCCCTGCCCGAGCTCGTGAAGCCGGCCGTCATCAAGGCGTTCGAGAAGTTCAAGGTCCTGACCGCGGGCGAGTTGCACGCGCGCTACGAGATCAATCTCGAGACCTACTGCAAGACCGTCAACATCGAGGCGCAGCTGATGGTGCTGATGGCGAACCGCTACGTCCTGCCGGCCGCCTTCGAGTACCAGAAGCAGGTCGGGCAGAGCGTCGCCGCGGCCAAGGCGGGCGGTGTGCCCAGCAAGGAAGGCAAGAAGGTCCTCTCCGAGATCGTCAAGCTGACCGACGCCTTCCGCGTGCAGACCGGCAAGCTGGCGGCCTCGCTCGATCACGCCAGCGCCTCCTCCGAGAAGCACGCGAAGTACATGCGCGACACGGTGGTGCCGGGCATGGCCAGGCTCCGTGACCTCGGCGACCAGATCGAGG
>MELE01000145.1:0-8923 GCA_001768615.1 Acidobacteria bacterium RIFCSPLOWO2_12_FULL_67_14b | reverse complement strand
CTGCCGTAATATTCCTTCGTTGCCCTGGCTTATCTTCGCCCTCGCCTTCGCCGTCCGGCTTCTCCACATCTGGCAACTCAGGTCCTCCCCCTTCTTCGACGTCCTGCTCGGCGACGCCCGCGGCTACGACGACTGGGCGCGCCGGCTCGCCGGCGGTGACTGGATCGGCACGGAGGTCTTCTACCAGGCCCCGCTCTACCCGTACTTTCTCGGAGTCCTTTACCGGATCGCCGGGCCCGACCTGCTAATCGTCCGCGTCTGCCAGGCTGCCATCGGCTCCGCGTCGTGCGCGCTGCTGGCAATGGCCGGCGAGCGCCTGTTCTCGCGGCCCGTGGGATGGATTGCCGGCCTCGCCCTCGCGCTCTATGCGCCGGCGATCTTCTTCGACGGCCTGCTCCAGAAGTCCGTGCTGGACATGTTCTTCGTCTGCCTCGCCATCTGGCTCGTGTCCCTTCGACTCGCAACGCCCGCCGCAGGCGGCGCGCGTCGCTCGCCTAGGGCAAGCGCGCTCTCGTCGCGAGGTCCGTGGCTGGCACTGGGACTGGCGATGGGCGCGCTGAGCCTGACTCGCGAAAACTCGCTGGTCTTTATCGCGGTAATCGTCGCGTGGATCATTGTTCGCGCTCGCACGGGCACCCAGCCCTTAGGCACCCCAGGCACCTTAGGCACCCTAGGCACTTTCGTTTTAGGGCTGGCAATCGTGCTGTTGCCTGTTGCCAGCCGAAACTATCTCGTTGGCGGCGGGTTCTACCTGACGACGTCGCAGTTCGGGTCGAACCTTTATATCGGCAACCATCCGGGCGCGGATGGCACGTACGCCCCAATCCGCTTTGGGCGCGGCGCGCCGGAGTTCGAGCGGCGGGACGCCACGGAGGCTGCCGAGCAGGCCGCCGGCCGGGCGCTGTCGCCGTCCGAGGTCTCGCACTACTGGACCGATCGCGCGCTCGATTTCATCACCTCGCGGCCGGGCGAGTGGATCGCGCTCATGGGCCGCAAGGTCATGCTCCTGCTGAACGCGAAGGAGATGCTCGACACCGAGAGCCAGGAGAGCTACGCCGAGTGGTCGTGGCCGCTCCGGGCCGGCGGCTGGATCGGGCATTTCGGCGTGCTCGTGCCGCTGGCCGCGGCCGGCCTGCTCGTCACATGGCCGCTGCGACCGCGCCTGTGGGTCGTGCACGCCATGGCGATCGCCTACGCCGCCAGCGTCGTGGTGTTCTTCGTCTTCGCCCGCTATCGCTATCCCCTCGTGCCGTTCCTGCTGCTGTTTGCCGCGGCAGGCCTCGCCGGCGTGCGGCGCTTCTGGCGGGGCGCCTCCTCCCGGCGGAGGGCCGCCCTTGTTGCGGCCACCGCCGTGGCCGTGGTCGTTGCCAACTGGCCGCTGCTGTCGGCGCCGCTGATGCGGGCGATCACCGAGAACAACCTGGGCACGGCGCTGCAGGAGCAGAAGCGGTTCGACGAGGCGATCGCGCACCATCAGCGCGCCATCGCCCTGCAGCCGGATTACGCGCCGGCCTTCAACAACCTCGGCGCCGCGCTGCGCGCCGCCGGCCGCCTGGACGAAGCGATCGCGCAGTATCAGCGGGCGCTCGACCTCAAGCCTGATTTTGCCAGCGCCAGTTACAACCTCGCCAACGCCCTGCTCGAGAAGGGACAGGCTGGCGCCTCGGCCGATCGATTTCGCAAGGCGTTGCAGGGGTCAGACTCGGTCGAAGCGCACAATAATCTCGGCATCGCGCTGGCCGCCAAGGGCGATGCGGCGGGCGCGATTGCGGAGTTCCGCGCGGCGATCGCCATCGACGACAACTCCGTGCAGGCCCACCGCAATCTCGGCAACATGCTGGTCGACATGGGGGCACGGGCGGAGGGGATGGCGCACCTCGAACGTGCCGTGCAAGTGGCGCCGGCGGAAGCCGACGCCAGCTTCGACATCGGCACCATTCTGCTTGGAGAACAACGCTTCGCGGGGGCGATCACCCGCTTCGAGGCCGCCCTTCGCGTCAGGCCGGAGTGGGCTGAGGCCCACAACAACCTCGGCATCGCGCTGGCGTCGCAGGGCAAGCTGGCCGAGGCCCTCACCCATTTCGAGCGCGCGCTGGCGGCGCGGCCGGATTTCGCCGACGCCCAAACGAATCGCGCTCAGGCGCGCGCCGCGCTCGGACTCAGGCCATGAAAAAGGGGCGGCCACGATGACCGCCCCTTGTTGATTCGGAGATCGCGGAACTAAAGTTCCGCGCTACCGGCACTGCGTCCTACTGCTACCACCGCGTCACGAGGCCCAGCCCGTACATCCGGCCCTGCATGATGCTGTTGGGCGCGAGGTACGAGGTCGAGAGCGCGTTGGTCGTGATGTAGCTGATGATCGCGTCCGAGTTGTTGATGTTGAACACCTCGAACGTCGGCAGCACGCTGAAGCGGCCGAAGCGGAACGTCCTCGACACCTTGAAGTCGAGCTGGACGATCCGCTCCACCGAGGTGGCGCGGACGGGCTCGAGGTTGTAGGTCAGCGACGTCTGTCCGAAGACACCGGTCGGCATGATCACCTGGCCGGCCGGGCACGGCGCCGGGCAGCTCGCCGGGTAGCGCGTGCTGCCGCGAGTCACGGTCATCACGCGCGAGCTGACGGGACTACGGTTGTTCTGGAACGCCATGCTGACGTTGACGCCGAAGCCGATCTCCTTGGTCCCGGCCAGCTTCCAGCTCGGACGATACGGGATATCCAGCGCGAATTCGTCGCACAGGGCCTTGCCGTTGCTGCCGTAGTTGGGATCGTCGGGCGACGTGCAGTTCTTGACGCGCTCGCGCTCGATCGAGACGCCGCCGAAGACCTGCCCACCGCCAGGAATTCGCCAGCGGCCCTCGAAATTGAACGCCTCGTAGGCCTGCTTGCGCGCCTCGTCAAAGGTGTCCAGATTGCTGGTCGGCCGCGCGGCGGCTGCCGCGCTGCGCGCGTAGACCTCGAACGGATTGCCGGTGAGCGGGTTGTACCACGTGTACGCCGTGTAGTCGGCCAGCGTCCACGAGCGGTTGATCGTGGTCGTCAGGTTGTGGAAGTTGCCCTTCCACCAGGAGCCGCTGACAGACACGCCCTTGAAGAGCTCGTGCTGGACCTCGAGGCCCGACTCGAGGTTCCACGTGCGAGGATAATCGCCATACTCATTGAGGGCGGCGATGCCGTAATTGGCGGGCAGTCCCGCGAACGAGATCTCGCAGGCCGCGCTCGGATAGCCGGTGCAGCGCAAGGTGCCGTCGGCGATGTCGTTGCCGTTGACGTCGGTCCACGGCAGCGTAAAGGTCTGGTTCAGCAACGGGTTGTAGGCGGCGGCGATGCCCGTGGTGCGCGACAGGTTGTAGCGGTTGAGCGAATACTTGATCGCCGTGCGCCCGGTGCCGAACAGGTCGTAGACCAGCGCCATGCGCGGCGCAAGGTTGTTCCACGCGGGCACGTCCTTGATCTCGTCGAACGTCCGCTCCGGCGCAAAGCGGCCGGCCGGGGACTTCCCCGCCAGGACCTTAGCATTGAGCGTCTCCCACCGCAGGCCGATGTTGGCCGTCAGACGGTTGAGGCGCCACGAGTCCTGAATGAAAATCCCGAGATCACGGTTGAGGCGTTCACCGTACACCAAGGGCGAATTGCGGATGAGCACGCTCGACGGCACGGTCCAGCGCACGCCGGTCCGGCTGCTGCGGTACTGCTGGATGAGGTCGGCGTTCGCCTCACGCGTGTGCATGAACGTTCCCTGCCGGTTGTTGGCACCGACCTTGATGGTATGGTCGCCCTTGACGTAGGTCGCCGCAACGTTCCAGTAGAACGCGATCGGGCTCTCCGTGGTGTTGGTCGGGCCCGCCTTGGTGTAGCCGCCCAGGTCGAGCTCGTTGTGCGCGGCGTTGGCGAACCACTCGGCGCTGCCGCGCGGCTTCTCGATGCCCTCCTGGTACTCGTTGGTGTAGTACTCGGTGTTGTTCGAGTAGCCGCCTTCGAGGAACAGCGAGCTCGACACCGGCGACGACCACTTGATCGCCGTCGTGTGGTACGCTGGCGAGTTCCACACCGTCGAGGCCGTCTCCGGGTCGTAGTTGGCCTGCATGTCGTGGCCGCGGTACTTGTCGATCTCGTCCATGTAGGCGGAGATCTTGTTCCTCGGCGTGACCTGCCAGGTGAGGCGCGCCGTGCCGCTCTTGATGAACTGGTCGTCGATCCCCTGCGTCCCATCGTCGAAGAACGTGTTCGCGATGAAGTTGTTCACCGAGTAGTAGCGGCCGCTCCCGAACACCCAGAGTTTGTCCTTCTTGATGGGGCCGCCCACCGACAGGGTGTAATCGATGATGCGGTCGATGGCGTTGCCGGCGGTCAGCCCCCTGGTCTTGTGACGATCGGTCAGGTTGCTCGACTGCCAGGTGCCCGGACGGGACGACACCTTGAAGTCGCCGCTCCAGCGATTGCCGCCCTCGCGCGGGATCATGTTCAGGCGCACGCCGCCCGACGAGGTCTCGGCGCCGATGCCGCTGGTCTGATAGCTGACCTCCGAGTTCATCGCGTCGTTGAAGTAGCTTTGGATGGCGCCGTCGCCCTGCAGGCCGTTGACCATCATGCCGTCGACGAGCACCGTCGTGTTGGAGGTGGTCATGCCGTGCGTGGACATGTAGGTCTGCTGCATCGCCCGGGCGCCGCCGGTGTCGGGCAGGCTCAGGTTGACGCCGACCACGAGCTGTGCCATGCCCTGGATGGTCCGGCCGGTCGGGATGAGGTCGATCGCCTCGCGATCGAGCACCGAGGTCTTGGCCGCGGTCGTCACGTCGACCATCGGCGACGCCCCGGTGACGGTGATCGTCTCCTCGAGCGCACCCACGGCGAGCTCGGCGTTGACGGTGGCCGTGAACTCAGCCGGCAGTTGCAGGCCATCCCGCCGGTAAACCTTGAACCCGGTCAGCGTGAACGCCACGCTGTAGGTGCCCGGCCGGAGGTCGGCGATGCGGTAGTTGCCGCTCGCGTCGGTGATGTCCGCCTTGACCTTCTCGATCAGGACGTCGCTGGAGGCCTCGACCGTGACGCCGGGCATCGCTGCGCCGGTTGTGTCCCTCACCACGCCGGTAATCGCACTCTGGGCGTAGGCTGCCGTCGACAGGAGCAGGGCCCCTGCGAACGCCGCCAGCGTCCTCATCAACATTCCTCGCGCCATTCTGTTCCCCTCTCCGTGCAGCAGTACAAACAATGGTCGGGCGCGGGCCGCAATAGCCCGCGCCCGCCCGACGTCACGACCGAACGAACGCCGTCCCGGGTCGCCCTACCACTTGAACTGCATGCCCAGCCGGATCATGCGCCCCTGCAGCACCGACGCCGGGCGCTGGTAGGCGGCGGTATTGTAGAGCGTCGACGCCACTGCGGCGATGGCGTTGGAGTTGCCGAGGTTGAACAAGTCGACTTGTCCCTGCAGCCGCGTGCGCCCCACCTGGAACGTCTTGGCGATGCTCAGGTCGAGCTGGCGGACGCGCGGCAGGAACTCGGTGCCGGGAGCTACCAGCGGAACGGTGATCGCGGCCGACGTCAGCCGCGTCGCACCGGTCGGGAAGACCGGCTGGCCCGCGGGACACGGTGCCGGGCAACCGGCCGGATAGGTCGACGCGTTCGTGATCTGCCAGTTCGTCCCCACCGGGCTACCGGTGTCGCCGTACCCAGGGCCGCTGATCTTGTTCCCAACGGTGGTCGTCAGCCCGAGCGGCCGGCCCGCCAGGTCCTGCCAGGTGGCGGATACCGTGACGCCCCATCCCAACGGGACGCTGCCCGACAGCTTGAACGTCGGACGCCAGGGGATGTCGTTATTGGCATCGTCGCAATAGAGGAGCATGTTCGGGTCGTCGGGCTCGTCGCAGATGTTGCGGAGGTTCGTCTCCGTCACCAATCCGCCGAACACCATCGCCCCGCGCGGCAGGCGGCCGTTGATGGTCAGATCGACACCGTGGTAGATGTGGCTGCGCCCGTCCGAATTGGTGTCGAAGTTCTGCACCAGCGGCGCCGCCGCCGGCCGCACGTCGAACACCTGGAACGCCTGCCCGGTCATGGGATGGAACAGATTGTAGGCTTGGTAGTCTGCCATGGTCCGCAGCAGGTTGTCGGTCACGCGCAGGTTGTGGAAGGTGCGCCGGTAGTAATTGGCACTCACCGAGAGGCGCGAGATGAGCTCGTGCTGCACGCCGATCGCGGTCTCGAGGTTGTAGGTGCGCTTGAAGTTGGGGTCCACCGTATTCAAGCGCGGCTGGCCGAACGTCGTCGGCAGCGTTGCGAAGTTGATCTCGCAGCCCGTCGACCGGAACGTGCAGCCAAGCTCACCCTGCGCGATGTCGTCACCGTTGAGGTCGGTCCATGGCAGGGCGAAGCTCAGCACGGCAAGCGGGTTGTAGCGATTCGCAAAGAACGTGGTGCGCGACTCGTTGTAACGGTTGAAGCTGAGCTTGACGGCCGTCTTCGAGTTGCCAAATACGTCGTAGACCACGCCGAAGCGCGGGGCGAAATCCTTCCAAATCGGCATTTGGATGGGCCCGTACTTCCGCGCGGGCTGGAAGCGGCCGGCCGGCGACTCTTCCTCGGCCACTTCCGAGTTGTGGTACTCCCAGCGCGCCCCGTAGTTCAGCGTCAGTCGGTTGAACGTCCACGAGTCCTGGAGGTAGATGCCGATGTCGGCATTGAGCTTGTCCAGATAGCGGAGCGGCGTGTTGAAGATGTTCACCCGAAGCGGGACGCCGTTGCTGTAGACCTGCTGCAGGTCGGCGTTGGTCTCGCGCGTGTTCTCGTACGGGCCCCACGTCCACTGGAAGCCGGCCTTGACGTTGTGGGAACCCGTGACGTACGACGCTGACGAGCTCATCGTATAGCGGTCGGGGTAGCGGCCGCCATTGGCGGACCCGAATCCGTTCCACAACGTTCCGGTGGAGATGTCGGTCCGCGACGCGCCGGCGTACCAGGCCGCCGTGCCGCGCTCCTGGTTCACACCCGGCTGATTGAGGATGACGTACTCCTCGTAGTTGAAGGCGAAGCCGGCCTCGAGGAGCAACTGGTTACTGACCGGGCTCGTCCACTTTAGCACCGCGTCGTTGTAGAGCGGCGAGGTCCAGACCTGCGACGCGGTGGCCACGTCGACTCCCGCGCCCATGCCATGACCGCGCGCCTTGTCGATTTCGTCGAAGTACACGGAGACCTTGTTCCGATCGCTCACCTGCCACGTGAGGCGGCCGACGAGGCTCTTGATCTGCTGGTCGTCCACACCTTGCTCGCAAGCCACCCGGCCTGCCTGGCAGTCGTTGACCTTCGACCCGGCAGGCACCACGAACGTGCCGGCGATGGGCGCGTGCACGCCCCAGTGGCGCCCCGAGGCAAAGAACCAGAGCTTGTCCCGCTTGATCGGCCCGCCGATCCCGAGGTTGAAGTCCCAGATCTTGTTGATCTTGTCCACGCTCCGAAGGCCACGGCCGCGCAACTCGTCAGAGAAATTGTCGGCTTGCCACGAGCCGTCGCTCCACGCGCCGAAGAACGATCCGCTAAAGGTATTCCCGCCATCCTTGGCGACGATGTTCACGCGGACCCCGCCCGGCGAGACGTCGGCGCCGGCCCCGGCGGTCTGGTACGACATCTCCTGCACGAACGAGTTGTTGATGTACTGCTGCACCGCGCCGTCGCCGTCCAGGCCGTTGATCATCATCCCGTCCACTTGGACGATGTTGTTGGCCGAGGTCAGGCCCCGCGTCGACATGTAGGTCTGCTGCATCGCGCGCGAGCCGCCCACGTCGGGCTGGCTCAGGTTCACGCCGGGCACGAGCTGGCCCATCGAGAAGATGCTGCGGCCTGTCGGCAGCGTGTCGAGCGTCTCTCGATCGAGCGTCTGCACGCGCGCGGCACTCGACACGTCGACGACCGGCGACGCGCCGGTCACGGTGACCGTCTCCTCGAGGGTGCCAACCTTGAGCTCGGCGTTGAGCGTCGCCGTGAAGTCGGACGGCAACTCGAAGCCGTCGCGCCGGTAAGTGCTGAAGCCGGGCAGCGTAAAGGTCACCGCGTAGGTGCCCGGACGAAGGTCGGTAATGCGATAGCTGCCGTTGCCGTCGGTGACCGCCGTCTTCACACGTTCGATCAGTACCGGACTGGCCGCTTCCACCGTCACGCCGGGCATCGCGGCACCGGTGACATCCCGCACGACACCGGCAATCGCGCTCTGGGCGTATGCCGCCGACGTCGACAGGAGCAGGAGTCCCACGACGGCCGATAGCGTCTTCACCGTAATTCTTCGCGCCATACTGTTCCCTCCAAGCCTGCAATCGACATCCGACGCGTGCCGGTATGGCAGGCGCCGGAAACAACCACGGACGACCGAGTCGAATAAACGCGCCGCACGCCGGATGGATGAATGCGCGGAATTCTCCCCCAAGGAAGGAGGGCGAATGGGAGGCTAAACCCAGAGGCTTTCGGAGTCAATGACAAACTATTACATCGCCAGGCTATCTCATTGGATCTAAAGGTCTTGATTTAGTCATGGATCAGAAAACTGAAAGAGATAGATGGGGTTGGGTAAGATAGCGGGATGAAACTGACTTCCTGCGTCGCCGCCGGCGTCCTGGCGCTGGCCGTTGGCGCCTGCAGCAAGGACACCCCCACCTCGCCGAGCGCGAATGTGCCGTTTTCAACCGTGGATGTGCGGGTGGGCACCGGCGCCGAAGCCACAAGCGGCCGGACTGCCAACGTCAACTACGCGCTGTACCTCTACAGTGCGACGGCTGCCGACAACAAAGGCTCGGCGCTCCAGGCCGGCAACTTCTCGTTTGCCATCGGCTCGACCCAGGTCATTCCCGGATTCAGCCAGGCAACCCAGGGGATGCGCGTCGGTGGGCTGAGACGAGCAGGCAACCCAGGGGATGCGCGTCGGTGGGCTGAGACGAG
>MELE01000144.1:576-26655 GCA_001768615.1 Acidobacteria bacterium RIFCSPLOWO2_12_FULL_67_14b | reverse complement strand
TCTATGTCGATGTGGCCCCTATTCTTGCGGACGCCGGCAACACTGCTCCGGGAGCGGTACAGCCCCTGTAGCGCGGCATCCCATAAAAGGGGCGCCTTCCAGCCCGGCGCGCCATGACGGGCGGGCTACAGGTTAGAATTCACCGGATGTCTCGCATGCCGGCAGACGCGACCCGCGCGGATCCGCCACTCGGAATCACCTGGTTCGTGGTGTTCGCCCTGGTCGGCGTTGCCGCCTCGTCGGCCTCGACCTGGGTGCATTATCAAATCCTGAGCGATCCGACCTACGCCAGCTTCTGCGACGTCAACGCCACCGTCAGCTGCACCGAGGCGTACTCGAGCCGGTTCGGCGCCATCGGCGGGGTGCCGGTGGCGCTCTTCGGCGTGCTGTTCTTCGTGTTCGTTCTCGGCCTGATCGCGCTGTGTTCGCGGTCGTTGACGGCGGCGCCGAACCTGTCCGGTTATCTGTTTGCCGTGTCGACGATCGGTCTGGCCGTCGTGCTCTATCTTGCGTATGCGTCGTTTGTGATTCTCCAGGCGGTGTGCGTGCTCTGTGTCGGCACCTACGCCGCCGTCATCGGGCTGTTCGTGCTTTCCGGAGCGGCCACCAGGTACCCCATGACCAGTCTTCCCAGTCGCGCAGTCAAAGATCTTGGCACGCTCCTTCGGACGCCGAGCGCGTTGTCGGCCGCCCTCGCGTTCGTGGTCGCCGCGGGCGCCGCGATCGTGATGTTCCCCGGCCAGCCGGTGACGGCCGCGAGCGGGGCCGCCACCACCGAAGCCGGGGCCGCGCAGGCGCCGGTGGCCACTCCCGTGGCGACGGCCGCGCAAGTGCAGCAGCTCGAGCAGTACCTGGCTGCCCAGCCGCGTGTGCCCGTGATGGTGCCCACCGACGGCGCCGACGTCGTGATCGTGAAGTTCAACGATTACCAGTGCCCGCCGTGCCGCCAGACCTACATGGAGTACAAGCCGATCGTTGCCAAATGGGCGAAGCAGGCGCCCGGCAAGGTCAAGTTCATCACGCGCGATTATCCGATCGAGCGCCAGTGCAACAACGTGGGCCAGGACCTGCATCCGTCGTCCTGTGAAGCTGCCGTGGCCGTGCGCCTGGCGCGCGAGAAGGGCAAGGCCGAGGCGATGGAAGAGTGGCTGTTCGCGAACCAGCCGGCGCTGACGCCCGAGGTCGTGAAGAACGCCGCGGCCAGCGTCGCCGGCGTGACCGACTTCGAGGCGCGATTCCCCGCCACGGTCGAACTGGTGAAGGGCGACGCCGCGCAAGGCGCGCAGTTGCAGGTCACGGGCACGCCCACGTTCTTCATGAACGGCATCCGCCTCCCGGGGCTGCGTGCTGAGTTCTTCGACGCCGCCATTGCCTGGGAGCTGAAGCGCGTACAGAGCCAGAAGTAATGGCCGCCGCGATCGAGACCGAACATCTCACGAAGGATTTTCCTGTCGGGTTCTGGCGTCCGCGCCCGTACCGCGCCCTGGACGACCTGACCCTGCAGATCGAAGCCGGCGAGGTCTTCGGTTTTCTCGGGCCGAACGGCGCGGGAAAAAGCACGACGCTGAAACTGTTGATGCAGCTGTTGTTTGCCACGCGAGGGACCGCGCGGATCCTGGGCCGCCCGGTGGGTGATGTCTCAGTACGCCGGCGCATTGGGTTTCTCGCCGAGAATCCCTACTTTTACGATTACCTCACGGCCGAAGAGCTGCTGTCGTACTTCGCGAAGCTCTTTGGCTACCGAGGCGCCGACGTCACCACGCGGGTGTCGCGCGTGCTGGATGACGCGGGCCTGGGCGCCGAACGCCGCAAGCGCCTGCGGCAGTTCTCCAAGGGGATGCTGCAGCGCGTCGGCCTTGCGCAGGCGCTCATCAACGATCCCGACGTGCTGTTCCTCGACGAGCCGATGTCGGGCCTCGACCCCCTGGGCCGCCGCCGCGTGCGCGACCAGATCCTGGGACTGCGCGCCCGTGGGTGCACGGTGTTCTTCAGCTCCCACATTCTCTCGGATGCCGAAGCCTTGTGCAGCCGGGTGGCGATCGTGGTGCGGGGCAGGATGGTCGCGTCGGGCAAACTGACCGACATACTCTCCTTCGGGCTCAAGGGCTGGGAACTGGTGGTCGCCAATGTCACCGACGAGGTGCGCGCCGAGCTCGAGAAGCGCGCGCGGCAAGTGACCCCGCTTGCCCACGGCCGGTTCATGGTGGACCTGTCACCCGACGCCGATCCGCCACGCCTGATGCACGAGCTCGGTGGCCGCGGCATCGAGGTGGTGTCGCTCAATCCGGTGCGCGACACGCTCGAGGACTACTTCGTGCAAACGGTGGCCGCGGCGGCGCCGCGGCCGACGGGCGGAGTCTGAGCGGTGCGCGCCATCCTGCTCGTCGCCGGGGCAGCCTTCAAGGAATCCGTGCGCGACCGCGTGCCGTACAGCATGGTGATCTTCGCCGTGCTGATGATGGCGGCCTCCTACCTGATCAGCCAGCTGACGGCGGGACAGGACCTCAAGATCATCAAGGACCTCGGCCTGGCGGCCCTGTCGATTTTCGGCCTGCTCATCGCCGTGTTCATCGGCATCGGCCTCGTGTCGAAGGAGGTCGAGAAGAAGAGCGTGTTTGCCCTGCTCACCAAGCCGGTCACGCGGCCGCAGTTCATCCTGGGCAAGTATCTCGGCCTGGTGATGACGCTGATCGTCAACCTGGCCGTGATGACGGTCGCGTACTACCTGGTTCTCTACTACATGGACGTGATGGCTACGCCCGCCCTGAGGGCGGGATGGCCCGCGCCGGCGCTCGACCCCCGACTGCTGGTCGCCATTGTCCTGATCGTCGCCGAACTGGCGCTCGTCACGGCGGTGGCGCTCCTGTTCTCGACGTTCTCGAGCCCGCTGCTGTCGGCGCTCCTCACCTTGGGCTTGTGGGTGGCCGGCCACTTCAACAACGATTTGCGCCGGTTCGAGAACGTCCTGGACGTGCCGGCCCTGGCCTGGATCGCGCGCGGCCTGTACTACGTGTTGCCCAACCTCGCGCCCTTCAACGTGAAAGCTGAAGTCGTGTACGGCGTGCCCGTCGCCGCGTCCCACGTCGGCTATACCCTTCTGTACGCGTTGGTCTACATCAGCGTCCTGCTGACCGCCGCCACCGCCACCTTCCGCCGCCGTGACTTCAAGTAATCCGGCGATGCCACAGGCCCATTCCGTCGACTCGCGGCCGCGGCCCTCGAACCGCTGGTTCCATGCCGCCACGGCCGGCCTGCTGGCGCTGTCGATCGCCGTGCAGGTCGTGCGCGATCGCGGATGGCAGCCGTACGAACCGGCGACGCCGGTCATGTGGCTCCAGTCGGGCCCGCTGCTGAAACGGATCGCTCTGGGTTTCGACGCCCTCGTGGCCGACATCTACTGGATGCGGGCGGTCGTCTACTACGGCAGCAAGCGGCTGGCCGACGAGAAGGGCCGCAACTTCGATCTGCTCGATCCCCTGCTCACGCTCGTCACGACACTGGATCCGCAATTCAAGGTCGCGTACCGCTTTGGCGCGATCTTCCTGACCGAGGCGTATCCACGCGGGCCGGGCAGGCCCGACCGCGCCATCGCCCTGCTCGAGCGCGGCATCGACGCGAACCCGAACGGGTGGGAGTACCCGCACGACATCGGCTTCGTGTACTACTGGTGGCTCCACGACTACCGGGCCGCCGCGAAGTGGTTCGATCAGGCCGCGCAGGTCACCGGCGCGCCCGCATGGCTCGCCCCTCTGGCCGCCACCACGCTGGCGCAAGGCGGCGATCGGCAATCGTCACGCTTCCTGTGGCGCCAGATCCTCGAATCGAACGACGCCGCTTGGCTGAAGCGAAACGCGGAGCGAAGCCTCATGCAGCTGGATGCCTTGGACGTTCTCGACGAGATCAACCGGGCCCTCGGGCGGTTCACCACCCGCGAGGGGCGACCGCCGCGTAGCTGGCAAGAGTTGATCGTGGCCGAGCGGCTCCGCGGATCGCCGCTGGATCCCACCGGTGTGCCCTACGTCATGGATCCGGCCACGGGCCAGATCACCGTCTCACGCCAATCGCAGCTCTGGCCGCTGCCGACCGAGAAACCCAGGCCTCTGGCCACGCCCCCATGATCGTCGACGGTCCGGCGCTCCTGTTCGTGTTTCTCATCGGCCTCTGTGTCGGCAGCTTCCTGAATGTCGTGATCTTCCGGTTGCCGTTGGGGCAGTCGCTGAACCACCCCCCGTCGAGGTGCATGGCGTGCGGTTACGCGCTGCGCTGGCGAGACAACGTTCCGATCCTGAGCTGGGTGCTGCTCGGCGGAAGGTGCCGGAATTGCCGGGCACGAATCTCGATGCAGTACCCGATCGTCGAGCTCGTAACGGGCATCCTGTTCCTGCTCGTCGTCTGGCTGACGCCGCCCGGGCCCCTCGTCGCAAGCCGGCTGATCTTCGTCGGCATCCTGGTGGCACTGTTCGGCATCGATCTGGCGCACCAGATCCTTCCCAACACGATCACCCTGCCAGGCATTGCGATCGGCGTGATCCTGAGCTTCATCGCTCCGCCAGGGTGGCAGGCCTCGCTGATCGGTGCTCTGCTCGGCGGCGGCGTGTTGTATGGGATTGCGTGGTCGTACTACCTGGTGCGCCGCGAGGAAGGGCTGGGCATGGGCGACGTGAAGATGCTCGCCATGATCGGCGCGTTCCTCGGGTGGAAGGCCGTGCTCGTCACGCTGGTGCTGTCGTCGTTCTCGGGGGCGCTGCTGGGTATGGCCCTGATCGTGCTCCAACGCGGCAGCATGCGACTCGCGCTGCCGTTCGGCACGTTCCTGGCCATCGGTGCGCTGGCGGCGATGTTCGCCGGCGACCTCCTCCTCGCGTGGTACGCGCAGTTCTTCTGATCTGTCATGCCGCCACTGACCATCGCCGGGTACGCCCTCGTCGGCCTCACCATCATGGTGGCCATCCTGCTGGTGGTGGTCATCGTGATGCTTGTGAAGGCCGCCAGCGGCCGCGGGCTGTCCAGAAAGTCCGAATCGCGCGGCGAGAGCGCCATGCTCTCGATGGCCCTGCAGGAGGCCGTCACGAAGCTCAAGGCGCAGGAGCGTGCCACGGCGGCGCGCGCCGAAGCGTCGGAGCGGCTCGCCAGCCAGATCGTCGAGGGCCTCACCTCGGGCCTGGTCGTCGTCGATCGCGCGGGCCGCGTGCAGACCATCAATCCGGCGGCCGGACGCATTCTCGGCCTCGACGAGACGGCCGTGTCCATTCCCTTTCGGGACGCGCTGTCGAAGGCGCCGGCGCTCGCGGATGTCATTGCCGAAGCCCTCGAAGACTCCGCGCCCATCCTCCGCCGCACCGTGGCCCTCGGCGGCACCTCGAAGCCGTCGCACCTCGGCGTGACCGTGTCGCCGATTAGCGATGCCAACGGCGTGCTGCAAGCCGCCGTCTGCCTGTTTACCGATCTGACCGCGGTGGTTGAGCTCGAGGAGCAGCTGCGGCTCAAGGAAGCGCTCGCCCGGCTCGGCGAGCTCACCGCCGGCCTGGCGCACGAGTTCCGCAATGGCCTGGCGACCATCCACGGCTATGGGCGCCTGCTCGATCCCGCGGCCCTGCCCGAACCGTACCGGCCGTACGTGGAAGGCATTCGCGCCGAGACCACGGCACTCGGCGAGGTCGTGACCAATTTCCTGCGCTTTGCCAAGCCCGAGCAGCTCGCGATGGCACCGGTCGACGTGCGCGCGGTGATCGTGCGCGCGCTCGAGGACCTGCCCGGCGCCGCCGCCGCGGTCACCGTGGAAGGTGAGTTCTCGGTCGTCGACGGCGATGACGTATTGTTGCGCCACGCGTTCAACAACCTCGTACGCAACAGCCTGGAGGCCTGCGCGGCGGCCGCCACGCCGCCGCGCATCGTCGTGCGCGGCCAGGTCGTCGATCGCGACGTGCGCATCACCGTGGACGACAACGGCCCCGGTCTCGCCGCGGAAGCGTTGAACCGCCTCTTTCAACCGTTCGCCACGACCAAGCCCACCGGCACCGGCCTCGGGCTCGCGATTGTGCAGAAGGTGATCGTCTCGCACAACGGCGTGATCTCGGCGGGCAATCGGCCCGACGGCGGCGCGCAGTTTCGCGTGAGGCTGCCACGAAGCAAGTCCGCCTGAAGGCACCGTAGTGTAGAAACTGCGGCGTCTTCCGGCGCCGGGCATGTCAGAAACTGCGTCCGGCACTCTTTGTGCCAGGCGTGCACTCGCGCATCTCTTCGAGAATCCACTGGTTTCACCTTCGCAAGCCCGGGGCAAGCCGCTTGCACCCTCCGGCGGCATGCGCGTTACAACCGATCACCCAAGAAACGGTTTCACCCTTCTGGAAACGCTGGTGGCCACGGGCATTCTCGTCACGGCCCTGGCCGGCATCGCGCAGCTCTTCGTGTTGAGCGCGCGCTTCACGCGAATGTCGGGCACGCAGGGCCTGGCCCTCGTGGCGGCCCAAGCCAAGCTCGAGATGTTGCGATCGCTGCCCCTGGCCTATGGACCCACGGGCGATTCCATCACCGATCCCGCGCTCGAGCCGTCGCCGCCATCGAGCCTGCGCGAAGACACGGAGGGCTATGTCGAGACGCTGGATGAGAGCGGACGGGCGGTCGACGAGGATGGCGACGTCGCCTTCATCAGGCGATGGGCCGTCACGCCAATCGATCACCGCGAGCCGCAAGCCGTCGTGATCGAGGTCTGTGTCTTTCGCGCGCCTGCCGAGGGCCTGGCGCCGGTCTCCGCGGAGGCGTGCCTTGCCACGATCCGATCGAGGCAGCCATGACCATCACGCGGCCTGATGGCTTCTCGCTCGTCGAGTTGCTGATTGCCATGACGGTCTGCGCGTTTCTGTCGGCCGCGATGGCTGCGGTCGTGGTGCCGGCCCGGGCCGCGTTCGACACGACGCCGGCGGCGCTCGATCTTCACCAGCGCGGCCGGACCGGCGTCGACGTGCTCGCGACCGCTCTTCGGTCGGCCGGGGCCGACGTGGCGTCGGCCGCTGAACTGGGCGCGCTTGCCGAGGCGATGCCGCCGGTGATGGTGTTGTCGCCGTCGACGGAAGACGACGAGCGGTTCGAGGCGTTGTATGTCGTGTCGCCGGTCGTACGCGCCTCGGAAGGCGTACTCGATCGCCATCAATCAGGCGCACAGGGCCCGTTGAGGCTCGCAACCGGCCCCGGGTGTCCGGCGGTCGACGACGTTTGCGGGTTCACGCCGGGGGCGGTGGCGGCGATCGTGGATGGCACCGGACGCTTCGACGTGTTCACCGTGGCCTCGACGTCGATTTCGCGGAGGGAGCTGGTGCCGGCATCCGCATTGACCGCAGCCTACCCGGCCGGTTCGGTGGTTGTTGAAGTCGAGGCCAATGACTTCCACCTGCTCGACCAGAGCGATGGTTCGCGATCGCTCGTCCGGGAAACGGCCGGCGGCGCGGTGCAGCCGATTGTCGACCACGTCGCCGCGATGGGGATCGAGGCGTGGGGCGGCCGTCCGTTGATGCGCTATGGCGGGTCCGACTTCGAGGACGGACCGTGGCTCGAGGGCGGGCCGCACGGCAACTACGACGCGGACTTCGGGGCGCTGCGCCGCATCGACCTGTGGATCCGCGTCGAAGCGTCGTCGGCGCCGCTGCGGAATCCGGCCGGGGGTGCGGTGCTGCGCTGGATCCCGGACCGAACCTTTCATGCGTCGGTGGCCCTGAGGAATGTGCCATGACGAAACATGAATCCGGCGTCGCGTTGATCCTCGTGCTGCTTCTCACGAGCTTCCTGTCGGCCATGGGCCTCGGTCTCGCATTGGTGGTGTTCATGGACCAGTTGGCCGGCGGCAACCACCGCGGCTCGGTGACCATGCTGTACGCCGCAGATGCCGGCATCGAGCTCGCGGCGCGCGACCTGTCGTTCTCGGCCGACTGGGACGCGGTGCTTGCCGGCCTCGAAACCGGAAGCCTTACCGATGGGCCGCCGCAGGGCGTGAAGGCGATTCCCGGCGGCGGCGCGGTCAATCTCACGGCGGAAACCAACACGCTCAATTGCGGCAGGGTCACCAGCTGCACGCAGCTACAAATGGACGCGGTCACGCGGGACCGTCCGTGGGGCGCGAACAACCCGCGGTGGCGGCTCTACGCCTACGGGCCGCTGCAGAATGTGACCGGGATCGCTCGTCCGGCGCCCTGTTATCTGGCCGTCTGGGTCGCCGACGACAGCCGCGAGGCCGATGATGACCCGCTCGCCGACGCGGGGCAGGACCAGCCGGGCCGTGGCGTCGTCCGCGTGCGCGCGCAGGTGTTCGGGCCGTCGGGCGCGCGGCGCGCCATTGAAGCCGAGCTGGCTCGCGTGTGCGAGAATGCCGCAGGCGAGGAAATCTGCCTTCCCGGCATTCGTGTGCAATCGTGGCAGGAAGTGCGCCAGCTGGTTCCTTGACCTCCGGCGGGGCGAGTCGTACGATCCGGGAAGGGGGAAGAATGACACGCTTCACTGCGATCCTCGCCGCGTTTCTCGCCGTGGCGCCGCCCTTGGCGGCGGCCCAGACCTTGGCGGATGTTGCGAAGGCCGAAGAGGCGCGCCGCAAGGCGGTGAAGAAGCCCGCAAAGACGTACACCAACACCGACCTGAGGCCCGATTTCACGGCCCCGGCGACGCCGGCAAACGCGACGCCGGCGACTACGGAGCCGACGCCGACGCCCGGCGCGGCCGCCGTGAACATCCCGTTGTCGCCCGATCCAGCGGCCCCGGCCCCTCCCCCCCAGGGCGACCAGGCGTTCTGGAGCGGCCGCATGTCCACGGCCCGGACCGCCCTCGAGCGGAGTCGCATGTTCGCCGACGCGCTCCAGAGCCGCATCAACGCGCTCAACGCCGACTTTGTGAACCGCGACGATCCGGCGCAGCGGGCCGTGATCGAGGCGGATCGCCTGAAGGCGCTGGCCGAGCTCGATCGGGTGAAAAAGGAAATCGCTGATCAGCAGAAGGCGATTGCCGCCATCGAGGATGAAGCCCGTCGCGCCGGCATCCCCCTTGGCTGGATCCGTTAGGGCGTGAGCGCCCGAGCCGCCGTCCCGGTGGCGCCGATCCTCCTCGTCGAAGACAAGGACTCGCTTCGCCTGATGTTGCGCCTGGCCCTCGAGGGCCAGGGGCACACCGTGGTCGAAGCGCGCGACGAGGTCGAGGCGGTGGCCGCGCTGCGCGACGCTCAACCCTCCATGGTGCTGACCGACCTCCGGCTGCCGACCGGCGACGGCTTCGGTGTGCTGCGAGCGGCCAAGGAAGCCGACGCCGCCCTGCCCGTGATCGTGATGACCGCTTACGGGAGCATCCAGGACGCCGTGGCGGCCATGAAGCAGGGCGCCCTCGACTTTCTGGCCAAGCCCGTCGATCCCGACCACTTGCTGTTGATGGTCGAACGCGCGCTCGCGCAGCGGCGGATGCTCGACGAGTACCAACTGCTCAAGGAAGAAGCCGCGGCGCGCCGCGGCGGCATTGTCGGCAATTCGCCGGCCCTGCGCCAGGCCATGGTGTCGATCGAGAAGGCCGCCGTGACCGATTCGACGGTGCTGCTCGAAGGCGAGAGCGGCACCGGCAAGGAACTGTGCGCCCGCGCCCTCCACACCGGCAGCCCGCGCGCGAACGGGCCGTTTGTGGCCATCAATTGCGCCGCGATTCCGGAGACGCTGCTCGAGGCCGAGCTGTTCGGCTACGAGCGGGGCGCCTTCACCGGCGCGACCCAGCGCAAGCCCGGACGGTTCGAGCTGGCCCAGCGCGGCACGCTCTTCCTCGACGAGATCGGCGAGATGGCGCTGCCCGTCCAGGCGAAGATGCTGCGCGCCATCGAGACCAAGCGCATCGAACGCCTCGGCGGCAACGGGTCGTTCCAGATCGACGTGCGCATTGTCGCGGCGACCAACAAGCGGTTGCGGCAGGCCGTGGCCGCGCGGCAGTTCCGCGAGGACCTGTATTTCCGGCTGGCCGTGTTTCCCATCACCATTCCGCCGCTTCGCGATCGCAAGGAAGACATCCCGATGCTCGCGATTCATTTCGTCGAGCGCGTCTGCCGGGATGTGGGCAAGAAGCTGACGATCTCGCCGGCCGCCGTCGCCGATCTGGTGGCCTACCCGTGGCCCGGCAACGTGCGCGAATTGCAGAACGTGATCGAGCGGGCGGTGATCCTCTCGGATGGCGATGTCCTGCTGCCCAGGCACCTGAGCCTGTCGCCGCCCGCCGCCGACACCATCGTGGATCCGTGGGACCAGGTCGATCTATCCGGCAGCCTCGCCGAGGTCACCGCAAGGACCGCGCGGGAAGCGGAGCGGCGCAAGATCCTGCTGGCGCTGCGGGACGCGGGCAACGACAAGGGCCGCGCCGCCGACCTGCTGCAGATCAACTTCAAGGCGCTCGCGGTGAAGCTCCGCGAGTTCGGCCTGGACTAGGCCTTCAACCCGATCCCCTTCAGCGCGGCCCGGATCTCGGCCGCGGTCACATCCGTCAACGTGGTCGTGCGTCCGCGCCCGGTGGCGGCCACGAAGTGCAACGTCCCGGCGACCACCTTCTTGTCGCGGCCCATCGCGGCGATCGCGGTCTTCGTGGAAATACCGGAGACCGGTGGCAGCGCCCCGAGCCGCGTGATGATCGCCTGCACTTCGTCGAGCAACGCCGGCGGCGTGACGCCGCGCGCCACCCCGAGCCGCAGCGCGGCCAGCATGCCGTAGCCAATCGCCTCGCCGTGGCGGAACCGCCGGTAGCCGGTGGCGGCCTCGAGCGCATGCCCCACCGTGTGGCCGAAGTTGAGGATGCGCCGGAGCCCTGATTCCCGCTCGTCGGCCGAGACCACTGCGGCCTTGATGCGGCACGACGTGGCGACCATCGGCGCCACGGCATCGGCTGCGCGCGCGAGGATCGCGGCCAGGTTCGTCCGCAGGTGATCGAGCAGCGACGGATCCGAGATCACGCCGTACTTGATCACCTCGTACAGGCCGGCCCGATACTCCCGCGGCGGGAGCGTGTCGAGCACAATCGGATCGGCCACGACGAGGCTGGGCGCATGGAAGGCGCCAATCAGGTTCTTGCCGAGCCGGTGGTTGACGCCGGTCTTGCCGCCGATCGCGCTGTCGACCTGCGCCAGCAGCGTCGTCGGCACGTGCACGACGCGGATGCCGCGCAGGTACGTGGCGGCGGCGAACCCGACGAGATCGCCAATCACGCCGCCCCCGACCGCGATCACCACCGTGGACCGATCGGCCTTCGCCTTCACCAGGGCATCGTGCACCTTGCCGACGGTGCCGATGATCTTGTATCGCTCGCCGTCGTCCACGAGCACGGGCGATCGCTCGGTGCCGGCGCGCCGGAACCGCTTGCCGTGCAGCGGCCACACGCGCTTGCTCGAGACGACGATGCGCCGGGGCCCCAGGCCCGCCGCCTCCAGCTCGGTGGGCAGCGCGTCGATGACGCCCGCGCCGATGATCACGGAATACGCGCCGGCGGCGGCGGTCACTCCGATGCGGGTCGGTTCCATGTGAGGACGCTAGGATAGCAGACGATATACACTTGATGGTTCACATGGCTGCCAAACCCACTCAACCGGACGAAGCCTTCGTCACGGAAATCACGAAACAGTCCGTCGACTTTTCACGCTGGTACCTCGACGTCGTCCGCAAGGCGGAACTGGCCGACTATTCGCCGGTCAAGGGCTTCATGGTGATCCGGCCCTACGGCTACGCCATCTGGGAGCTGATCCAGCAACAGCTTGACCAGCGTTTCAAGGCGACCGGCCACGTCAACGCGTACTTTCCGCTGCTGATTCCCGAAAGCCTCTTGATGAAAGAGGCCCAGCACGTTGAGGGCTTCGCGCCGCAGGTGGCGTGGGTCACCAAGGGCGGCACTGAGGAGCTCGAAGAGAAGCTGGTCATCCGGCCGACCTCCGAGACGATCTTCGGCGTGATGTACCAGAAGTGGATCCAGTCGTGGCGCGATCTGCCCGTGCTCATCAACCAGTGGTGCAACATCGTGCGCTGGGAAAAAGTGACGCGGCCGTTCCTGCGCACGACGGAGTTTCTCTGGCAGGAAGGGCACACCGCCCACGAAACCGCCGACGAAGCGCACGAGGAGACGATGAAGATCCTCGGCATCTACAAGGAGTTTGCCGAGAGCGTGCTGGCCATGCCGGTGGTCGACGGCCAGAAGACCGAGAGCGAGAAGTTCGCAGGCGCGTCGCGCACGTATTCGATCGAGGCGCTGATGGGCGACGGCCGCGCGCTGCAGGCGGGCACGTCGCACAACCTCGGGCAGAACTTTGCCAAGGCATTCGAGATCCAGTTCCAGGGCCGCGACAAGACGCTGCAGTACGCGTGGACCACGTCCTGGGGCGTGTCGACCCGCCTCATCGGCGGCGTGATCATGACGCACGGCGACGACAGCGGGCTGATCCTGCCGCCCGCCGTGGCGCCCTGGCAGGTCGTGATCGTGCCCATTCCCAGAGGGAACTGGAAAGAAACCGTCCTGCCGAAGTGCGAGGAAATCCGCGATCAGCTGAAGGCCGCCGGCATTCGCGTCAAGCTCGACGCCGACGAAAGCCAGACGCCGGGGTGGAAGTTCTCCGAGTACGAGATGCGCGGCGTGCCGCTGCGCCTCGAGATCGGCCCCAAGGACCTCGAGAAGGCCGCGGTGTTCGCCGCCCGCCGCGATACGCGGGCGAAGGCCTCGATCCCCATGGACGGGCTCGCGGACGCCATCAAGGGCCTGCTCGCCGAAATCCAGACCGGCCTGCTCGACCGCGCGCGCACGTTCCGCGACGAGCACACGACGACGGCCGACACCGCCGACGCGTTCAAGGCGGCGATGGACGGCCGGCCCGGGTTCGTGATTGCGCCGTGGTGCGAGGAGGCCGCGTGCGAGGCCGACATCAAGGCCGAGACGCAGGCGACCATCCGCAACATCCCGGTGGGCTACGAGACCGCGCCCGGCAAGCCCTGCATCAAGTGCGGCAAGCCGGCGAAAGTGTCGGCGTGGTTTGCGAAGGCGTACTGACGATTACGCAATCCGCTCCGGTTCCATCACGCGTTCCACCACGCGGCCGCCGACGACGCTCACGTAGTAGACCTTGGCGTCGGCCCGCGTCGAGACGACGCGCCTGACGGTGTTGTCTTCGAAGTAGATGCCGGCGTCGTTGTCGCAGGCGTACCCGGGCTTCATCTCGCCCGACCCGATCAGCTTCTGATAGAGCGGGCGGCGTCCCGGCTCGCGATCGTAGTGAGGGGAGTGGCTTCCCTTCAGAAAGCCGAGGCACTGCACGGTCGACAGTACCTTCGGCCGTGAATCCGTCGTCCCTTCCTCGAACCAGCAGAGCGAGCCCGCGCTCGCGCCGCCGAGCACGATGCCGCGGTCCCAGGCCTGCTTCAGCACCACGTCGATGCCCTGCGCCTTCCAGATCGCCTGCTGGTTGAGCGTGTTCCCGCCGGAACAGACGATGCCGTCCATCGACAGCAGCACCTCGTCCCAGCCCTTGTCCTGCCGCGTGCTGGCGATGAAGCTTTCCTGCACAAACGGCGTAACGTTGAGCGGGGCGCAGCTGCGGAACCACGAGATGGTGCCTGACTGCGAATCGGCCGACGCCGTCGGCAGGTAGCACAGGCGCGGCCGCTCCTTCCCCGTGAGCATGCCCATGTAGCGGATGAAGGCTTCGCCAAAGCCCCCGCCGGCGATCAGGATCTTGCGCACGGGGGGACGCGCCTGCGCCTCACGGGTCATGCCCGTCAGGCGTTCGTGGCCAACCGCCGCGCCCACTGTGCCCATTGCCGAGGAGACCAGGAACTCGCGTCGTTTCATAATGGCTGAGAGTATGCCAAAAAACAGTGCCGGTGTTCTGCTGTTCCGCGAATCGGCGGCGGGCCTCGAAGTGCTGCTCGCGCACCCCGGCGGACCGCTGTGGGCGGCCAGGGACGAGGGCGCCTGGACGATTCCCAAAGGCGAGCCGTCGCCCGGCGAGGACCTGCTGGTCGCGGCGCAGCGGGAGTTTGCGGAGGAGATGGGCCACCCGCCATCCGGCGAGTTCCTGGCCTTAGGCTCGATTCTTCAGCCCAGCGGCAAGAAGATCGTGTACGCCTGGGCGGCGAAGTCGGACTTCGACGTCGCCACGCTGAAGAGCAATCTGTTCGAAATGGAATGGCCGCCCAAGTCAGGACGAAGGCAGGAATTCATGGAGGTCGATCGGGCTGAATGGTTCCCGATCGACCTCGCGAGGCAAAGAATTCTGTCCGGGCAGGCGCCGTTTCTCGATCGCCTGCTCGCGGCTATTGCATCCTGATGGTGAGCGCGGCCCGGCGATTGAGACGCCGGGTCTCTTCACGCGAGTTGTCGTGCTTCGGACGCTCTTCACCGTAGCTCACCGACTGCAGCCGGCTGGCCGCCACGCCGCGGCTGGCCAGGTAATCCCGCACCGCGTTGGACCGGCGCTCGCCGAGCGCGAGGTTGTACTCGGTCGTGCCGATGTTGCAGGTGTGGCCTTCGACCGTGATGCGCAGGTTCGGGTCCTCGCTCATCGCCTTGATCGCCTCGTCCAGGATGCGCGTCGCTTCGGCGCGCAGCGAGTAGCGGTCGAAGTCGAAGTGCACATCTTCGAACGTGTATTCCTTGCGCGGCGGCGCCACCACCTGGATGGTGATGGTGTCGCTCGCCGTGCCGCCCTTGCCGTCGTCCACGGTCACGGTGACCGGCACGGCGCCCGGCTGGCCCGGCGCGGTCCACTGCGTCTGGCGATCGTTGGCGTTGGCGAACGAGCCGGTCGGGCTGCCCCACTTGTAGCGCAGCGTGTCGCCGTCCGGATCCTGCGCGTCGGCCGAGACCGTGCTCGCGCGGCCGACCTGCACCGTGCACGGCTCGCAGCGCGCCTTTACCGTGGGCGGCCGGTTGGGCGGCGGACCGGGGTTGACGGCCGTGACCGGCGGCGCCGGCGGCGGCGGCGCGTAGTTCCGCACGCCGCTCGGGTGGTAGCCCAGCCGCACTTGCAGGCCCAGGCGGTCGAAATCGCTGTCTTCAGAGGTCAGGAAGTCGCGGCGATGCAGGTAGTACGACGCGGTGTAGGAGACGCCCGCGCCGAAGAACATGCCCTTGCTCGAGTGGAACTGGAAGCCGCCGAACAGGTCGCGCGTCGCGTCCGGATCCCATTCCCGCGGCGGCCCGCCGGCCGTGCCGATGGGCGTGCCCGTGAACGTCTGCGCCTGATCGAACAACGCCTCGCCGACCATTTCGGCGACGACGCGGAACTTCGACCGGCTCGGATACGCACCGCCGATGCCCCACTTGAATCCGGGCGTTAGGTTGTAGCCATCCGGCTTGCCGCGCAGCTTGATGCCCGCCGATGCCGCCAGCTCCACCTTCTCGCCGAACTCGCGCGATCCGATCAGGTCGAACTGGAAGTCCGGCTTGCCCGTACCGAGCCCGTCGTCCTTGCTCGCCGTCGGCAGCTTCGCCATCACGCGCAGCGCGGCGGCGTAGCCATTCGAAGTGGCCTGCGACAGCAGGTTGAACTTGGCGCCGACGTTCACATCGCCGATGCCGGTGCTCCAGCCCTTGTTGATCAGGTAATCCTGCGGCTGGCCGTTGCGCGCGACCGGCACCAGGTCGGCGTCGATGCGCCGATAGCTCATGCTCCCGAATAGTTCGATGCGGTCGGTCGCGCCGAACGCGAACATGCCGCCGATGTCGGTGATGTCGCTGAAGCCTTCACTGCGGTCGAAATTGACCAGCGCCACCGCGCCGCTCCACGTGCCTTTCGGCGTCGTCTCGCCCAGCGGCACGAACCACAGGCCAGTATCGCCAAAAATCGTGCTGCTGGTTGGGCGTGTTTCTTGCGCCCACGCGGCTGCCGAAATCAGCAAGCTCAGCGTTAGGCCAAACGCCAGATGGCGAATGATTCTCATACACAGAGTCTAGAGCCGAAAAACCCGGAAGTCAAACGTACCCGTGGCTTTAGGGTCTATTCGTCGGCCGGATCTGGTTTTTTGGATTTCCCGAAGAGCCAGGCCGCGACGATGCCTAGCACGTAAAGCACGACCATGGGGCCCGCCACCATCACCTGAACCACCGGGTTACCGTCGGGCGTGATTACGGCCGCCGCGATGAAAATGAACAGCACGGCGTACTTGAAATTCCTGATCAGAAACCGCGCGGTGACGATGCCGAGGCGCGCCAGTACGAACATCAGCACAGGAAGCTGGAACACCAGGCCCATGCTCAGGACCAGCTTCACATAGAGGCTGAAGATCGGCTGGACGCGTGGCATGAACTCGAGGAAGCCGCTCGAGAACGACGCAAAAAAACGCCACGCCGCTGGAAACACGAAGTAATGCGCGAACGCAGCGCCGCTCACGAAGAGCGTCGACGAGGCGATCACGAACGGAATCGCGAGCTTCTTCTCCCTCGAGTACAAGCCCGGCGCGATGAACAGCCACACCTGCCACATGATGTAGGGCGAAGCAATCAGCACGCCGGTTAGCGCTGCAATCTTGATGTAGAGGAAGAAGGCTTCGCCCGGCTCCGTGTAAATCAGCTTGCCGCCCGGGACATCGCTCGCCAAGTGCAGGTACACGAAATCGAAGACGCGATTGATGAACGCGAACGCGACGATGAAGCCGACCAGCAGGGCGACCACCGCGTGCGTGATGCGCTTGCGCAGCTCGTCGAGGTGCTCGAGAAACGTCATCCGCCCTTCGGCGGGCTCGTCGGGCTCGCCGAAGGGAGAGAAACCTTCGGCCTTCGCGGGCAGGTCCGGCCCCGGATCCTCGTCACGAGGAGACTGGCTTGGGAAGGGAACGAGCGCCACGATCTAGCTACGAATCTAGCTACGCGATACCGTCTCGCGCGGGGGGGCGGTGTCGGTGTCTGAATCGGAGTCAGCTTTGGCGACCGGGTTTTCGCTGCCGAAGGTCGTCGTCGACTCGAACTTGGACTTGGTCTTCGCCTCGGTTTCCTTCTGTTCCTCGATCTTGATTTCCTGCTCCAGCGTGTTCTGGAGGTCGGTGGAGGCTTTCTTGAACTCGTTGAGGCTGCGGCCCAGCGACTTGCCGAGTTCGGGGAGCTTCCGCGGTCCAAAGATGATGAGCGCGATCACCAGGATGATGATGAGCTCGGGCATGCCAATAGAACCAAACATAATGCTCCCTCACTAAGAACAGGACGGCCCTTTCCGGGGCTGGAGCGTCCAATGAGCCAGTATACCTCCGCCTTCGCCAGAGGCTACGGCGGGACAAGTCCGCCCCCCGGAATCCTTGCGGATAGGGGGGGAGTCAGCTAGCATCGCCCTATGCGCACTCGATCCCTGTTCGCGGCCACCGCGGCCATCCTGCTCTCGGCCCTGGCGGGCGGGGTGTTCGGCAAGAGTGCGCTGGCCACCGAAGAAACGGTCCCGGAGCACTACCGGACTTTCACGTCGGCCCTGAGCGCCATCCAGGCCCAATATGCCCAGCCGGTCGAATCCGACCGGCTCGTGTACGGGGCGATCAACGGCATGCTCCAGACCCTCGATCCGCACTCGAGCTTCATGGATCCCCGCTCCTACGCCCAGATGCGGGAGCGGCAGGAAGGCCGGTACTTCGGGCTCGGGCTCACGATTTCCTCGATCGACGGCGACATCACTGCCGTCCGCGTCTTCGAAGGCTCGCCGGCGTTCACCAACGGCATCCGCCGCGGCGACGTGATCGCCGATGTCGAAGGCCAGAACACGAAGGGCTGGACCACCGAGGCCACCGTCAACAAGCTGAAGGGGCCGAAGGGCACGTTCGTGAACATCGGCGTGCGCCGCAAGGGGTTCGAGCGGCTGCTCGAAATGCGCGTCATGCGCGACCAGGTCAGCATCCCCAGCCTGTCGGCGTCGTTCATGATCGACGCCACCACCGGCTACGTCGGCATTACCGACTTCGCCGAGCACACCGACGAAGATCTCGGTCTCGCGCTCGAGGCCCTCATCAAGAAGGGCATGAAGCGCCTCGTGCTCGACCTGCGCAGCAACCCGGGCGGACAGCTCGACCAGGCGATTCGCATCACCAACCGCTTCGTCGCCAAGGGTTCGATGGTCGTCTACACGCGCGGGCGGACGTCGAATTCCGACTCGGACTATCGCGCCACCGACACGCCCGACTACACGAACATCCCGATGATCACGCTGGTCAATCGCAACAGCGCGAGCGCCTCGGAGATCGTGTCGGGCGCGCTGCAAGACTACGACCGCTCGCTCGTGGTCGGCGAGACGACGTTCGGCAAGGCGCTGGTGCAGTCGGTGTACCGCGTGAGCGGCGGCGCCGGCCTCGCGCTGACCACCGCGCGCTACTACACGCCGAGCGGCCGGCTGATCCAGCGGCCGTGGGACGGCACGTTCGACGAGTACCTGACCTACACGTTGAAGGATCAGAGCGAGCGCGCCAAGACGGCGGATCAGTTGAAGTACACGACCGGCGGCCGCAAGGTGTTCTCAGGCGGCGGCATCGAGCCCGACCTGCGCTTCGACGGCCCGGTCGAGGGCTTCTCGCCGACGCGCTTCGGCCGCACGCTGCAGGGGCGCCAGCTCTTCGCCGCGTTCGCCGAACAGTTCAGCGCCGAAGGCGATACCCGCATCGGCCACGCCGGCCCCATGCGCCGCGTCGTCAAGAAGAACTTCGTCGTGGATGACGCGATGGTCGCGGACTTCAAGACGTTCGTGGCGGGCCGCAACCTCAAGATCGACGAGGACGCGTGGACGAAAGATGCCGAGTTCATCCGCGCGATGATTCGCTACAACATCGACGAGGCCGTTTTCGACGTCGCCGCGGCTCGCCAGCGCCTGGTCACCGTCGACCCGCAGGCCCGGTTTGCCATCTCGAAGTTCGCGGAGGCCGAAAAGCTCCTCGAGCTGAGCCGGACCCGGACCGCTGCAAAGGTCGGCCAGTAGATTCGTGGCGACAAACCTTTAGGTTTGTCGTCGAGCCTTTAGGTTTGTCGACCAACTAAATATTGGGCCTGTCTTCGACCTTGCTACAACAGGCAGGGCTTGCTAGACTGGCGGCGTCTTCCTCCAGTTACCCGCTTCATGCATCTCGAACGTCTGGAAATCTCAGGATTCAAGTCCTTCTCGGATCGCTCCGAGCTGGCATTCGACCGTGGCGTGACCGCCATTGTCGGACCGAACGGCTGCGGCAAGAGCAACGTCGCCGACGCGCTCACGTGGGTGCTGGGCGAGCAAAGCGCGAAGAGCCTGCGCGGCGACAGGATGGAGGACGTGATCTTCAGCGGCTCCGATGCGCGCAAGCCCACCGGCGCCGCCGAGGTCCGCCTCCGCCTCAGCGACGTCATCGTCCCGCCTTCCCTTCTCCGTAGAGGCGGGTCTTCCACCTTCGCGCCCGACGCTTCGGCGGACAAGTCAGACCCGCCTCCGGGTGAGGACGTCCCGGACCACGACCCCTCCGCCAACGGCAACGGCCACCATCCGGAGCTGGCGGAGATCCTGGTCGCCGCCACGCGCGAAGTCGACATCACCCGCCGGCTGTATCGCTCGGGCGAGAGCGAGTACCTGATCGACGGCCAGACGTGCCGGCTCAAGGACATCCACGAACTGCTGATGGATACGGGCCTCGGACAAAAGGCCTACGCGATCATCGAGCAGGGCAAGATCGGCATGATCCTGAGCTCGCGGCCAACCGATCGGCGGCAGCTGATCGAAGAGGCCGCGGGGATCACGAAGTACAAGGCGCGCCGCCGCTCCGCCGAGCTGAAGCTCGAAGCGGCGCAGCAGAACCTCACGCGCCTCGACGACATCGTCTTTGAAATCGACAAGCAGCGCGGATCGCTGAAGCGCCAGGCGGCGAAGGCGCGCCGCTACACCCGCCTGCGCGACGAGATGCGCCGCTGGGAGAAGGTGCTGTTCGCGCGCCGCTACCGCACGCTGGCCGAGGCGATCGACGCCGCGCGCGCCCGCCTGCACGACGCGCGAACCAACGAGGGCGTGGCGTCGGCGAGGCTCGCCGAAGTCGAGAACGAACTCGCGCGCATCCGCATCGAGCTGGTCTCCGCGGACGAGGCGGCGACCATGGCCCGCGAGGCCGTGCACGGGCACGAGCTCGAGATCAACCGCCGCCAGCAGCAGATCGCCCTCGATGCTCAGCAGGCCGGGATGCTGCAGGCCCGCGCCGAGGAACTCGATCTCGAGCGGCAGCAGCTCGAGGCGCGGCGCGAACCGGAACGGCTGGCGCTCCAAGGCCGCCGCGAGGCGGCGACGGACGCCGAACGGGCCGGCGACGACGCGTCGGCCCTGGTGGCCGCGGCGTCGGATGCCTACACGCGGGCGCAGCAGGCCATCGAGTCGGTGGAGCAGGAGGTCGACAACGCCCGCGCGGACGTGTACGCGGTGCTGAACACGGTCACCGCGCTCAACGCGGCCGTCGAATCGGCGTCGGCGCAGCGCGAGCGCGCGGTCGAAGCGCTGGGACGCCTGGACCAGGAGGCGCGAGAGCTCGCCGCCGAGCTCGACAAGGCGCAGGCGCAGCGCCAGGCCGCGGCCGACGCGCTTCGGCGCGCCCTGGACGGGCTGGACGCGGCGAAGATCTCACGCGCGGCCCGTGAGTCGGAGCTGGCAGGCGCGCGCGCCGAACACGAATGGCGATCCCGCGACGTGCGGTCGCGCGAGCAGGACCTGGTGGCGATGACCGCCCGCCTGCACTCACTCGAGGAAATCGACACGCATCGTTCGGGATTTGCCGACGCTGCCAGGCTCGTGCTCGTCAACGCGAACGGCAAGGTCGGGCAAATGGGCGCCGTGGCCGACTTCATCGAGGTGGAGCCGAAGTACGAGCGCGCCGTCGAGGCGTGCATGGGCGACCTGCTGCAGCACGTGCTGGTGGAGCGGCTCGAACACGTCTCGGCCGGACTGCAGCTGATCCGCCAGGAAGACGCCGGCCGGTGCGGTTTTGTCGTGGGACGCCCCGATGGGTCGACGGAGGTTCACTCAGGGGTTCCTCACGGCGGTTCCTTCCGGCGGTTCCTCACGGGGGTTCCCACGGGGGTTCAGACGGAGGTTCCGGCGGCGGTTCCTCCCGGTGCCATTGCGTTGTCGTCGGTCGTGCAGATCGGCGGGCCGTTTCCGCACGCGATTCAGGCCGTGATGGCCGGCGCGTTGATTGCCGACTCGTTCGAAACCGCCGCGCGCATTGCGCCGACGGTTCCGTACCCGGTCGCGACGCTTGAAGGTGATGTGTTCCGCGGCCGCCATGTCGTCACTGGCGGCGAGAAGGTGGAATCACGCGGCATTCTCGCCACCAAGCGCGAAATCAAGGAGCTGCGCGAGAAGATCGCCGCGTCGCGCGCGGCCCTGGATCAGCTGATCGCCGACACGGCGGGCTTCGAGCAGACCATCGCGCACGCCACCACCGCCATTGCCGGGCTCTCCGCCGAGTTCCACCGGCAAGAGAAGGCGATTGTCGGCGTCGAAGGGCAGAGCGAACGCGCCGCCGCCGACGAGTTCCGCCTGCGGCAGCACAACGAGCTGGTGGCCACCGAGATCAGCCGCGTGCGGGAAGAAATCGCGGGCCTCGACGCGCGCCTCCAGGAGGCGACCGAATCGATCGCCCGGCTCGGCGAGCAGAAGGCGACGGCGGATCACGCCCTGGGCGAGGCCCAGCGCCGCCTGTCTGACGCCCGCGACACGGCCGAAGGACTGAGCCAGAAGGCCGCGGAAGCCCGGGCGGCCCATGCCGGCCTGGTGGAACGCTGCGCCGGCGCGCTGGCCGAAGTGGCGCGCATGGAAGACGCCGCCGCCGAGCTCGAACGCCGCGTGCAGGCGTGCGGCCGCGACGTGGCGCTCATGCGCGATCAGCGCGAGCGCCTGCTGCAGGCCGTGGCCGAAGGCCAGCGGCAGATGGACGCCGACGTCGGCCGGCTCGAAGGCCTGCGCGGCGACCTGGTCAGGGCCGACGACGCGGCGCTCGAGATCAAGCAGGCGTCGGAGCGGCAGGAAGAGGTCATTCGCGACGCCCGCCGCGCCGTCGACGCGCTGCGCGCGCTGGCGGCCGAAGTCGACGTGCAGCGCGCCACCGCCGAATCGGACCTCACGCACCTCGCGCAGCAGTCGATCGACACCGTCAACGCCACGCTCGACGACATCCGCGAGCAGGTGGCGCAGATGGAGGCCGACGGCCAGATCGAACCCGACGTCCGCGCCATCCGCGCCGCCGAAGCGGTCGAGCCCGACGAAGAAGAAGAAGAAGGCATCGCGCCCGCAGCCGGGCCCGAGGAGCCCGCGCCGTCCCACATGACCGCGGAAGAAGCCATCGCCGAGTTGCGCGCCAAGATCGATCGCATCGGCCCCGTGAACATGATGGCGATCGAGCAGTCGAAGGAGCTCGAGGAGCGCCACACCTTCCTGACCGGCCAGCGCCAGGACCTGATCGACTCGATCGCCCAGACCAACGAGGCAATCAGCAAGATCGACGAGACCACGCACGCGCGGTTCCGCGAGGCGTTCACAGCGATCAACACCAACTTCCAGCAGACGTTCTCGACGCTCTTCGGCGGTGGCCGGGCCGGCCTCACGCTGCTCGACGAATCCGACCCGCTCGAAAGCGGCATCGACATCGTCGCCTCGCCTCCGGGCAAGCGCCTGCAAAGCGTGATGCTGCTGTCGGGCGGCGAGAAGGCGCTCACCGCCATCGCGCTGATGTTCGCGATCTTCCGCTACAAGCCGAGCCCGTTCTGCCTGCTCGACGAAATCGACGCGCCGCTCGACGATGCGAACATCGGCCGGTTCGTCGAGATGCTGCGGTCGATGCTCGATCGCACGCAGTTCATCGTCATCACGCACAACCGGAAGACCATGGAGATTGCCAATCGCCTTTACGGCGTGACCATGGAAGAGCCCGGCGTCTCGAAGCTGATTTCCATCCAACTGAACTAGTCGCGTGGAGGCAACCCTTGAGGGTTGCCTGTCCCGCCCATGCGTGACACCCGCCTGCGAGGTCTATACTTCACCGCGGGCGGGGCATCACCGGTAACGGATCGCCTTGCTTTGTTGCGTGTCGCGGCCTACTCTGAAGACGTGGTAACCAAGCCCTTCATCAACGCCGAGGAGAAGATTGACCGCGTGGTCGGCAAGCGAACCAAGGCGCCCGAAGGCCTGTCGACGACCAGCAGTCGCAAGGCCGACTCGGTGGCATGGCGCCGGTCGTTTGGCGGTGTGCGGGTGCCGCGCGGGGTCTACCGCTTCAAGACCCACGAGGAAGCCGACCAGTGGCTATGGCGGATGATCGCGCGTCCGACGAGCTAGCGTCGCGCGAGCCGACGGTCGAGGACTTGCGGGACCTGTGCCGCGAGTTGAATGAGCGTGGCGCCAAGTATGTGGTCGTCGGAGGATTCGCCATCCGCGCTGCCGGCTACAGCCGCTCCACCATGGATGTGGACGTGATTGTCGCCGCCGATCCCGAGAACGAGGCGCAAGTGTTTGCCGCGCTTGCCACGCTTCCCGACCACGCCGCCAGCGAACTCCAACCCGGCGAACTTCACCAGTACGATGTCATCCGTGTGGCCGATGAGATCCTCGTGGATGTGATGCGCTCCGCCGGTGGGATTGACTACGCTGAGGCCGCCACGGATGTCGTTGTGCACGACGTGGACGGCGTGTCGATTCCGTTCGCATCGCCTCGTCTCCTCTGGCGGATGAAGGCCGTGACCCATCGCGAGAAAGATGCGCCCGACCTGGTGTTCCTGCGCCATTGGTTCAGCCAACACGGCGAGGAGCCGCCGGCGCTGTAACGTGCGGAAGGCTTGAGGCGCAAGCCCGGCACATCTGATTTCGATTCAGCTGAATGGGCGCGGCGCTCCCCTCCGGGCGATCTAGACTGCACTCCTGCATGAGCTACGCTTGGTTCGTCGTGGCGGCCGCCGTACTGGCGGTCGTCGCCGCCCGCATCTGGCACAGCCGCCATCAGCGCCTCGCTCGGCTTCGCGCCGAATGGGGCCGGCCGGTCACGCGGACACGCCGTCTCGACGCCATGGCCGCGTCGCACGCGTCACGGGTGGCGATCACCCGCGGGCGTTCCCTCGACTCGCGCACGTGGGCCGATCTCAACCTCGACGATGTCCTGATCGCGATCGATCGCACCGAGAGCACGCTCGGCCAACACGCGCTCTATCACCGGCTCCGCAGCGTGCCGGTGGCCGATCATCCGGCGGCCTTCGAGGCGCTGGTCACTCGCATGTCCACCGACGCCGCGGCCCGCGAGCGCGCTCAGTTGGCGCTGGCTCGCCTGCAGGACCCCCATGGCTACGACTTGTGGTGGCTGGAGCGGTCCGACGCGGTCGAGCGGCGCGCGTGGCACGCGATCTTCCCGCTGTTGACCGTGACCGGCATCGCCGCGATCGCGCTGGCGCCGATCTGGCCCGGCCTCCTGCTCGCCGTTGTTGTCCTCAACCTGGCAGTGCGCTACGGCACGGATCGGCAGATCGGCGCCATGGCTCGCAGGTTCCGGCAATGTGCGCCGGTGATCGCCACCGCCGAAGGCCTGGCCTTCCTTGCCGGCGACGACATTGCGCCGATTGTCGGGTCGCTGCGTGAGGATGTCGCGCAGCTGTCACGGTTGAAGCTGATTTCGCGGTGGGCGAGCGACAACCCGTTCATGCTGTCGTTCACGTCGAGTCCGTGGGCGATCGCGATGAGCGATCTGGCCGGCGCGATCTACGAGTACCTCAACGTCGTCCTGGTGCTCGACGCGACCGGCGTGTTCTTCGGCGTGCGCGATCTGCGCGCGCGCGGCGGCGCGCTCTTGCGCGTGGTGGCCGCTGCCGGTGAGGTCGACGCCGCCATCAGCGTGGCCGCGTTCCGCGCCGGCGGGGAGGTATGGACGCGGCCGCAGTTCCAGCCCCCGGGCGGGAATGCCGGGTTGATCGCGCTTCGGCATCCGTTGGTCGACCACGCCGTTCCGAACTCCATCACCTTGCAATCCGGGAGCGGTGTGCTCGTGACCGGATCGAACATGTCGGGCAAGGCCGGCGACGACGCGGACCGCGATTGCGCTGCTGCGGTTGAACGGCGCGCCGAAGCGGCTGCTGGACCGGGCGGCGGCCACCGCGGGCCGGCTCGATCGGCAGCGGGGGACCACCCTCACCACACGGTGACCACCGCTGAACCTGCCGTCCCACGAATCCGTATACTCGGAAGAGGCTACCTCCATGCGCAACAGGTTCGCCCTTTTGGGGCTCGTTTTCGCGGCCGGGCTCAGCGTTGCCGCCTGCGACATCCAGGCCGGTGAAGGCGGGCTGTCCTTCGACATTGCCAAGGGCAAAGCCGAAGACACCTGGACCCGGAGCTACAAGCTGGCCCCGGGCGGGACCCTGGAGCTCATCAACGTCAACGGGCGGATCGACGCCCTGCCGGCCTCGGGCGACGAGGTCGAGATCGTGGGCCTTCGCAAGGCCGAGGGGACCTCGGACGAGGCGGCCAAGGCCCTGCTGGACAAGGTCGAGATGCGGGAAGAGGTCGGCAACACCCGCGTGCGGGTCGAGGTCAGGCCGCCGCGCCTGCGCGGCTTCTCGGGGCACCAGGTCCGGTGGACCGTGCGTGTCCCCAAGGGCGTGAACGTCGACCTCCGCACCGTCAACGGCGGCGTGAAGCTGACCGGCCTCCAGGGCGACGTCATCGCCAAGACCACCAACGGCGGCGTCACGGGCACGGGCGTCCTGTCGCAGGCGGTCGATGCCTCGGCGGTCAACGGCGGCATCGAGATCGAATTCGGGTCGCCGCTGTCGGCCGATGCGAAAGTGAGCTTCGAGACCGTCAACGGCGGCGTGTCGATCGGCCTGCCGTCGGAAAGCCGGGCCACGATCAGCGCGCGGGCCGTCAACGGCGGCGTCCGCGTGAGCGACCTCGAGATTCAGAAGGACGAGCAGGCCAACGCCTTCGACTCGAAGCGGCGCCTCCAGGGCACGATGAACGGCGGCGGCGCCCGCGTCACGCTGAACACGGTCAACGGCGGCATCCGCATCTCGCGAACGGGCTCGACTACTTCGTAGTCGAGCGGCTTGAGACTTGAGGCTTGAGGCTTGACGGCTTGAGACTTGAGGCTTGAG
>MELE01000144.1:0-402 GCA_001768615.1 Acidobacteria bacterium RIFCSPLOWO2_12_FULL_67_14b | reverse complement strand
GGCGTGGTGCTGCTCGCGCTCTTGGTCAGCGGCGCGGGCTCGCAGGTGCGCGAGCTGGCGGCCGCGGTGTCGAGCGTCATCTCCGCCGGCTTCGACGATGCGGTCACGGTGGCCGTGTATGCGGTGATGCTGATGATCCTGCTGCAGGTGATCGAGGCCCCCTTTGCGTTCTACCAGGGCTTCCTGCTCGAGCACCGCTACGGCCTGTCGACGCAGACGGCCCGGCACTGGCTGTCGGATCAGGCCAAGGGGGTGCTGCTCGGCACGGGCCTCGCCGTGATCGGCGCGTCGATCGTCTTCCTGACGCTGCGCGAGTGGCCCGACCAGTGGTGGTTCCTCTCGGCCGTGATGTTCGCGATCGCGATGATCGGCCTCGCGCGGCTCGCGCCGATCGTGCTGCTG
>MELE01000143.1:9520-28352 GCA_001768615.1 Acidobacteria bacterium RIFCSPLOWO2_12_FULL_67_14b | reverse complement strand
CAGCCGGAGGCCGAGGCGGACCTCGCCAATTGAGAAGAGTCGGGTCATCTTTGGCTTCGACGTATCCAAACTGGCCATCGTTCCAAAGGAAACCACGAAGATCACGAAGGCACCACGAAGAAAACCTAAGGCTTCGTGGGCTTCGTGGTCTCGTTTGGTTGGCGCGGCCGGCAAGCGCCCTTGAGCGGGCAGTGCGCGTCACCGGCCTTCTTGCCGAACCCGCACGCATTCATCATGCCGACGTGGCAGATCGAGAAGTCGAACTTCACCGGATCGATCGGGTCCAGCGTCCGCAGCGACGCGGTGATGTCGGCGGCCATCTTCCAGCCGGGACTCCTGAAACGCGTCAGGCGGAGGCACTGCCCGACGCGGATCACGTGCGTGTCGAGGGGCACAATCAGCTGGCCGGGACGGACCCGCGTCCACACGCCGAGGTCCACGCGATCGCGGCGGACCATCCAGCGCAAGTACAGGTTGAGCCGCTTGCAGGCGCCACCCGAGGAGGGGCGGGAGAAGAAGTACGCCACGCCCGGCTTCGGCCGCGTCCGGTCCGCCTCCGAGACCAAAGGCCGCTTCGGCGGGACCTCGCCGTAGCTCGCCGGAGACTTCGCGAGCGAAGGCGGGCCGTAGATGGCCTTCGTGTCGAGCGCGAGGGCGCGCGTCGAAAACGACTGCAGCCCCTCGGACACGTCGATGGCATTCGCGGGCAGGCCCTCGGCAAAGAAGCCCTCAATCGATCCGCTGTTCGCCATCATCTGGTGCATCACCCAGACGAGCGCAGCCATGTCGGATCCGCGCGTCCACCGATGGACCAGGTGGTCGAACGCGCGGCGGTCGCGCGCCGGATCGAACGCACGCACGAACGCAGCGGGTGACGGCCCCATGACCGCGAGCATGCCTTCGATCGAGTTGAGCACGCTCTGCACGCGGCCGAACGCCAGCGCCGCGGCGATGAACCCGGCCACCTCCTGGTCATCCGGACGGGCGTAGCGCCTGACGATCCAGATCGGATCGGCGGCGGCGTGCTCGACGTTGAAGTCATCGTAGAGTGTGTCGAGCGCGGTGCGAAGCAGCGGCGGTGCGGCGAATGGCATCCGGGCCATCACAGCCTACAGGGAGTCTCCCCGGAATGCCCGTCAAACGGGGCACGCTGAAATTGTCCGCAGGTACTTCGGAATAATCCCCGCGGTTACGCGCCAACTCCGCCCAATTCCGTCGACGCCCACGATCATCGGGCTCGCGGCGACGGTGCGATCCTTGCTTTCGATCCACCACAGATGGCGGCTGAATCCACGGCCGATCGCGGGGCGCGGAGGGCGGGCCTGGCCCTCGTGGCGATCCTCCTGTTCGCCGCCGTCGCCGCCGTCGTGCCGGTCCAGGCGCAAAGCACGGCTGTCGACACAGCCGCGCAGCGCATCTTCACCCGTGTGATGAGCCCGTACTGCCCCGGCCTCCTGCTGGCAGATTGCCCGTCACCCGAAGCCTTTACACTTCGCGCCGAAATTCGCGCCCGCCTGGCGGCCGGCGAAGCGCCCGCCGACATCGAGCAGATGCTGTATGACCGTTTCGGCGACGCCATTCGTGCGGTCCCAACCGCGTCGGGATGGGGTCTCGTGTTGTGGGTGGCGCCGCTTGTCGTCTTCGCCGCATCACTTGGCGGGCTCATGTGGTTCCTGGCGCGCAGCCGCGCGGATGGGAGCAGCCCCGGAACTCTCACGCCGACGGACCCGATGCTGGAACAACGGCTGGACGAGGAACTCGACGACCTGCGATGACGGCCCGGGGGCCTGGGACTAGCAGACCCGTGCTGGAGCGGGCTCGACCTTCCGGATCTCGCGTGCCCGGGTGGTGACGATGCGCTGGCCCTCGTGCTGGAACTCCATGCAGAAGCCGCATCCCACCCAGCCCACCTTCAGGAAACTGCCGCCGAGCGTGCTGCCGGCGAGGCGCGCTTCGGTCCACACCGGGAAGAAGGCCCCGCCGAGCACGAGCACACGCCCCTCGCCACCGCCGAGCAGCGTGATTTTGTAGACGGAGTTGCGGGTCCGTACCTCGAGCTGGTCGATGGGGGCGAGCGACGCCAGGTGCACCCCGTCCGACGCCGTTGCCGCATTCGCGAATTGCTGCAGCGTAGGCGCAGCCGCGCGGCCCGGCACGCCGACGGCCGTGTCAGCCTTGAGATCGGCCATATTCAAGGCTACACCGCTTTGGTATAACAAGTCATGATCACCAGACGCGATTTCGTTAAGAGCGCATCCGCTTCCCTGGCCGCCGCTTCGCCCCTCGCGGCCCTCGCCCAGTCTGCTCCGGCCAGGGCGCCGGAGCTCCTCGTGAAGCGCACCGTGCGCCCGGTCGTGATCTCCGACTATTCGGGATGGGAGTTCAAGAACGGCGGCACCGAGAACGCCGTTCAGCGCGCGTTCCGCCTGATCACCGAAGGCAAAGACGTGCTCGACGCGTTGATCGCCGGCGTCAACATTCCGGAACTGGATCCGCTCGAAACCGGTATTGGCTACGGCGCGCTGCCCAACGCCGACGGCGTCGTGCAACTCGATGCCTCGTGCATGCATGGTCCAAGCAAGCGCGCCGGCGCCGTGGCCTGCATCGAAGGCGTGCGCACGCCGTCGCTGGTGGCCAAGGCGGTGATGGACCACACCGATCACCACCTGCTGAGCGGCGCCGGGGCGCAGCAGTTCGCGCGCGGCATGGGCTTCACGATCGAGGGCGACCTCAACACCGAGACCTCCCGCCGCTTGTGGCGCGAGTGGAAGCGACGCGTCGACCCCGCACACTGGCTCGACCCCAACGGCAAAGAACGTCAGCCCAGGCCCAAGCAGGAGGGCGACCCCGGGCTCGTCGCGCGCGGGCTCGCCGCCGGCCGGGCGATGGTGCGCGAGGGCCTGATTCGCGAGGGCAGCTTCTGGGGCACCATCAACTGCGACGCGATCGGCCCGAACGGCGACATCTGCGGCGTCACCACCACCAGCGGCCTGGCATGGAAGATCCCGGGCCGCACCGGCGACTCGCCGATCCTGGGTGCGGGCCTCTATGTCGACAACGAGGTGGGTGCGGCAGGGTCGACCGGGCGCGGCGAGGCCAACCTCTATAACCTCTCGTCGTTCCTGATCGTCGAGGGAATGCGACGCGGCCTGTCACCCAAGGACGCCGGACTGGAAGCGCTCAGGCGCATCCGCGCCAACACGGTCGAAGCGCGGCTGCTGAACGCGAAGGGCAATCCGAACTTCAACATCCGGTTCTTCGTGCTCAATAAGTCCGGCGAGTACGCCGGTGTGGCGATGTACCGCGCCGGGGAAACGAAATATGCCGTGTGCACCGAGAACGGCGCACAGGTTCTCGACTTCGAACCCCTGTTACCCGGCGGGCCCGAGGAGTAGGAACGCCGCAAAAGGACGCGGCGCGCCCGTGCGTTCCGCCGAGGCGCTTGATCAAAAACTGGTAATCGGCACCCTTGCCGCGCACATCGGACACGACGCCGCCGGATAGTTCGGCGGCGCCCGGTATTCCACCAGCGCCACGTTCGGCACGTCGAGGCTGACGCACGCGTGGCAGCGATCGACGATCTGCATGGTCCCGATCACCGTGCCGCCCGCCTGCGCCACCAGGTCCGCGCACCGCTTGAACGTCGTCCCGGTGTTCCTCACGTCGTCCACGATCAGCACGCGGCGCCCGGCCATGCTCCTGGCGTAGAACGGGCTGAGGGTGGGCGCCCCTTCCTGGTGGCCGAAGGGCGCGAACGAATACGGCGGATGCGTCATGGGCCGGCGGCCGTCGAGCAGCCCGGCCATCGTGTGCGCCAGCAGCGCGCCGCCGGTGGCCGGTCCCGCGACCACTTGCGTCTGGTCGATGAAGTCGGACGGCATCACGTCGATCAGCTCCTGGGCCACGCGCCAGATCGTCGACGGCCATTGAAACAGCTTGTGTGGGTTCAGGTACAGCTTGCCGTGAAAGCCGTTGCCGTAATCGAAGTGGCCGTCCATCACCACCTCGAACCGGCGCATGTCTTCGAGCGCCCGCGCCCGGACCTCGTCGTGTCGTGAGTTCTGTGTCATCTATGTGAGCTTCACCGCGGGGTTGCTGTAGACGGTCCGGCCGCCGACGATGGTCGCGGCGACGCCGCCCGTGAACGACCATCCATGGTACGGCGTGTTCTTCGACTTGCTGACCAGCCGGGTCTTGTCGATTGTGACCTGGAGGTCGGGCGCGAGAATCGTGATGTCGGCGACGGCGCCGGCGGCCAGCGATCCGCCAGGCACGTGCAGGATCCGCGACGGGTTCACCGACATCAGCTCGACCATCCGCGAGAGCGTGATCACGCCGGTATGCACCAGCCGGTCCAGCGTGATCGACACGGCCGTCTCGAGTCCGACGATGCCGAACGGCGCGCGATCGAACTCGACGTTCTTCTCGTCGTAGTGATGGGGCGCGTGGTCGGTCGCGATCGCATCGACCGTGCCGTCGGCGATGCCGGCGATCATCGCATCGCGGTCGCGGGCCGCGCGCAACGGCGGGTTCATCTTGGTGTTGGTGTCGTAGGCGATTGGCGCCGCGAGCATATCGTCGGTGAGCGTGAAGTGATGCGGGCACACCTCGCAGGTGACCTTGACGCCGCGGCTCTTGCCCTGCCGCACGGCCTCGATCGTGGTCCACGCGCTCATGTGCGCAATGTGCACGTGCCCGCCGGTCATCTCGGCCAGCAGGATGTCGCGGCCCGCCGTGATCGCCTCGGCGGCGCCCGGAATGCCGCGCAGGCCGAGCGACGCCGCCACCGGCCCTTCGTGGGCGACGCCGTCGCCCTTGAGCGACGGGTCCTCGCAGTGCTCGATCATCGGCATGTCGAACATGCTCGTGTACTCGAGCGCCCGCCTGGCCAGGATCGCGGTCGCCACCGGCAGCCCATCGTCGGTCACCGCCACGCACCCGGCGGCCTTGAGCTCGGCGATGTCGGCCAGTTCTTCGCCCTTCTGCCCGCGCGACACGGCGCCGATGGGATAGACCCGCGCCAGGTTGGCGTCCGCCGCCTTCTGGAGGATCAGCTGCGTGACGCCCGCGTTGTCGTTCACGGGCCTGGTGTTGGGCATGCACGCCACCGCGGTGAAGCCGCCGGCCACCGCGGCGGCGGTGCCCGTCGCCACGGTTTCCTTGTGTTCCTGTCCCGGCTCGCGCAGGTGCACGTGCATGTCGATGAAGCCGGGACAAATCACGAGGCCGGCCACTGGCATGACCTCTGCGCCGTCGGCGCTGAGGCTGGCGCCGACTTCGGCGATGCGATCGCCGTCGATCAGCACATCGAAGATGCCGTCGCGGCCGTTGGCCGGGTCGACGACACGGCCTCCCTTAAGCAACCGTTTCATTGTCCGCTCCGCCGGCCAACAGATACAGCACGGCCATGCGCACCGCGACCCCGTTGGCGACCTGGTCGAGAATCACCGAGTGTGCCCCGTCGGCGACCTCCGAGGCGATCTCGACGCCGCGGTTGATCGGTCCGGGATGCATGATGATGACGTCCGGCTTGGCGCGCGCCACGCGCGCCTCGGTCATGCCGAACGTCGTGAAGTACTCGCGCAGCGACGGGAAGAAGCCGCCCTGCATCCGCTCGAGCTGGATGCGCAACATCATGATCACGTCGGCGCCTGCGACCGCTTCATCCACGCGGGTGGTCACGCGCACGCCCATCTGCGGCAGCCCCGGCGGTATCAACGTGGCCGGCGCGCACACCCAGACCTCCGCGCCAAGCTTCGTCAGCAGCAACACGTTCGATCGCAGCACACGGCTGTGCAGCAGATCGCCGACGATGGCGACCTTCAGGCCAGCGAGGCGGCCCTTTCGCTCCCGGATGGTGAACGCATCGAGCAGCGCCTGCGTCGGATGCTCGTGCATCCCGTCGCCGGCGTTGACGATCGACGCCTTGCAGATACGCGACAGCAGGTGGCAGGCGCCCGCCGAAGCGTGGCGCAGGACGATCATGCTCGGCGACATCGCCTCGAGGTTCATCGCCGTGTCGACGAGCGTCTCGCCCTTGACGACGCTGGACGAGGCGATGGCGACGTTCAGGGTGTCGGCGCTGAGTCGCTTCTCGGCGATCTCGAACGAGGTCCGCGTCCGGGTGCTCGGCTCGAAGAAGAGGTTGATGACGGTGCGGCCGCGCAGCGTCGGCACCTTCTTGATGGTGCGCTGCCCGACCTCCTTCATCGCATCCGCCGTGTCGAGCACGAGCACGATCTCGTCCGGGCTGAGATCGGCGATGCCCAACAGGTGCTTTTGCCGAAGGGCGGTGAGCGCCATCACGCCTTCCCCTGCAGGAGGACTTCGTCCACGCCGTCGAGCTCGCGCAGATGGACCTGCACGCTCTCCTGGCGCGAGGTCGGCACGTTCTTGCCGACGTAGTCGGCCTTGATCGGCAGCTCGCGATGCCCGCGGTCGACGAGCACCACCAGCTGGATCGATTTCGGGCGGCCGAAGTCGGTCAGGGCATCGAGCGCCGCCCGCGTCGTCCGGCCGGTATAGAGCACGTCGTCCACGAGCACGATGGTGCGGCCGTCGATCGAGAAGGGGATCTCGGTCTTGCGGACGAGCGGCGCCAGCCCCACCGACGCGCCCATCAGGTCGTCGCGATAGAGCGTGATGTCGAGGGCCCCGACGGCAACCTCTTCCCTGGTGATGGTCGTGAGCTCGGCGGCGAGGCGCTGGGCGATCGGCACGCCACGCCTGCGCACGCCGACGAGCGCAAGGTCGGCAAGGCCGCGGTTGTGTTCGAGGATTTCGTGCGCGATGCGGGTGAGCGCGCGCGAGATGCGCTCCGCATCCATGACTACCGGCATGGTGTTTCCTCTTTGCGAACTCTCGGGTCCGCGTTTAAAGAGACTTTGGGGAGTATATCAGATCGGGCTCCGGGCTCCGGGCGCCGGGCGCCGGGCCGGGCCGGGCCGGGGATCACGGCTTCCCGGACGACTGCCTGATGACGATCCGGCGCTTCGACTTCGGATTGAGCGGCGGCTCCGCGCGCCTGAGGGCCTCGGCCATGAGCGCCTTCACGGCGGGCTTGTCGAGGTCCGAGGCACTGGTGATCCGGATGAACCGGACCAGGCTGCCGCTCCCCTGCAACTGACGCTCGGGATCGGGCAGGGTGTCGCTTTCGAAGAAGTACAGGTTGATCCACTCGCGGTACACCGCGATCGAATTGACCACGTCGGTGGCCCGCTCGTTGGGACAAAACCCGATCACCAGCGAGTTGCGTTTGTCGTAGACCATCTCGACGGCTCCGGGGAGCCGCGCGCGCATGGTCTTGAGCACCGCCCGGGTGAGCTTTGCCATGTCCGGCGGGTATTTCGCGATGAACCCCGCGAGCTGGGTTGCCGGCGCCGCCATGACGCAGAAGCCTACTGCAATTCCGGCGCTAGGGCCGCTGGCGGCAGTACCCGGCTCCCGAGCACCGCGTGGGAACGAAGAGTTCCGCCTGGATCAGCCACTGCCCGTCGACCTTGCGCCATTGCGCCAGGTAGGTGCCGCCGATCTCGAGGGCCCCATCCGGTTCGGTCCACCGCCCCGTCCACTCGCCGCGCTCCGAGGCGACGGCCCACGACGGGTAGACGTCGATCGTGGCCGCGCTCCGGACGTAGACGGTGTCGGGCCGGTTGGTGAACTGTCGCGCCATGCGCTGCCGGTTGAGCTCGCGGCCGGAGGCCTGGGCGCTCGCCGACGAGACAACGTTCACGTCTTCCATCCAGACACGCGCGATGGCGGCGAGGTCGTGCGCGGCGATGGCCTGGTTCGATCGCGCGCGCGCCTCGCGGATCTGCTGCTCGTCGCCGGACTGGGAACCGGCAGCGCGCAGGGCTCCAGCTCCACAGATCAGAATCGCAGCCATCGTGATCGAGCGGCAGCGTGTAGCTTTCATGGGCGGCCTCTTCAGCGTTCACCGAGCGCGCGCATCAAGAATATCAGCCGCAGATGACGCAGATGACGCAGATTCACTGAGGGTCCGCGGACGCCGCACGAATGCAGGGCGTCCGGCCACGAGGCAGAGGGTCCACAGTCAAAAATACGTGGCGCGCATGGCGACTCAAATCTGCGTCTAATCTGCGGCTGCACTTTGATCTGCGTCATCTGCGCCACCTGCGGCCCTGGTCGATCCACCCATCTGCGTCTAGTCTGCGGCCGGGCGGCGCTTGCCAAACCCCGTCGCCGCTTCGAACGCGTGCGCGATCTGCAGGACGCCGAAATCATCGCGATGGCGGCCGACGATCTGGATGCCCACCGGCAGGCCCTCCGGTGTGAACCCGGCCGGTACGGAGATCGCCGGCCGGCACGTCGTCGAGATCCAATACGTGGACTTCATCCAGCTCACGTAGTTCTCCATCGCCACGCCCTCGATGGCCTTCGGCCAGGTGAGCGAGGCGTCGAACGGCGGCACCTGGTTCACGGCGCACACCAGGAAGTCGTAGGTCTCCTGGAACTTCCGCATGCGCTCCAGCAGCGCCCCTTGCCCGACGAGCGCGCGCGCGATGTCGGCGCCGGTGAACTTCGCGCCCGACTCGATGTCCCAGATCGCTTCGGGCTTCATCACCGCCCGATGCTCCGCGAGCAGCGCGCCGTAGGTGTTCCAGCTGGCCCACGCCCGGAGCGTCAGGAAGATCTCATCCACGTCGCCGAAGTCGGGCGACGCGTCCTCGACGCTGCAGCCGAGGCCGAGGAAGGTCTGCCGATGCGTCTCGAGCACCGCGCGCACCCGGCGATCGAGCGGCAGCCCGCCCAGGTCCGGGCACCAGGCAATGCGGACGCCCGCGTGATCGCGGTCGAGCGGCTTCGCGAACCGCCCGGGGTCCGACGGATACGACACCGGATCGCGGGCATCGGCCCCGGCCATCACGCTCAGCAGGAAGGCCACGTCGGCCACCGACCGCGCCATCGGGCCTTTCACGGTCACGCCGACCAGCGGCAGCGGGCTCGGCGCAATCGGCACGAGGCCCACCGTCGGCCTCAGCGCCACGATGTTGTTGAAGTTCGCGGGGTTCCTGAGCGACCCGCCGAGGTCGCCGCCATCGGCGAGCGGCAGCATCCCCGAGGCGATCGCCGCGGCCGCGCCGCCGCTGGACCCGCCGGCGCTCTTGGTCGTGTCGTACGGATTGAACGTGGTGCCGTACACCTTGTTGTAGGTGTGCGAGCCCATGCCGAACTCCGGGACGTTGGTCTTGCCGATCGGGATGGTGCCGGCGCGCCGCAGGCGCTCCACGATCACCGAGTCTTCCGAAGGCATGACGTCCTTGAAGATCGGCGAGCCCTTGGTGCACGGAAATCCGATGGCCGGCTCGAGGTCCTTGAACGCAATCGGCAGCCCGTGCAACGGGCCGCACGACGCGGGCTGCCGCTGCAACTGCCGATCGGCGGCGTCGGCCAGGGCCAGGCACGACCGATCGTCCAGCCTGGCGACGATTGCATTGAGGATCGGGTTCAGGCGATCGATCCGCGACAGGAACGCGGTCATCACCTCGCGGGCCGAGACCTGGCGCGCGCGGATCTGCGCGGCCAGCTCGCGGGCGCTGGCGAAGCAGATCGCGTCCGCGCTCACATCCACTTCGCCCTTCTGAAGCGATACACGAGGTAGAGGTCGATCAGCACCATCGACGCCACCGCCACGGGATAGCCAAAGCGCCACGGCAGCTAACGATCATCGGCGCCCGCCCGCATGATCGCCTGAATGTGCTCGCCCGCGCAATCGAGATGCGGAAAGTTAACGTCCGTACGAGGGAATGTAGGTCACCGGCTTGTCGCTCGTGAACGACGGCTTGAAAATGTCCGTCCTGGCGAAGCCGTCCATGTCCCGGCCCACCGGGAGCCCGAGGAAATACAGCAGCGTCGGCGCCAGGTCGACCACCGAGGCCCTCGGCGGACGGCCCGTGGCCACGGGCGGGCCGTAGGCGAGCACGAACCCGTCGGGCGCGCGCTCGTGGGTGCCGCTGATCTGCGAATCGCCGGCGATGATCTCGAGCACGCGCTTGCCGGGACTGAGCGGCTCCATCCCGAACGCCGACACGACCAGCAACAGGTCGTTCGGCCCCAGCCGCTCCATCTGGTGTCCCACGAGCGTGTCGACGAAGCCGTAGTACTGGTCCAGCACGCGCCCGAACTTCTCGCGCTCCTGTTCCGACACATCGCCGAAGGCGGACGGATCGGCGTAGCGCAGGAACAGGTGCCCGACCGCATCGATGCCGGGGAAGCGCGCCGCCAGGAAGCTCGGCGCGCCGGTCTCGAACGCGTTGAGGAGCTGCAGGTGCACGCGATCGGCGACGACCGGTGTCGGATCGCGGCGCGTATCGTAGTCGTTCGACGGTTGCGGCGCCCCCATCGTCGAGACGAGCGCCACCGGGTCGGGCTGTGCCGGAACGGCCATCGCCGCGCGCGCGTCGGCCAGCAGTTCCGGCGGCGACAGCGCCGACGCGCCCTCGAAGTCCATCGCCGTCTCCGACAGCCCGTGGAACGTCTCGCTCACCAGAAACCCGTTCACCCGTGGCGCCGGATGGGTGAGCGGCCACCCGATCACGCCGACGGGAACGGCGTGATCGCCGAGGATGTTCCAGATCGGGCGGGCGGCCAGGTCGTCCGCGGTCTGCGGCTGCTCGGTGAGGAATCCGATGCGCACGAGCAGCCGCGCGAAGCAGTAATCGGGCAGCAGCTTGATGGCGGAGCGGCCCAGGACGCGATAGACGAACGCCGATCGAATGCCGTTGTACATCGGCAGGCGGCCGGTGGCGATGGCGCTCCACACCGGCTCGGCCTGCGTCGGCCGCAACGTCGCCAGGTGCAGCACGGCGCCCTGGTCGAAGATGCGCCCGATGTTCGGCAGCCGGCCCGCGGCCACCGCCGGCGAAATCACGTCGAGGGTGGCGCCGTCGAGCATGAGCATGGTGACGTGCGCGTCGGGCCGGGCGGCCACGTCCGCCGGCGGCGCCGTGAACCGCGAGGGCAGCGGCGGCTGGTGTCCCGGGCCCCGCGCCACGATCGGGCCGACCACCGACAGCACCATCGTCGTCGAGAGGATCGAGGCGCTCAGGCGGCCGCCGCGGCGGCCGAGGTGCGCCAGCCCGATCAGCAGGAAGACCACGGCTGCCGCCGAGACGATGCCGGCGCCGACGGCCATGCGGCCGGCGGTGGCGGGATCGAGCACGGGGCCGAAGCCGCGCAGGTTGAGCCACATGATGGCCGCCCCCGCGCCCGCGGCAATCGTGCACAGCCACGACAACAGGCGCACGCTCAGCCATCCGGGCGACAGCACTTCCACCGCGAGGATCTGCCGCAGGACGATCAGCGCGTAGAAGGCCACGGAGAGGTTGGCGCCGTAGGCCAGGCCGAGCACCAGCGCCAGCGGAAAGAGCGTGCCGGGGTCGACCGGGAACGACGGGTTGAGTTGCAGCACCAGCGCGGTCAGATACCCGGAGGCGAGGCCACCGGCGATCACCGCGTTGGAGAGCATCCGGAGGTAGCGCATCTTGGAGGGCGAGGGCCAGCGTTCGCTGCCATTGTACCCGCCTTGCTATACTCGATCGATGCCGCCGGTTGACGTCGACGCAACAGTGATGGCCAACCTCAGACTGTCGCGCGAGTACTCGGTCCTGAGCCTGGCCGCGCCCGAAGTGGGCGCGCGGACCAGACCCGGACAATTCGTGATGCTAAAGCCGGCCGGCGTCACCGATCCGCTCCTGCGGCGTCCGTTTTCCGTCTTTGAAATCCTGCGCGACAGCCGCGGCGCGATCACCGGCGTCAGCATTCTGAACAAGCGCGCGGGGCGCAGCACGAAGAGACTCTACGACCTCGAGGTCGGCGACGTCGTCTCGTGCCTGGGCCCGCTCGGATTGCCGTTCACACCCGTGTCGGCGCCGAGGCAGGCCTGGATGGTCGCCGGCGGCGTCGGGCTGGCGCCGTTTGCGACGCTCGCGGAATCCCTGGCCGCCTCCGGGACACCCACCACGTTGTTCTACGGCGCGCGCACGAGCGACGAGCTGTTCTACCTGGACTTCTTCGGCCGCCTGGGGGTCACGCTGGTGCTCGCCACCGAGGACGGCGGACGGGGCGTGAAGGGCCGGGTCACGGCGCCGCTCGAGCAGGCGCTGAAGTCCGTTGGCGCCGATGGCGCGATGGTCTACGCCTGCGGGCCGGAGCCGATGCTCGAGGCCGTGGCGAAACTGGCGGCTCGGTACCATCAGCCCTCGCAAGTGTCCGTCGAGCGCGTGATGGGCTGCGGGCTCGGCGGCTGCTACAGCTGCGTCGTGCCCGTGAAGCACGGCAACGAGGAAGCGAACCTCGTGCGCTCCTGCATCAGCGGTCCTGTCTTCGACGGGGCGGAACTGGTCTGGGACTGAGATGGATCTCTCCGTCAGAATCGGATCGCTGACGCTGCCCAACCCGCTTATCGCGGCGAGCGGCTGTTTCGGCTACGGGCTCGAGTACGAGCAGGTCGTCGACCTCTCCACCCTCGGCGCCGTGGTGTCGAAGGGCCTGTTCCTCAAGGAGCGCCAGGGCCATCCGCCGCCGCGGATCGTCGAGACGCCGGCGGGCATGATCAACGCCATCGGCCTGCAGGGCATCGGCGTGCATCGCTTCGTCAAGGAGAAGCTGCCCCAACTGCGCGCGCATGGCGCGCGGACGTTCGTCAACGTGTGCGGCTCGACGCTCGATGAGTATGTCGAGGTCTGCAAGGTGCTGTCGCAGGCGGAAGGCGTCTCGGCGATCGAGCTCAACATCTCGTGTCCCAACATCAAGGAGGGCGGCATCCAGTTCGGCTGCAGCCTGACGGGCACCTACGAGGTGGTGAGCGCGGTCAGGAAGGCCACCCACCTGCCCGTGATCCCGAAGCTCACGCCGAACGTGACCGACGTGGCCTCGTTCGCGCGGGCATCGGAGGACGCCGGCGCCGACGCCGTGTCGCTCGTCAACACGTTCCTGGCGATGGCGATCGACGTGGAGACGCGGCGGCCGACGATCAGCAACGTGATGGGGGGGCTGAGCGGACCCGCGATCCGGCCGATTGCGGTTCGCATGGTGTGGGAGTGCTATCAACTGGTGAAGATCCCCATCATCGGGATGGGCGGCATCACCAACGCGCGGGATGCGATCGAGTTCATGCTCGCCGGCGCCACCGCGGTGCAGATCGGGACGCAGAACTTTGTCGATCCGTTCGTGTGGGGCAAGGTGCTGGCGGGGATCGAGGACTACATGACCCGTCACAAGGTGGAGCGCCTCAGCGACTTGATCGGCGCGTTCGATCCGTCCCCGGTGCGTGGGGACAAACCTGTCGTGGGGACAAACCTTTAGGTTTGTCTGGACACGCATGAACCCAATCCTGGTCGCCCTCGACGTCGAATCCGCCGACAAGGCCCTCGCGCTCGCCGATGCCCTTCGCGGAAGCGTAGGCGGCTTCAAGATCGGCAAGCAGTTGTTCACTGCGGCCGGTCCCGCCATCGTTCACCAACTGGCCAGCCGTGGCGACCGCGTCTTCCTCGACCTGAAGTTCCACGACATTCCGAACACCGTTGCGGGCGCGGTGCAGTCGGCGGTCGGCACCGGCGCGTGGATGGTGAACGTCCACGCCTCCGGCGGGTCCGCGATGATGAAGGCGGCGGCGGAATCCGCGCGCAAGACGGCGGCGGCGCAGGGACGCACGCGTCCGCTCGTCATCGGCGTGACGGTGCTCACGAGCATGGACGAGGCCGCGCTGGCGGAAGTGGGCGTGTCACGCCCGCTGCTCGAGCAGGTCGTGCACCTGGCGAAGCTCGCCAGGGCCTCCGGTCTGGACGGCGTGGTGGCGTCGCCGCAAGAGACGCCCGCCATTCGCCAGGCGTGCGGGCCGGATTTTCAGATTGTGACGCCGGGAATTCGCCCCGCAGATCAACAGGGGAAAGACGATCAGGCGAGAACGTTGACGCCGGCCGAGGCGATCGCGGCCGGCGCATCGTATCTGGTGATCGGGCGCCCGATTACCGGCGTGCCCAATCCCCGCGAAGCGGCGGAGACAATCGCCGCATCGCTGTAGTTTCTGCCTTCTGCCTTCTGCCTTTATTTGGCAGTAATCACAAAATGGCCACGGCGGTTCTGCTGCCAGCAGGCTTCGTTTGATTCCGCGCAGAACGGCGACTCCTTGCCCTTGCTGACGATCACGATGCGATCGCCGGGCACGCCGAGCTCCACGAGATAGGCCCGCACCGCGTTGGCGCGACGCTCGCCGAGACCCAGGTTGTATTCAGCGGTGCCGCGCTCGTCGCAGTGGCCTTCAACGGTGAAGCGCACGCTTGGCCAGCGCTTGAGGTAAGTCGCGTTGGTCGACAGGGCGGCACGGCCGTCGTCACGAATCGAGGACTGGTCGAGGTCGAAGTAGACATCGCCCAGCGGACGCGCCGCGTTGAGGTCGCCCAGCGACATCGCCGCGAACTTGTCGTCCTCGGTCAACACCCGCGGCGCCGGGGCCGCCGGCGGCGGTGAAGGCGGTGGCGGCGGTGACGGCGGCGTTGCGGGCGCAGCCGGCGGAGGCGGCGGTGGCGGGGCTACGGCCGGCGCCTTCTTGCTGCACGCTGCCGCTCCCAACCCCAACGCCAGGCAGAAGGATGCAATTCCTGCCGTCTTTCTGAGCACACTCGTCGTCATTCCGCACTCCTCTATCTGGAGGGTTACAATTCTGTGTGCCCGCAGATTAGCGGGTAGGTTCCGGTGGTGTCAACGCTTAGACACGCGGATCCCGAACACGCGCAGGCCCAAGCGCCGATGGTCCGGCGGGCCGCCGCGTTCGGCGGGCACGAAGGTCTTATCGGTCTCTACCGTCAAAAGTCCACCCGCGGCCGCCAGGGCGTCGGCGGGCACGTCGGTGGTCAGTTCCTGCGTATTTCCCACGAGGGAAACAGCGATTTCGCGGGCGCCGGCGCTCACCCGCACCCGGGCGGGCGCGTCGAAGTATCGCAGCGGCGACTCGATCGACAGGGTGACGCGCACTGGCACGGATGGCGCAACAATGCGCAGCGTTGCACGGTCGCTCGTCCATCGCCACAGCCCTTCGGATGGGTTGTATTCGGCCTCGAGCCAGCCGGCGTCGTAGCCCCACATCAGCGCCTGCGGGTCCTGGAGGTCGAACTGTTCGATCGCCGTCGGGATTACAGAACCTGCCCGCCGAAGCCCGTCGGGCGAAGGCGGGCCGTCAATGGCGGCCGATCGAATGGTCAGGCGCGCGAGCGGGCCCTCGCCGCTCAACCGGCCGGCCGGGACGTCGAAGACGTGCAGGAAGAACCCCGGTGCGGCATCCCATTGCTGAAGCGGCACCCCGTCGATGGCGAGCACGAACCGCGCCGACGGATCGGTCGGCGCCGCGAGGTTGCGGCCGCCCACCAGCAGGCGCGCGGCCCCGGCGCGGCGGCGGACCATGGCCGCAATCGGCGCAAGGTGCGGCTCCTTCCCCCTCAACCGCGCCATGCCGGAGGTCTCGGGCGTGAGCGACCAGCCGTCTTCGGCGAACCATCCAGGCGCGGGCATGCGGTACCAGCGGACCGCGGATGGACGCATGCCGCCGAAGGCGGGACGCGCCACGAGCGGCCATCGAAACTCGGTCGCGTCCCGCAGGCTCATCGGATCGATCAGCGCCAGGTCGGTGCGGACTGGATCGGCGAGAAACCAAATCGGATCGGTGCGCCCGTCGTTCCAGTACTTTTCCAGCTCGAGCCACTCGAGCCGCGGCGGCGACGGCAACCGGGCGCTGACCGGAACCACTTCGGCTTCGAGGGGACGCCTGAACGTCTGGTGCATCGCGAGCGCGCCCGGCTGCGCGCCGCGCGCCTCCGCCGTCATCGCCTCGATCACGCGCACAGTGGGACTCGGCTCGGATCCATAGGCCACGAGCACCGGGCTGGCCACGGCGACGGCCCAGATCGAGACCACCGCGGCTGTCACCGGCACGGCCCGCTCCGAGATCAGCGTGACGCCGCGGACGGCGAGCAACGCAACCGCGGGGACGAGGGGCAGCGCGTAGCGGACGAACGAGGTGTCCTGGAACAGCAGGTGGAAGACCGCGTAGGGAACGCTGAGCACGATGAGCGCGACCAGAGCCCGGCGATCGCGCCAGAGCAGTTGCGCGACGCCGGCCGCGGCCAACAACAGGACGCCGATGGCCAATGTCGTCGAATCCCACGGGTGCACGAACGTCCGCAGCAGCGCAAACGCCGCCGACCTGGCCGTCTGGTTGAGATAGAGCATCTCCCCCGCCGCGAAGTCTTCGCCGGCCTGCGTGCCCAGCGCCGCGAGGTAAGGACCAAGGCCGCCGCTCGCCACCAGCAACGGAATGCCCCAAGCCAGCCCACCCATCACGAACGCGACGCCGCCGCCGATCATGGCGCCGGCCACGCCGCGGCCCACACGATCGAAGAGCACGAGCACCAGTAGCGGCACCGTGAACCAGACCGTCTGCGACCGCATGCCGATGCTCAGCGCCGCAACGAGCGAGCCGACGACGATCATGCGGCCCGATGAGGCAGTGGCCGCGGGCGAGAGCCGGCGGTCGCCATCGGGCCCGGGCGCCTGCTGCCAGAACGCGCGCATCAGGCAGGCTTGCGCCGCCAGCGCGAGCGCCAGGCCCGGCAGGTCGCTCATTGGACGCACGGCGAGATACCAGAACAACGGGCACGACACGGTGATTGCCGTCGCCGCGAAGGCGCCGACATCGAGTGTGGTCCACGGCATCGACTCGCCTGCGCGTCGCGTGTTCAGGCAGGAAAACACGCCGTAGAGGCCGGCGATCGCCAGCAGTCCGCCCAGCAGCGAGAGCACCGCGAGCGCGCGCGCTTCGACGGACGATTCAGGCGGCCTGCCCTGAGCGAGCCCGGAGGGCGAGTCGAATGGGCTGCCGATCGACCCGACGATCGCCTTTGCCGCTTTTCCGAGAGCGATGTAGACGGGATAACCGGGGGGATGCGGGCGGTGCTCGGCGACGTTGAAATCACGCAGGCCCAACGCGAAGTTCACCGAGTCGATGTCTTCGAGCGAGGTCGCCAGGAAGGGCACGTGCGCCAGCGCGAACACCAGCGCGAGCGCGGCAAGGGCCCGCTGGGCCGTCACGAGAGCGGTCGCAGCCGGAGCGCCTCGTTCAGGCTGCCGAGGCGGTAGCCCTGCAGGTCGAGGCTGACGTACTGGTAGCCGGTGGCCTTGATGGCCGACACCAGTTGTGCGTTGACCCCGGGATCGAGCGCGCGGGCCATCTCGCTGCGGGCGATCTCGAGCCGGGCGACGGTGTCGTGGTGGCGCACGCGGAACACGCGGAAGCCGAGGTCGCGCAGCACCTGCTCGGCGCGTTCGATCTGGCGCAGCGCCTCGTCGGTGACCGCACTGCCGTAGGGAATGCGCGACGACAGGCACGCCGATGCGGGCTCGTCCCAGCTGCCGAGGCCTTCGAGGCGCGACAGCTCGCGGATGTCATCCTTGGTGAGGTCGGCTTCGTCCAGCGGGCTCTTGACGCCGTGCTCGCGGGCGGCCTGGCGGCCGGGGCGGTAGTCCCCGCGATCGTCGGCATTGTTGCCGTCGACGATCACCGCGAAACCGCGCTCGCGGGCGACGTCGCCCAAGCGGCCGTAGAGCTCGTCCTTGCAGTAGTAGCAGCGGTTGCTCGGGTTGGCGCGGTACTCCGGGCGGTCGAGCTCGGCGGTGTGGATGACTTCGTGGGCGAGCTTGAAGTCGCGTGCGATCGACAGCGCCAGCTGGCGATGCGTATCGGGATAGCTTGGGCTGTCGGCGGTGACGGCCAGGGCCCGGGGACCCAGGGCCTGCGACGCGGCGATGGCGAGGTAGGCGCTATCGACGCCGCCGCTGAAGGCGACCACGACCGACTCGTACCCGGCGAGGATGCCCCGCAGGCGCGCGGCCTTCGCGGCGAGCGCGTTACTCGTCGTCGTCGACCTTGTCGTCGTCGTCCTCGTCGTCGTCGGTGTCTGCATCCTCGTCTTCGACCTCGTCTTCATCCTTCTCGTCGTCGAGATCATCCTCGTCGTCGGCCAGCTCGAATTCGACGGGAGAGTCGCTGGACACGACCAGGAGCGAGCCGCACTCCGAGCACGTCAGCTCGTCGCCGATGTCGACATCGTATTCATCAACATCGATGGGCGAATCGCACTCGGGACAAATCGCGGACATGCTCGGCGCTCCTTGGCGGCGTGTGTAGCGTCCGGCTTCAGCCGGATTCAGTAGGCGGACGGTCACCCAAATTATAGCGAGAACCTGATACAGTCTGCAACGAAACGGCGCGCGTTGTCGCACGTGATATGACGTCTTCATCGCCTTCGCAGAAGACCGTGCTCGTCGCCGCGGACACTGCTTTCGTGCGCGACCGGTTCAAGACGGCCCTCGACACCGCCGGGCACCGCGCCGTGGTGGTCAAGAGCGTCGCGCAGCTGCTTGCCCGCGTGCGCGCCGACCTCGCCGACCTCGATCTCATCGTACTCGACCTGCGCATGCCGCACGCCTCGGGTGTGGATCTGGTGCAGCGCATCCGCAAGCTGGATCAGGGGCACCTGCCGATCCTGGTGTTCAGCGGCACGGTGACCAGCGTCGAAGAGGTGCGCGACCTCGCGGCGCTGGGCGTGGCCGGCTACGTCAACGAGTACAGCGCGGTGGAACACATCCTCCCGTCGATCGCGCCGCACCTGTTCCCGGAGACGTTCAACCGGCGCGACAGCCCGCGGGTGGTGATGGGCATCCCGGTGTCGTACCGGGCCGGCGGCAAGATCGCCGCCGCGCTGTCGCTCAACTTGAGCCGCGGCGGCATGGCGGTGCGCACGTCGGGGCCGCTCAGCCG
>MELE01000143.1:0-9416 GCA_001768615.1 Acidobacteria bacterium RIFCSPLOWO2_12_FULL_67_14b | reverse complement strand
GCCACCGGGCTCCGGAATCCGAAACCTGAGATAATGGGTGCGTGTTCCGGAGCCCGGAGCCCGGAGCCCGGCGCCTAGGTGAATTTCCGCAGCCGCACGGCATTTGCGACGACCAGCGCCGAGGCGCCCGTATCGGCGAGCACCGCCATCCACAGCGTCGCCACGCCGGCGACGGCCAACACCACGAACGCGGCCTTGAGCGCGAGCGAGATCGCCACGTTGACGCGAATGTTCGTTAGCGTGGCGCGGCTCAGGCGGATCGCGTAGGGAATCTTCGCCAGATCGCCGGCCATCAGCGCGATGTCGGCGGTTTCGAGCGCGGCGTCGCTGCCCATGGCGCCCATCGCGATGCCGACATCGGCCGCCGCCAGTGCGGGCGCGTCGTTGATGCCGTCGCCGACCATCGCCACCGATCCATGATCGCGCCGCAGGGCCGCCACCGAATCCACCTTGTCCTGCGGCAACTGCGCGGCCCTCACTTCGTCGACGCCGAGGTGCGACCCGATGGCGCGCGCCGCGGGCTCGTGATCGCCCGTGATCATCACGACACGCGTGAGGCCCTGCCGGTGCAGGTCCGCCACCACGGCCGCCGCCCCGGCTCGTGGACGATCGCTCACGCCGAGCACGCCGATCGCGACGCCGTTGCGGGCCACCAGCACCGGCGACATCCCGCGGGCCGACACGTCGGCGGCGATCGCCTCGCACTCCGGCGTCAGCCAGCCGCGCTCGGCAAAGAGGCGCGGGTTGCCGCACACCGCGGCGGCGCCGTCCACGGACCCTTCGGCGCCCAGGCCGGGCAGCGCGCGCACGTCAACGGCGGTGCGGACGGCGAGGCCGCGCTCCACCGCCGCGCGCACCACGGCGGCCGCCACCGGGTGCTCCGATTGCGATTCGACCGCGGCCGCAAACGCCAGGACCTCCGATGCCGAGTGGCCGGCGGCGGGCCGCGTCTCGTCGAGATCCAGCCGTCCGGTGGTCATCGTGCCGGTCTTGTCGAACGCGATCACGCGCACGGAGGCCAGGCGCTCGAGGTGCGCGCCGCCCTTGATCAGCACGCCGTGGCGTGCGGCGCCGGCGAGCGCCGAGACGATCGACACCGGTGTCGAGATCACGAGCGCGCAGGGGCACGCCACGACCAGGAGCACGAGCGCGCGATAGAGCCACGTGTCGAAGGGCTGGCCCAGCACGACCACCGGCAGCGTGACCACCAGCACCGCCAGGGCCACGACTGCCGGCGTGTACCACGCCGCGAACCGATCGATGAATTGCTGCGTCGGCGCGCGCTGCGCCTGCGCCGATTCCACGAGATGGACGATGCGGGCGAGCGTGGTGTCGGCGCGGCGCCGGGTCACGGCCACCGTCAGCGCGCCGTGGCCGTTGATGGTGCCGGCAAACACCTCGTCGCCTGCCGCTTTTTCCACGGGCAGCGATTCGCCGGTGATCGGCGCCTGGTTGACGTCGGAGCGCCCGCTGCGGACGACGCCGTCGAGGGCGATGCGATCGCCGGGGCGCACGATCATCAGCGCGCCCGGCGTGACGAGGTCGATGCCCACCTTCCGATCGCCGTCACCCTCGCGCAACAGCACTTCCGGGGGGACCAGATCGAGCAGGCCGGCGATCGCCTTGCGCGCGCGATCGAGGCTCTGCGCCTCGAGCCACTGCGCCGCGGCGAACAGCGAGACCACCATCGCGGCCTCTTCCCACTGCCGGATCGCGATCGCGCCGATGACGGCCACCACCATCAGCGCGTTGATGTCGAGGCGGCGCTTGCGCAGCGCCTGGACGGCGCGCTGCGCCGGGAAGACGCTCCCGATCAGCGCGGCGGCGACAAAGAGCGGCGCGCTCCACCACGGCGCGGTCGTGATCGCGCCGACGAGGCAGCCGAGGGCCACAAGGGCCACGGCGCCCGCCGTAAACCATCCGCGCACGCTGGCGCCGGTCGCGGCGGGAGCGTGGTCGTCGCAGTGCGCACAGCAGTCGGCGGCGACGGGCGGCGCGGTGGCGGCCGTGCTCACTTGCGGCCTGTCCGGAGCGTGCGGCCTGCCCTGAGCGAGCGCGCATCCGCGCCAGCGGATGCGCGCGAGTCGAAGGGTTCCCGGAGCTCTTCGACGTGCTGCAGCGTCTGCCGGAAGAGCGCCATGATGTGCTGATCGTCGAGCGAGTAGAAGACGACGCGCCCGTCGCGGCGCGCGCGGACGAGGCGCAGGCCGCGGAGCAGGCGCAGCTGGTGCGAGACGGCCGACTGGCTCAGCCGCAGCACCGCCGCCAGGTCGCAGACGCAAAGCTCGCCGTGCGAGAGCGCGTCGAGAATGCGGACCCGGGTCGGATCGCCCAGGGCGCGAAACGTGTCGGCGAGGCCGGTGACCGCCTCGGGTGCGACCAGCGCCGCCCGAATGGTGCGGACGCGGGCCAGGTCGATTTGAACGAGGTCGCAGACGTCATCATGTGTGAACATATGAGCAAGTGTTCATATGTTATTCAGACGACCCCGGTTGGTCAAGTGGGGGGTGCGACCCCGACCTACGGCACGAGGATGAGCCGGTGCTGGGCGGCGGCGGCGACCGCCGTGCGCGAGTAGAGCTGCCGGCGATACTGGCCGTCGCGCCAGGTCGGGTTCTGGTCGAAATAGAACGGGCTCAGCGGGTGCCCCGACTGCCCCGCCGGATGCGCCACCCGCGAGAGGTCCCACTCGCCGACGTCGAGAACCTGCCGCCACGACGGGTACTCCCACGCCTGGAACGGACGGAGGCGGTTCCAGCTCACGCGCATCACCGTGGTGCCGTCGCCGGTAATCGGCACCGGCCCGCGGTTGAACAGCCACGCAAACGGCAACGCCACGGTCCCCAGCGGATGCTCGAACCGCGCCGCGTGCACGCGGTCCCACGCGCGGCGCGACTCGCCGCCGTAGTCCGCCTGCAGCCGCTCTTCGGCATCGCGCGCGGCGAGGAGATAGATCTCATCCCGCGTCTCCCGCCGATCCACCGTCCCCACATCGTCGAACCACCGCGACCCGCGGTCGCCGATCACGGCATACAGCCCGGCGTAGCGCTCGGCCCCGGCCCACTCGTAGAACTTCAGGAACAGCGGCTCGTCCAGCTCGTCGACAAACGTGCGGCGCCAGAGCGCGTCTTCGAACGCCTGGTAGAGCGCCACCACGGGGCGCGCGTCGACCTGCCGATCCCAGTTGGCCAGCTGCTCGAGCACGATGCGCGCCGTGGACTCGGCCTCGTTGCCCTTCGCCTTGGCGATGGCGGTTTCGACGCCCTGCAGGATGTGATCCGCCGCCAGGCTCCGGCGATCGTTCTGCAGTTTCTCCATCGCTTCCATGTCGATCGCCTCGGTCTTCGTGATGCGATCGATCAGCCGCGCCGCCCGGTACGGCGCCACCCAGTCACGCGTGATCAGTCCATTGAAGCTGCGGTCGATTTCGTTGTTCGCGGAGGCGACGAAGCCCGAGTCCGGATTGAGCACGCGCGGCAGCGAGCCGGCGCCGATCGTCCCCGTCCACTCGCCCCCGCCGCTACTGCCATCGATCGGCATGGTGCCGTCACCGCCCGATCGCATGGGCAGCTGGCCCGACATCGCGTAGCCGATGTTGCCGTCGACATCGGCATACACGATGTTCATCGACGGCACGGAGAAGGTGCCGACGGCGGCGATGAACGACGTCCAGTCGGTGGCGCGATTGATCGCCTCGAACGACGCGGCCGGATCGCCGCCGGCATCCCAGCGAATCGAATACGCGCGCTGCTCGCCCGGCGCCCGCCCCTCGGACGACAGCCACACGGGCGGCGCCATCCAGTCCGAGTCGATATCCGAATAGATGGGGCCGTGACGCGTCTTCCAGATCTCGAACTTCCGCACGCTCCCGCCCCGCACGGGAATGTCCGCGGGCGTCACTTGCACCGGCACCCATTCCCCGCGGAACATGGCGCGCTTGCGATCGACGTCCACCCGCTCGAGGTACATGTCCTGCACGTCGGCGCCGGTGTTGGTCATGCCCCACGCCACGCGCGCGTTGTGGCCGAGCGCCACGAACGGCAGGCCGGGAATGGTCACGCCCGTGACGTCAAGTCCTGCCGCGACGAGGTGCAACTCGTACCACGTCGACGGAAACTCGATCTGCAGGTGCGGATCGTTGGCCAGAATCGGCCGCCCGCTCCGCGTCTTGCGTCCCGCGATCACCCAGTTATTGCTGTTGCCACCCTTTGCGCTGGGGGCCAGCCATTCGAGTCCGACAGGCCAGGCTGGGGCCTCGGCCCTTCGGTCCTCGGTGGGACTCGCTTCGCTCGTAAGACTCGGCGCTTCGCGCCTCGTGGGAGTCGGCAGCTCCGCCGCCTCCTGGGAACGAACCGGACCTCCGAGAATCGCGGGCGCGTCGGTTGGATACCGGCCCGCAAGTTGACGAGCCGACTCCTCGCCGAGTTTCGCTGCCAGGGCGCCGCGAACGAGCTCCGCCTGGTGATTCTCCGCCAGCCTCCACGCCAGCAGCCGCCCCACCGCGAGCGAATCGACCGGCGTCCACTCCGTGACCTGAATGCCCAGCAACTGGAACTCGAGCGGTCGGCGCCGGCCGGTCAACGGCATGGCCACGGCATTGACGCCGGCCGCATAGCGTTCGAGAGCGCTCTTTACTGCAGGCGTCGCGCGCTGCCACTCCGCTTCCGCGGCGTCGCGCAGGCCCAGCGTCAGGAACCGCTGATCGATCGGCAGGGTGCGCTCGCCCATCACCTCCGACAAGCGGCCGCGCGTGACACGGCGATACAACTCCATCTGCCAGAGCCGGTCGCGGGCATGCAACACCCCCGCCGCAAACCACGCATCGTCGGGATCGCGGGCATACGCGGAGGGCACGCCGTTGCCGTCGATGAGGACTTCCACCGGCGCCCGAAGACCAGGGAGGGCCAGTTGGCCGTCCAATAGGGGTAACGAGCCTCGGGCCCAGATCCAACCTGAGGCAGAGGCCAGAACGACCAGGACGACCGTGGCGATCAGTAGTCGCTTCATAGTTCAGGGCTTGCCCACCGAAGCAACTGGTGGTTGCAAAGGTGGGAGGACATCTTGCCGCCCATGGGCGGTTCGAATAGGATGGGGGGCTGGCGCGCCTACCTCGCGCCCGGCCTAGAGCTTACACTGATTCTATTAATCGGAGACCCTCGTGATTGAGGTTCAGCATCTGTCAAAACGCTACGGCCCCGTAACCGCCGTAGACGACGTCAGTTTTCGAGCGGAGTCCGGCGAAATCCTCGGGTTTCTCGGCCCCAACGGCGCGGGCAAGACCACGACGATGCGCATCATCACCGGCTACATGCCTGCCACCGAGGGCAAGGCCACCGTGGCCGGCTTCGACGTGTTCGACCAGCCGATCGAGGCCAAGCGCCGCACCGGCTACCTGCCGGAAACCCCGCCGCTTTACCCCGACATGACCGTCCGCGAATACCTGACCTTCGTCGCCAAGATCAAGGGCGTGCGCAAGGACGTCAAGGGACGCGTGGATGCAGTCATGAAGCGGACCTGGGTGGCCGATATGGGCAGCCGGCACTGCGGCAAGCTCTCCAAGGGCTACAAGCAGCGCGTCGGCCTCGCCCAGGCGCTCATCCACAACCCGGAGGTGCTCGTGCTCGACGAGCCCACCGCGGGCCTCGACCCCAAGCAGATCATCGAGACCCGCCAGCTCATTCGCGAGCTCGCCGGCACGCACACCATCGTGTTGAGCACGCACATCCTGCCCGAGGTTGCGCAGACCTGCCAGAAGGTCGTGATCATCAACAAGGGCAAGATCGTCGCCATCGACACGCCGGACGCGCTGACCGAGCGGCTGCACGGCGCGGTCACGATGTACCTGCAGGCGCAGGGCCCGGCCGACGACGTGCAGCGCGCGCTGCAGAGCGTGGCGGGCGTCGCGCGCGTGCATCTAGCCGAGAAACGCGACGAGATCGGCGTCTTCGAGGTGGACAGCGAGCATGGCGTCGACGTCCGCCGCGAGCTGGCGGGCGCCGTCGTCCGCGGCGGATGGGGCCTGCTCGAGCTGCGGCCCGTGCGCGTCAGCCTGGAAGACATCTTTCTCAGCCTCACCACGGAAGAGGTCGAGGCCGAAGAGCCTGCGGCCGTTGCCGAAGCAGAGGGGGTGGCGGGTGCGTAACATCCTGGCCATCGCCCAGCGCGAGCTGAACGCCTACTTCGCCTCGCCGATCGCCTACGTGCTGATCGGGTTCTTCGCGCTGCTCTTCGGCTACTTCTTCTACGTGCCGCTCGCCTTCTTCGAGCAGCAGAGCATGCAGGCGGGGATGAACCCGTCGCAGCCGATGAACATCAACCAGATGATCGTCGGCCCGACGCTGATGAACACCACCGTGATCATGCTGCTGGTGTTCCCGCTGATCACGATGCGCACCTACTCCGAAGAGAAGCGCTCGGGCACCATCGAGCTGCTGCTGACCTCGCCGATCACCGACCTCGAGATCATCCTCGGCAAGTTCCTCGGCTCGATGCTGCTCTACATGGCGATGCTGGCGATCACGCTGATCCACATCGGCGTGCTCTTCATCTACGGCGAGCCGGAATGGAAGCCGATCGTGACCGGCTACCTCGGGCTGCTGATGATGGGCGGCTGCTTCCTCTCGCTGGGCCTGTTCATCTCGAGCCTCACCAGGAACCAGATCGTCGCCGCGATGGCGACCTTCGGCGTGTTCCTGCTGCTGTGGATCATCAACTGGATCAGCACCTTCGTCGGCCCGACGACGCAGGCGGTGCTCGCGCACCTGTCGATCACCGAGCACTTCGACGACTTCGCGAAGGGCATCATCGACACCAAGCACGTGATCTACTACCTGAGTTTCATGGCCTTCGGCCTCTTCCTCACCATGAAGTCGGTGGACAGTGAAAGGTGGCGAGGCTGATCATGGCGAAGATCACAAACGTCATCGGCTGGGTCGGCACGGTGCTGGTGTTCGGCGCCTTCGCGGCGCGCCTCTACACGCCCCCCTGGGGCTGGTGGAGCGATCGCTACGCCACCTACGTGGCGTGGGCCGGCCTGGCGGCCGTGCTCGTCTACATGGCGGGCCAGTGGCGCGACGTCGCCAACTTCTACAAGGGCCGCGGCGCCAGGTACGGCACGATGTCGCTCGTCAGCATCGTCGTGTTCGTGGCCATTCTCGTGGCGGTGAACTACCTGTCGACGCGGCAGAACAAGCGGTGGGACCTGACGGAGAACCAGGTCTACAGCCTGTCGGACCAGACCATCAAGTTCCTGAAGGACCTGAAGGAACCGGTCAAGTTCACGGTGTTCGATCGCGAAACCAACTTCGATCGCTTCCGCGATCGGCTCGACGAGTTCGCGTACCACTCCAGCAACGTGCAGGCGGAGTACGTCGATCCGGACCGCGAGCCGGGGCGCGCGAAGGCGGCGCAGCTGCAAGCGTACGGCACGGTGCTGGTGGAGTACGCGGGCCGGACCGAACGCGTGACCTCGACCGACGAGCAGGCGCTCGCCAACGCGCTGATCAAGGCGGTGACCGGCGCGGCGAAGAAGGTCTACTTCACGCAGGGCCACGGCGAGAAGGACCCGGCGTCGACCGAGCGCACGGGCTATTCGACGATTGCCGGGGCGCTCGCTTCCGACAACTTCGCGTTCGAGCCGCTCGTGCTCGCGCAGCAGAAGGACATCCCCGCTGACGCCACCGTGGTCGTGATCGCCGGTCCGACGATCGACTTCTTCCCGGCGGAAATGACCGCGCTCACCAACTACGTGGCGCGCGGCGGCAAGGTGATGGTGCTGCTCGACCCGGCGTCCAAGCCCGGCGGCCCGGGCCAGCCTCTGCTGACGCAGTTCCTGATGGACTGGGGCATCAACGCCGGCAACGACGTTGTGCTCGACGCCAGCGGTATGGGCCAGATGCTCGGCACCGACGCGTCGGTCCCGCTGGCGGCGCAGTACCCGGCGCACCCGATCAGCGAGGGCTTCCGCGTCGTCACCGGCTACCCGCTGGCGCGCTCGATGACGAACCTCGAAGGCGGATCGGGCGGCCACATCGCCCAGCCGCTGGTGAACACGAGCCCGCAGAGCTGGGCCGAAGCCGACGTGGCGTCGCTCACCGGCGGCGAAGTCGCCTTCAACGCCGACAAGGGCGACAAGCAGGGGCCGATCACGCTCGGCGCCGCCGTCTCGGCGCCGGCCACCGCCGCACCGCCGGCGCCCTCGGGCAACGCCTCGCCCGACTCGCCTGACTCGCAGCCCAAGCCCGAGTCGCGCGTCGTCGCCATCGGCGACTCCGACTTCGCCGCCAACCTCGGCGTCGGCATCGGCGGCAACCGCGACTTCTTCATGAACGCGCTCAACTGGCTGGCGCAGCAGGAGAACCTGATCGCGATCCGTCCGCGCGAGCCCCAGGATCGCCGCCTCACGCTCACCGCCGATCAGCAGCAGCGCATCATGCTGCTCTGCCTCTTCATCATCCCCGGCCTGGTGTTCGCCTCGGGCGTCTACACCTGGTGGCGGAGGCGGTAGTCATGCGAGGCCTGACTTCCACGATTGCCCTCGTCGTCGTGCTCGCCGGGCTCGGCGCCTATATCTACTTCGTCGATGCGAAGCGCCCGGCGCCCGGCATCGACGGCGGCGCCGTGAAGGAAAAGGTCTTCGCGCTGGCCGCCGACGATGTGGAGGAGTTCGCGCTGACGTTCGAAGGGGAAAAGAGCCTGCTCCGCAAGACCGAGGGCGGGTGGCAGATGATCGAGCCGACGCCGACCGAAGCCGATCCGCCTGAGGCGGTCAGCGTCGGGCAGGCGCTCGCCAACCTCGAGCTGGTCCGCGTCGTGGAAGAGAACCCGAAGGACCTCGCACAGTACGGGCTCGAGAAGCCGCCGATCCGCGTCGACTTCAAGGCGAAGAACAACGTCACCGGATCGCTCAAGCTCGGCGACAAGAACGCCACCATGGGCGAAATCTACGCGCAGAAGAACGACGAGAAGCGCGTGTTCCTGGTGTCGTCGTTCCAGGAAACCAACTTCAACCGCAAGCCGTTCGACCTGCGCGACAAGAAGATCCTCAAGTTCGATCGCGACAAGGCGGATGCGCTGACCATCGCCCGCGGCGCCGCGGCGATCGAGCTGGCGCGCGCGGGCAGCGAGTGGAAGGTCGTGAAGCCCACGGCCGCCCGCAGCGACTACAGCACGGTCGAAGGCCTGCTGACGCGCCTGTCGTCGTCCAATATGTCGAAGCTGCTCGAAACCGACGTGAAGGACCTTGCGAAGTACGGCCTCGACAAGCCCGAGATGACCATCACGGTGGGCGCCGGCAGCGCGAAGACGGTGCTGCAGGTCGGCAAGACCGAAAACGAGCAGACCTACGCGAAAGACGCCTCGCGTCCGCTGGTGTTCACGGTCGCGAAAGACGCCTCGCGTCCGCTGGTGTTCACGGT
>MELE01000142.1:5001-6842 GCA_001768615.1 Acidobacteria bacterium RIFCSPLOWO2_12_FULL_67_14b | reverse complement strand
GTAGCGGATGCCGCCCTTGACCGGCAGCTTGTGCTGGCTGTGCTGCACGCGCCAGGCGCGGATCACTTCGATCGTGCCGCCCGCGCGCCGCAGCGGGAAATCGAACCGGTAAACGCTGTTACAGGTCCGGATTTGATCGAGCAGGCCGGCGGGGTAGTTGGTGAACCGCGCGGCGTCGTTGAAGTATTGGCTGACCTGATCGAAGAAGTTGGCCTGAGCACTCATGTCTTCATTGTAGAGGGATGATTGGGGCCAGGCCCCCAATTTCACCCTTCCTCATTCGCCCAAACGGTGAAATTGGGGGCCTGGCCCCGATCATCCCTCTGGTACACTGGACGTCCCATGCCTTTGTCTGTGGAAGAGATTCGTCCGGCGCGGATGTGGCGTCTCATGCCACCCGACCTGCGGGTCTCGGCCGCCGGCGCGTTCTGGGCCGACGAGCAGGCCGCCCTCGAGCAGGCGGAAGCCGTCGCCCTCATCGCCCGGCAGATCAAGTTCCGGCCCAAGAGCGTGCTGTCGCTGACCCTCGACAAGAAGGCGCGCCACCTCGCGGGCCTCGTCCAGGTCTCGGACCTGCTGGCCGCCCGGCTCGTGATCTCGTATCACCTCGAGCACCAGCGGCCGATGATGGGCGCCTTTCTCGACGCGCTCGGTATTGCGCACGAAGACGGGCTGATCAAGGACGAGACGCCCAAGACGCCCGACGCGGCGACGCTCGACACGGGCGTCCGGGCCCTCGCCGCGGCCTATCCGAAGGCCGACGTCGCCCGCTACTTTTGGGCGCTGCTCTGGCAGGACCCCGAGACCTGGGGCGGGCTCAAGGGCCGCCCCGAGCTCGCGCTCGAGTAGACCGTGCCGCCGTTCGACAAGCACCTCTTCATCTGCTGCAATCGCCGCGAGCCGGGCCACGTCCGCGGCTGCTGCGATCCGGCCGGCTCGGAAGCGCTGCAGAAGGCGTTCAAGAAAGCGCTGGCCGAGCGCGGGCTGAACCGCCGCATCCGGGCCAACAAGTCCGGCTGCCTCGATCAATGCGAGACCGGTCCCACCGTGGTCGTCTATCCCGACGCCGTCTGGTACGCGGGTGTCACCGAAGCCGACGTCAACGCGATCATCGACGAGCACATTGTCGGCGGCCGCCCGGTGCAGCGCCTGTTGCTGCCCGAGCCCGCACCGGAGAAAGCCCGTGGAGATGTTTAACGCCTTCCTGACCGCCGACGGCATCATCGCGCTGGTGACGCTGACCGTGCTCGAGGTGGTCCTCGGCATCGACAACGTCATCTTCATCTCGATCCTGGCGAGCAAGCTGCCGCGGGCGCAGCAGGCGCGGGCGCGCAAGTGGGGGCTGATGGCGGCGATGATCACGCGCATCCTGCTCCTGATGTCGCTGGCCTGGATCATCCGGCTCACCGCGCCCCTGTTCACGCTCGCCAGCCAGCCGATTTCTGGCCGCGACCTCATCCTGATCGTCGGCGGCCTGTTCCTGCTGTTCAAGGCGACGCGTGAGATCCACGACAAGCTCGAAGGGGAAGAGGGCCGCATCTCGGCGCGCGTCATGCCCTCGTTCGCCGCCGTCGTCGGGCAGATCATGATCCTCGATATCGTGTTCTCGCTGGATTCGGTGATCACGGCCGTCGGCATGGCCGACGACCTGGCGGTGATGGTGGCGGCGGTGGTGGCGGCGGTGGGCATCATGATGCTGTCGGCCGCCAGCATCAGCGCATTCGTCGATCAGCACCCGACGATCAAGGTGCTGGCGCTCAGCTTCCTCCTGCTGATTGGCTGCTCCCTGATCGCCGACGGATTCGGCGTGCACATTCCGAAGGGCTACATCTACTTCGCGA
>MELE01000142.1:0-4972 GCA_001768615.1 Acidobacteria bacterium RIFCSPLOWO2_12_FULL_67_14b | reverse complement strand
CAAGTCCCAAGCCTCAAGCCTCAGGCCCCAAGCCCCAAGCCCCAAGCCTCAAGCCTCAGGCCCCAAGCCCCAAGCCCCAAGCCTCAAGCCCCAAGCCCTTTGATCCACCCCGCGACCGCGTCCAGGATATCGTCGTGGACCTGCTTCTGGTCGCGGCCGCTGGACTTCAGTACGCCGAACGAGTGGTCGCCGCCGTCCACCGGCAACACCGTGATCGGTGGCGCCGGGGTGGCGCCCGCGAGCGCGGCCTGCACTTCATCCGGACCGCCGAACGGGTCCCGCGTGCCCTGCACGATCAGCGTCGGCACGGTCAGCGATCGCAGGTGGGTCACGCGATCGCCGGTCCGCTTGCTCCGCGGCGGCGCCAGCGGATAGCCCAGCGCGATCACGCCCGAGGGCGGCGGGGCCTCCGGCCACTTGTCGAGCGCCGCGGCCAGGTGCGTCGCGATGCGGCCGCCCATCGACTTGCCGCCGATGAACAGGCGCGAGACCTGCACGTGCCGATGCGCCACGGCGCCGACGATGGCCCGGCGGAACGCGTCTTCGAGCACCGGCGCGCGGTCCGGCATCTTGCGCCGCGCCTCCATGTAGGGGAAGTTGAACGTGACCACCGTGACCCCGCGCGTGCACAACGCTGTCGCGTAACTCGTCATGAACGGGTGGAAGTGGCCGGCGCCGGCCCCGTGCGCAAACACGAACAGCGCGTCGATCGAACGATCGGCGTCGGGCGTGTAGAGGGCGGCGGCGACGGTCGTGTTGGGGTCGCCGGGCAGCTGGAATGCGACGGGGCTCACGATCGTCCCGTTATAGCATTCCTCCATGGACGTTCGCACCCCGCCGGCGCAGACCCACGGCCGCTATCTCGTCGATTCGCCCGGCGATCACGCCGCCGGCATCATCTGCGGGTTTCACGGCTACAAGGAGAATGCCGAGCAGCACCTGGACGCGCTCCGGCGCGTGGCGGCGGCCCGGCCTGCCTCGCCGAAGCCCGGCGAAGGCGGGGCCTGGCGACTGGTCAGCGTGCAGGCGCTCAATCGCTTCTACAGCAAGGGCGGTGAAGTCGTGGCCAACTGGATGACGAAGCAGGACCGCGAGCTGGCGATTGCCGACAACGTCGCATACGTCTCGTCGGTGATGTCGGAGGTGGCCGACGAGTACGGCGCTGCGCATCCGCTGATCTATGCCGGGTTCTCGCAAGGCGTCGCGATGGCGTATCGCGCCGCCGCGTTCGCGGGGCGTCCCTGCGACGGCCTGATCGTGCTGGCCGGCGACCTCCCGCCGGACGTGGCGCCGGTCGCGGCGCAACTGCCGCCGATCCTGCTGGGCCGCGGCACCGCCGACGAGTGGTACACCGCGGAGAAGGCGTCCAACGACCTCGTGCTGCTGAATGCGTCGGGGGCGACGGTTGCCGAGCACGTCTTCGATGGCGGTCACGAGTGGCACGAGGCGTTTGTCGCCCGTGCCGGCGCGTTTCTGGACGAGCGGAGCCGGCCTACCCCCTCGCGGTAATGTGGCTCCGGAACGCGGACCACAGCGCCAGCGCGCCAAGGATGGCGGGCAACGCGGCCATGGCATTCACGCTCGGCGTGAAGCTCCACAGCAGTCTCCCGAGCAGCGACCAGACCACGATCGCCGCCCCCGCCGACAGCGCCAGCGCTTTCAGTGCGCTGTCGCACCGCGACGACACGAACAGGCTGCCGATCGCTATGAAGACCACGATGGCGGCGTGCCCGGCCCTGAAGCCGACCGCCCCCCGCGCCATCAACACCGGAAGAACGAACGACAGCAGCATGGTCAGGCCGAGCACCACGCCCACCTTGATCGCCCATTGTTGCCAGGCGGCGATTGGCAGCAACGTCTGCCACTCGAGCGTGCCCAGGTGACGCTCCTCGGCGCTGGCCAACGAACCGATCAACAGCGCCAGCAAGCCGCCGTACACGAGCGTAACGGCGCCGATGGTGTCGAACGCCCGGGGGTCGGAGCCCTCGAACGTGCTGGCCGGGACCCAGATAACCGCATACAGGCCGGCGACGACGAACGTCATGTGCTGCAGCCGCAGTTCCTTCGCGGCGAGCTGCCACAGCGGGTGGGTGCCCGCCGTGAACAATCGAGGCAAGTGAAACTGCGAACCCGTGCCGTCGATGACTTCGAGCCGCATGAACATGCGCCAGTCGGCCGCGGCCGAGGCCACGCCGCCGAAGAGCAGCCCACCCACCAGGACGGCCTGGTGGAGTTCGGCCGTGCCCTGCACGGGCCGGCCGATCCGTTCGTTCACCACGAGGGCGACGATGGCGGCCATATGAATCCACCCGATGCCGCCAATCGCGAACACCACGCCCGCCAGCGGGCTGCGGCAGAGCATGGTCAGCCATGGCGCCATGAGCACGGCGCCGATCATCGAGAGCAGCGGCCTCTCCTCGGTCCGATTGAATCCGGGCCCCGCCGGCAACACGGCGAGCGCCAGGGCGCCCAGCGTCAGGAGCATCGGGACCAGCGCGGCGAGCTTAGCGAGCCCCAGCCGTCGTCGATCCGAGGGCAGCGACAGGAGCAACGCTAACGTGCCGTGGGTGTACTCGTGGCCGATCGACAAGGCCGCCAGTGCGATCGACCCGAGGGCCAGCATCAGCCGTCCAACCTCGGCGGACCGCGGGTCACCGAACAAGCCAATGGCCGCGACGGCTGTCACGCTCATCGCCCACGTCGGCAACAGCGCGCGCGCTTCCTTGATAACAGATCCCGTCATGCCGCACCTGGCTGAAGGGTGGTGACGAAGATCTCTTCAAGGCTCAACGCCTCGGTGGTGAGCGTCTCCGGCGACTGCGATTTCAACCGATCCATCACCTCGCGGCCATTGCCGTGCACGACCACCTCGATCTCCCGATCGCCGCGGCGGATCACGCGGGCCCCGCCAAGATCCAGTCCGGCCGGTTCGCTGGCGAACCGGGCATAGATCTTCTGGTAGCGGTCGCGCGCCGCGTCGGCATCCAGCGTGAGCAGCTCGCGTCCCTGTTCGATGATCGTGAACTCGTCGATCAGACCCTCGAACTCGGCGATCAGGTGCGTGGAGACGAAGACGGTCCGGCGCTCGGGATCGCCGTCCTGGTAGGCGCCAATCACCGTCTGGATGAACTCGCGCCGCACGATCGGATCGAGACCAGAAGTCGGCTCGTCGAGCACGAGCAGCTCCGGCTCCGGGCAAATTGCCGTGATCAGGGCCAGCTGCGTCCGTTGCCCCTTCGAGAGATGGCTGGTCTTCTGGCGGGCGTCGAGCCGGAATCGGTCCAGGAGGGCGCGTTCGGTGTCCGTGTTCCATCGGGAGCGGAAGGCGGCGAAATAGTCGAGCGTGTCCCGCACGCTCATCCACGGATAGAACGCCACGTGGTCGGGCACATAGGCGATGCGCGACTTGACGGCGACCTCGTGGCGCGCCGGATCGAGACCAAACATGCTCACCTTGCCGCTCGTCGGCCGCAGGAGGTTCAGCAGGCATTTGATCGTCGTCGTCTTGCCGGCGCCGTTTCTGCCGAAGAACCCGTAGCAGCGCCCGGCTGGCACGCGCAGGCTGAGGCCGTCGACGGCGTCGGTGCGGCCGTAGCGGCGAACGAGCTGGTCGATCTCGATCACGGGGACGCTGGTGCTCATGGGTGTCCTGTGGATTCGGCCCGCGCCCGCTTGTGCTGGAACGCGTCGAACCGGTCTTCGGCGAGCTTGAGAAAGTCGGCTTTTGCAATCTGCAGGTGATGCGCCTGCACCACGGCGTCGTCCATCTCCTCGGCCAGCAGCTTGAGCCGCACGTCCTTCCTGAACGGCGAGCCGGCGGCGCTGATGAAGCATCCCCTGCCGACCACCGTCTCGATCACGCGCTGGCTTTCGAGCTCGGTGTAGGCCTTGGCCACGGTGTTGCGATTGACCCGCAGCAGCTCGGCGAGGGGGCGGATCGAGGGCAGCGGCTCGCCGGGGCGCACGGCCCCGGACGCCGCGGCGGCCTTCACCTGGTCGACCAGCTGCAGGTACACGGGCTTGCCGGACTTGAAGTTCAGTTGAAATTGCATCGCGCCCAAACCATCTGTCCTATGACAGTAGGACAGTTCGGCGCCACCTGTCAAGCCGCCTTGCCCGCCGTAGCCTTGGCGAAGGCGGGATGAACGGATTGCGGCGGCCCCCCGTCTAACGGCGTTCGAGGCCATGGGCATCCCGATGCGGCAGGGCCGGGAGTTCGGCGGCGCCGACACGGCGGATTCGCCGCGCACGATCGTCATCAACGAGAGCATGGCCCGGCGCTACTGGCCGCAGGGCAATGCGCTCGGCGGCCGCGTGCGCATCGGCCCGAACCAGTCCGAGGTGATCGGTATCGCCGCCGACGCCAAGTACAACAGCATCAGCGAACGGCCGACCCCACAGATCTACCTCCCGCTCGCGCTCGATCCGAACCTGCCGGTCTTCGATGCCCGCACCGTGACCGAACACCTGCAGACGGCCGTCTTCGCGCAGCGCATGGCGGCGAACCTGCTCGGCGCGATGGGCGTGCTGGCGCTGCTGCTTGCCGCGATCGGCCTCTACGGCGTGATGGCCTACGCGGTGAGCCAGCGCACCCAGGAAATGGGCATCCGCCTCGCGCTGGGGGCGTCGCCGGGTTCGTTGCTCGGCATGATCGTGGGACAGGGGATGAAGCTCGCCGTCGTCGGGCTGGCGATCGGCCTGGTGATTGCCGCCGGCGCCTTTGGATCGATCGGCGCCATGCGATCGCTGCTCCCCGGCATTTCGCCGCTCGACCCGATCACGTTCGTCGCGGTGCCGGCGGTGTTGGGATTGATCGCACTGGCGGCCTCATGGATCCCGGCGCGCCGCGCGGGCCGCGTCGATCCTCTCGTTGCCCTTCGGTACGAATAGGAACCTTCGTGAAGAACCCTCGTGAAGAACCCCCGTGGGGAACCTTCGTGAGGAACGTTATTCGTATCGTAAGGCGGCCATC
>MELE01000141.1 GCA_001768615.1 Acidobacteria bacterium RIFCSPLOWO2_12_FULL_67_14b | reverse complement strand
AGCTGGATCACCAGGCGGAGATCGTTTCCTACGAAGAGTACTCACCGTATGGATCCACAACCTATCAGGCGGTGCGCAGTCAGACCGAGACCACGAAACGCTATCGCTATACGGACAAGGAGCGTGACGACGAGACCGGGTTCTTCTATCACGGCGCGCGGTATTACGCGCCGTGGATCGCCCGCTGGGTCAGCTGCGATCCGGCCGCACTTCGCGATGGCCCCAACCTGTACCAATACAGCCACTCCAGTCCGATCAATGTGAAAGATCCGACCGGTCTCGCGGGCGAGGACGATTTCAGCGAGTTGAACAATGTCGTCGACGACCTGCAGAAGGGCGAGCTCAAAGTTGACCTCGTCGACAAACGACCGCCGCTTCAACCGGCGAGCGAGCCGATGAGCAAGACCGAAGCGCGTAAGCATGGCAACAAACAGGCGGCGGCTCACCGCAAAGCCTCGGGAATGAACCAGGGCGCAACGGTCCAGGCCGGGCACACCGCGGCAGCACGTCATGCACCCGAGTCAGGCATCAGCAAGGAGGATTGGGACAAGCAGCCGATGCAGGAGCTGCACAGCCGCAAGAATCAGGGTCTCGACGTCAAGGTCACAGATCAGGCCGGCAACGAGGCAACCAGAACGAGGCACACCTCGCAAGAGGGACTGATTGACGACGCCGTCGAGCGTAGCAAGGCCGCCAACGGCGGGAAGTTGACACCGCAAGGTCAACTCGATGCCGCTGCTGAGGTGAAGTGGCGAACAGAGAACGTACCCATGGATCAACGTGACGTCGAAAAAGTGCGGAAGGGCGCCTCGTTTGCTCCGGAGAAAGCCCCACCCGTTGATGTCAAGACCACCAAAGTGATCAAGGCAGGTGAGGAGGCCCTGGAGAAAGGCGGCAAGACCGTGCTCAAGAAACTGGGCACCAAGGCTCTGAAGGTCGTGCCGTTTGTCGGCATTGGAGCGAGCCTGTATTCCGCGAAGGCTGAGGCCGCTCAAGGCAATTACGGAACCGCGGCGCTCGAAGTGGTGGGAATGGTACCGGTTGTCGGCGATGTCGTTGACGCAGGCCGGCTCGGCGTCGCGATCGGCGAAGTCGCGAGCGAGGCGCTCGGCATCGACGCCGTCGCCGCTGAGCACGGCGAGGGCGTTGAAAAAGCGGCCAGGTTCATTGGTCTCGGTCAGGACAGTGCCCGCCTGGTAGGTGCGACCGGTGCCGCGCTCAGCTCGATCACCGTGGCGCCAACGATCGCGCTGCAGAGAACAGTAATGGGTTGGTTCAAGTGAACAGGACGCAGTCATGAACGCAGTCGTTTTTCCGCTGAATCAGCAGTCGCAGGGCGCCGACGTGGTGAACCTGCAAGAGGCGTTGAACCAGGCCATCGAGCGCGGGGCGTTACTCGCCAACGACCCCGTGGCGAGGCGCGAGCTGACGGCCCTCGTCAAACGCGAGCGCACCAGGCAGGCGTACGGCGACGGCACCGCGCGCCTGGTCAGTACGTTCCAGGCCGAGCGGCGCATGCGCGCGACCGGCGAGGTCGATCAGCCGACCGCCGATGCGCTGAATGCGCTCCTCCGTCAGTGGGGACTGCTCGATGCGACGCCGGATTCCCCGGCCGCGGCCGCGTCGTCCACGCGCGTCGTCTTCGGCGCGGTGCGACGTGAGGACGGCGGCGCGATCCGCGCGCTGCGCGTCCGAGTCTCGCACGACGTGCCGCCGGGATCGATTCGCCTCGGTGAAGACACCACCGACAGCGACGGCCGTTACACCATTCGCTACGACACGCTACCGGGCGTCGACGTCGTCAACCTCGTGATCACCGCGATCGACGATCGGAACATGGTCGTCGGCGTCTCGGACGCGGTGCCCAACGCGAAGGCGATCGAGTCGATCAACCTCACGATCGGCGTCGACGCCGGGCCGGTGCGGCTGGCGGGCGTCGTCTTCAACCATCAAGGACAGCCGGTCGAACCGGTGACGCTGCGCGCGTATCGCCGCGAGTTCGGCAAGCAGCCGACGCTGTTGAAGGAGACGACGAGCGGAGCGAACGGCCGCTACGCCTTTGCGCTCGCGGCGGCCGAAGCGAGCCGCGGCCTCGAGGTGCGTGCGGTCAAGGCCGACAACAGCGAGGAAGTTCTGTCGGAGCCGCTCAACGATCTCGCGGCGGAGTCGCTCGCGCAGGTCAACCTCGTCATCCCGAAGAGCCTGCAGACGGCCAGGCCGGAGTACCAGCGGTTGACCGAAACGTTGACGCCGGAGATCGGCGGCGCCATGGCGAACCTGGCCAAGGCCAGAGAGACCGCCGCGCAGCAGGACCTGACGGTGCTGAATCGAGCCACCGGCTGGGACGCCCGTCTGATCGCGCTGGCGGCGATGAGCGAGCGCCTCGCCGCGGACGCCGACCTTACGGGCAAGCTATCAGCGGAGACCTTGTATGCGCTGCTGCGCGTGGGCCTGCCGTCCGACAAGCGGATGCTGGCGCAGGTCGAGCCGGCCAGCATCAGCGAGGCCCTGAATGCGGCGCGCACCGCCGGCATCGTCGACATGAACGACGCCGCGATCGCCCAGGCCGAGAAACAGTTCACCGGCTTTGCCGAGACGGTGCGATGGGCGATGCCGGCACCGGGATCGTCCTCGACCTACACCGCGTTTCTCAAGGGCACCGGCCTCACCGACGATGAGCAGAAACAATTCGCCGCCGTGTATCACCGCCATGGCGGTGATGCGGCGACGCTGTGGACCGAGGCCGTAAAAGCAGGGCTCAAGCAGGAGCAGATCACCAAACTGCGGCTGCAGGGCAAGCTCGCCTATCTCGGTGGCAACGCGGAGCCTGTCACCGCGCACCTGATGAAGACCGTCAAGAAGGATCCGGCGGAACTGGTCGACCAGGATTTTCACACCGCCGCTCGCTGGCAGAGCGAGCTGTTCGAGGTCGCGGGAATTCCGGCGGGCCGGCGCAACGCGCTCACGGAGGCCGACCGCAAGAACCTTGACGCGCTGATCCCGCCCGCCTACGAGGCGCCCGACACCCAGACACGACTGGCCAGCTATGCCGGGGACATGGCGCGCAAGATGCGCCTCAGTTATCCAACGCGCGTGCTTGCGCGACAGATGGAAACGGAGCCGTCCTTCACGCTCCCATCCGCGCACGACTCGACCGTCAAGCTGCTGAAAGGCGCGGCGGCTGAAGGCTTCACGCTTGGTGAGACGCCGGTCTCATCGTTCCTGCGCTCCAATCCGTCGATCACCGCCGGCCTGTCGGCAGCCGAAGCCGAGACCGCCGGCCAGCAGCTCAAGATGCTGCACCGCGTCTACCAGATCACGCCCGACAACGAATCGATGCCGGTGATGATGCAGCTGAACATCACCGCGGCGTTCGACGTGACCGCGTATGACGAGGGCGAGTTCGTGCGGATGTTCCGCCACAAGTACTTCGAGGTCCACAAGCGGCCGGCGCCGTCGGGCGTCCCGGAACTGATCAGCCGCAAGGCGAAGCAGGTGAGCAGCATCACCTACAACCTGTTTGCGATCACGCGGAAGATCGACAGCGAGCCGCCGGTGGCCGGCATGTCCGCGCCGCTCGAGGAGCGCGAGCGCGTCAAGAACGCGTTGATCAAGCATTACCCAACCCTCGAATCGCTGTTCGGATCGATGGACTACTGCGAGTGCGAGCACTGCCGCTCGGTCCTGAGCCCGGCCGCGTACTTCGTCGACCTGCTGCAATTCGTCGACGTCGACGGCGGCGTGTGGAGCAACTTCCTCGCCGAATGGAAGAACACGCACGGCAACCAGGACTATCCGCACCAGAAGCCGAACGGCGATGCGATGAAGCCGTATGACGCGCTGGTCGAGCGCCGCCCCGACCTCACACAGATCGCGCTGACTTGCGACAACACGCATACCGCGCTTCCGTACATCGATATCGTCAACGAGATCCTCGAGTACTACGTCGCCAACGGCGCGCTGAGCAGCGCTGCGGCGCACGACACCGCCGGCGCGACGACCGCCGAGCTGCTGGCAGAACCGCAGAATGTTATTCGCGAGGCCTATGACGCCGTGCGGGGTGCGCGATACCCGCTCAATCTGCCGTTCGACCTGTGGGTGGAGACGGTGCGCCAGTTCTGCGACTACTGCGAAACGCCGCTGCACCAGCTGCTATCGACGTTCCGCACCAGGGACGATCTATTCGCGGCGGCCGAGCCGTTCGATCGGTCGGCGATTTTCCTGGAGTCGATCGCCATGTCGCCCGAGGAGTTGGGGGTCTTCACCGATCCCGATCCGCTGACCGGCGATCGCTGGTTCGCATTGTATGGCTACCCGATCGTCAGGACAGCCATTCAAGGCCCCACCAACGCCACCAATGCGACCGTGAGCGTCGCCAATGCAGACGCAGCGAAGATCACGCCCGGCCTCGCCTACTCCTTCTTCGACACGAGCGCGAACGCGCCGAGTGCCGAGGCCAGGATCGTGAGCGCCGTTGGCGCCGCGAATTCCGGGGGCGCGGGACGGACGCGGATTACGTTCGACGGGACGTGGACCGTTCCGCCCGATGCCGGCGATCAGCTGATCTGCGACGCGCCGGCGATGTTGCGATCGGCAAAAACGCTGTCTCGGCGACTCCGCGTCACGTTCAAGGAGACCGCCGAGCTCGTGCAGGCCGGTTTCGTGAATCCCGAGCTCGGCAAGCTCGCGATCCTCTACAAGCTGGGTGTGACCATCGCCGACGCGCAGTTTTACCTCGCACATCGCGGGCTGCTCGCCCAGAACGCCGGAGCGCTGTCGACGGACGATCAGAAGCGCCGGCTCGAGGCGCAGGCCTTTCAGACCACACTGAACGCCGCCGCGACACGCTTCAACGTGCCGGTCGCGCAACTCGAAGCGGCGATTCAGGCCATTCCATTCGGCCGCATCCTCGTCCTTGCCGATCCCGATGCCGGCTGTGATTTCGATCTGACGACGCTGCGATATGCCGACGGGACGAAAGCGGATCCGATCGTCTATCTCCGCATCAATCTGCTGGTGCGGATGTGGCGCAAGCTGGGATGGTCGCTCGAGGAGACGGATCGCGCGCTGCAGGTGCTGGTGCCGAAGAATACGCCATACGAATCCGCGCACTTGAACAGGAAGCCGCTGCTGAGCGCGCTGATTCACCTGGCGCATCTCAAGTCGCTCGACGAGCGCATCAGGGCCGGCAGTCAAAGCCGCATCAAGCTCCTGACGCTGTGGTCCGACATTCCGGTCACCGGCAAGAAGCCCCTCTACGCGCAGCTGTTTCTGACTCGCAGTGTCCTGAAGAGTGCGCCGGTCTTCGATGAGCCGCTCGGCAGATACCTGACCGCTGCCGGCGTGAAGCTGAAGACCCACATCCTCGCCGTGCAGGGCGCGCTTGGCCTGAGCGCGGACGACATCGGCCGCATCCTGATCGACGCGGGTCAGACGATCGATGGCGCCGATCTCACCATGCCGGTGGTGTCGGTCCTCTATCGCCATGGGTTGCTGGCCAAGGCACTCAAGCTGAGCGTGCGAGAGCTGATCCTGTTAAAGCAACTCTCGGGGCTCGATCCGTTCAAGGCGCTGCACGCCGATCCGCTGGCAGCGATCGAAGAGGATCATCCCTTCTCGCAGACGCTCGAATTCGTCTCGCTGATCGACGAACTGAAATCGAGCGGCGTGACCATCGACGACCTCGACTATCTGCTGCGCCATCGCTTCGATCCCACCGGTAAATACCGTGTCGATCCGGACGCGCGGCTCGCGACGCTCACCACGCTTTCG
>MELE01000140.1:12327-31171 GCA_001768615.1 Acidobacteria bacterium RIFCSPLOWO2_12_FULL_67_14b | reverse complement strand
CGGGGTGGTTCTTCACCACCGACTGCGCGATGTTCTGCAGCAGCATGGTCTTGCCGGTGCGTGGCGCGGCGACGATCACGCCGCGCTGGCCCTTGCCGATCGGCGTCATCAGGTCCATCACCCGCGCCGACAGGTTGTCGGCCTCGGTCTCGAGCCGGACGCGCTCGAGCGGATAGAGCGGGGTGAGGTTCTCGAAGAACAGCTTGTCGCGGGCCTGGTCGGGCGCCTCGAAGTTGACCGCCTCGACCTTGATCAGCGCGAAGTAGCGCTCCCCTTCCTTGGGCGGGCGGATCTGGCCGGAGACGGTGTCGCCGGTCTGGAGGTCGAACTTGCGGATCTGCGACGGCGACACGTAGATGTCGTCGGGGCCGGGCAGGTAGTTGTAGTCGGGGGCGCGCAGGAAGCCGAAGCCGTCGGGCAGCACCTCGAGCACGCCTTCGGAGAAGATGAAGCCGCTCAGCTCGGTCTGCGCCTTGAGAATCTGGAAGATCAGTTCCTGCTTGCGCATCCCCGTCGCGCCGGCGACGTCCAGGTCCTTGGCGACCTGGGTGAGATGCTGGATGCTCATCTCCTTCAGTTCGGTGATGTTGAGGCCGGGCTTCTTTTCCTCGTTCAGGGCATGTTCGGCCGCTTCGGCGGCGACGTCGGGCTGGGGTGGGGGCTGGTGACCGCCACCGCGGTGGGGTCCGTGACGCTTGTGACTGGGCATGCAGGTTATTCCAAATTGGGGATTGGGCGGCGGCCCGGGGGAACGAAACTGCGGAAGAACGGACGGAAACTGCCGGTAGTATACCAGAAGTGCATCGCATCACGCTGCCGCTGGTCCTGCTTGCCGCGTTGACCTTCTTCGCCGGTCTGGGGCGCGGGGCGATCACGGATTCCGACGAGGCCTTTTATGCCGAGTCGGCCCGCGAGATGGTGGTGTCGGGCGACTGGATCACGCCGTATTACAACTACGAGCCGCGATTCCAGAAGCCGGTCCTCTACTACTGGGTCACCGCCGCCACCTATCTCATCTTCGGCGCCACCGAGATGGCGGCGCGGTGGTGGGCGGCGATGGCGGGGTTCGGCCTGGTGCTGGTCACCGCCGCCTGCGGCCGCCGCTGGTACGACGAGTCGACGGGCCTGCTCGCGGGCGCGATTGTCGCGACCACGTTCGGCTACTTCTCGATCGGGCGGATGGCGCTGCCCGACCTGCCGCTGACCTTCTGCATCACGCTTGCGATCTGGGCGGCGCTGGTCGCCACGCTCGAACAGGAACGCTCGCCGCGCAAGTGGGTGTTGCTGGCGGCGCTGGCGCTGGGGTTGGGCGCGCTGACGAAGGGCCCGGTCGGCCTCATCATTCCCGCGCTGGTGATCGTGCCGGTGCTGTTGATCGAACGCCGATCGATCGCCCTCACGCCCAGCGACATCGTGCTGGGGTTCTTCGTGCTCGTCGCCGTGGCCGTGCCGTGGTACATCGTGATGTGGATCCGCCACGGCAGCGACTACCTCCAGGGTTTCTTCGTCGGCGACAACCTCGCGCGCTTCGCGACCGATCGGTTCAACGACCCGCGGCCGTGGTGGTTCTACCTGCCGGTGGTCGCCGGCGGCCTGCTGCCGTGGACGCCGCTGGCCCTGGTCTGGCTCGGGCCCGTCACCCAGTTCCTCCGGCGACGCCGCGACGTCGGGACGATCGATCTGCGCCTGCTGATGTGGGCGGCGCTGCCGCTGGCGTTCTACACGGTGTCGGTCGGCAAGCAGCCGCGCTACGTGTTGCCCGTCCTGCCGCCGCTGGCGTTGCTGCTCGCCTCGTCCCTGGTCGAACGCACGCAGGAGTGGCGGGGCCTCGACGGCACGCGGTCGCGGCCCAGGCGGGCCACGCCGGTGGTCGTAGGGTCGCACCTGAGCGGCGTGTTCTTCCTGGCCCTCGGCGGCCTGTTGTATCGCGCCCAGCCCCTGCTGATCAACGTGCGGCCCGCGTACACGATCGGCGCGGCCATCGCGATCGCCGCGGGCGGCCTCCTTGTGATCGCCGTCGCGCTGTCGAAGGCGTGGCGCGCTGCGCCGGCGATGGTGGCGCTGGCAGCCGCGCTCACGCTCGTCGCCATCCAGTACGGCGCGCTCTCGCGCGGCGGCGACGATACGGTCCGGCAAATGGCGTACCTCGTCCAGCAGCAGCGCACGGGCGTGGAACCGGTCGGCACCTACGGCGTCTTCGTCAGGAACCTGGTGTTCTATGCGGAAATGAAGACCACCGACCTGATCAACGATCAGCACGCGCGGGACTTCCTGATTCAACCCGGCCGCGCGCTGATCGTCGCGCCGGCGGACGTGCTCGATCGGCTCGAACGCGAACGCGGCCTGCGGCTGCATCGCATTGCGGAGCTGCCGTACTTCAACGAAGCCGGCATCCGGGTCCGGACCCTGCTCTGGCCCGACCGCGCGCGGGACCTCGCCCGCGTGGTGCTGGCCGCAAACCGATAGACACTAGCGCCCGCGCCGGATCCAGGCATGGATCCGATTCCGGACCGCCAGGGCATTGTGGCCCGTGCCCGGCAGGATCAGCCACGCGCCGTCCGTGCGTTTCAGGACCACGACCCCGCCGTCGACCTTCGCCGACGCGAAATCCGTCCGCGCGAACGCCCGCCGGCGGAAGAGGCTGATGATCAGGAGCGTTTCGGCGTCGAGCACGATCTTGGAGGCGGCCGCATCGAGCAGCGCCGCGATCGCGAAGGCGGCCATCGCCGCGCCGCCGATGTGCATCAGGTAGGAATCGCCATAGAAGTAGAAGTAGGCCGCGGCGCCGAAGAAAAACAGCGCCGCCACGGCGATGGCGATGATGACCCACGGGGCCATGCGGATGACCTGGCGTTCCATGATTTCGACAAACCTAAAGGTTTGTCGCCACCCTAACGGTTTGTTGCCACCGCCCCGATGCGTCCGCTCTTCTCGAGCGTCTGCACGAACGACTGGATACGCGACACGCCCTCCTTGAGGCGTTCGATCGACGTGGCGTACGACAGGCGGAAGAACCCCGGGGCGTCGAAGCCCTCCCCAGGCGTGATCGCCACCGCGACTTCCTTCAGCATCGCTTCCGCCAGCTCGCCTGTGCTCTTGATCCCGGCCGGCGACAGCAGGTCCGCGACGTACGGGAACAGGTAGAACGCGCCGCCGGGCTTGACACACTGGAATCGCGGATCCGCCGTCAGCCACTCGTGCACGGCATCGCGCCGCTTCCGATACTCGTTGAGCATCGTCGTCACGCCCTCTTGCGGGCCGGTGAGCGCGGCAATGCCCGCCTTCTGGGTAATCGAGTTGATGTTCGACGTCGAGTGGCCCTGGATGACGTTGCACTGCTCGATCACGTCCTTGGGGCCGATCGCCCAGCCGCAGCGCCAGCCGGTCATCGCATAGGCCTTCGAGGCCGCGCTGCAGATCACGGTGCGGTCGCGCATGCGGTCGAAGAGAATCGACACCAGGTTGTGCGGCACCGGGTCGTAGATCAGCCGCTCGTAGGTCAGGTCGGCAATCACCCAGATGCCGCGCGCGGCGGCGGCGTCGGCGATGGCCGCCATCTCGGGCTCGGCAATCAACGCGCCGGTCGGGTTGCACGGCGAGTTGACGATGATGGCTTTCGTGCGCGGCGTGATGGCGGCGATGATGGCGCCGGCCTTGATCACGAACCCTTCTTCGCGATGCGTCTGCACGACCACGGGCGTGGCGTCGGCCAGTTTGATCTGGTCGCAAATCGTCGGCCAGTACGGGCCGTGCGTGATCACCTCGTCGCCCTGCTCGAACAGCACCATCGCGGTGTTGTAGAGCGCCTGCTTGCCGCCAGCGGTGATGATCACTTCCTCGGGCTTGATCGGCGCGCCGTAGTCGATCCGGTAACGCTGGCCGACGGCCTCGCGCAGCTCGAGGACGCCGGCGGAGGGCGTGTACTTGGTGAAGTTGGCGTCGAGGGCCGCGTGCGCGGCCATCTTCACGTGCTCGGGCGTCGGGAAATCGGGCTCCCCCGCCCCCAGATCGACGACGTCGACGCCCTGGCGCCGCAGCCGATCCGCTTCGGCCGTGACCTTGAGTGTTGGCGAGGCCGTCACGCGGCTCATGCGTTGCGCAAACCTGGTGCTCATCGGCTCTTCTTCCCCGCCTGTTTCCGCTTCAGCTTGTCTTCGACGATGGGCGGCACCAGCCCGTCGATGGCGCCGCCGAGCATGAACACCTCCTTGATCAGCCGCGAGCTGATGTAGGTGTACTTTTCGTCCGGCATCATGAAGACGGTCTCGATACCCGGCGCCAGGTGCCGGTTCATCAGCGCCATCTGGAATTCGTACTCGAAGTCCGACACGGCCCGCAGGCCGCGCACCAGCACCGAGGCCTTCTTGCGCTGCGCGTAGTCAACGAGCAGCCCGTCGAAGGTCTCGACCTGGACGTTGGTTGTCTGCTTGAACACGTCGCGGATGATCGAGACGCGCTCATTCTCGGTGAAGAGCGGCTTCTTCTCGACGTTGGCCAGGATGGCGACGATAATCGAGTCGAAGATCCGGGCGCCGCGTTCGATGATGTCGACGTGGCCGCTGGTCAGCGGATCGAACGACCCCGGGTAGATGGCGATGCGCGGAGGATGGGTCTGGCTCATGAGTAAAAGGTCAGGGCGCTGTCGCCCGATTTGACGGTGCGCGTGACGACGAGCCCGGGCGGCGCCGGTGGCGCCCGGCGCGACGCATGCTCGAGGACCAGCAACCCGCCCGCCGCGCGCTGGCCCGCCGCGGCGCTGACGGCGCGATCGATCGACGGCAGATCGTACGGTGGATCGAGCACCACGATGTCGAACGGCCCGCCCGGCACCGGCGTCGCGAGCGCGCGATCGACGGCGTCGCGGATGATAACACAGCGCTCCGCCTCGCCACACCGCTCGCGGTTCTCTTCGATCAGCCGCGCTGCGCGCCGATCCTGCTCGATGCACGTGGCCGAGGCCGCGCCGCGGCTCAGCGCTTCGAGCGCAATCGCGCCCGTGCCGGCAAATACGTCCAGCACTCGGGCGCCCTCCAGGCGCGGCGCGAGGATGTTGAACAAGGTCTCTCGCAGCTTATCCGAAGTCGGCCGCAGGCCGTCCCACGCCGGCGCCTTCAATGCGCGGCCCTTATTGGTGCCTGCGATAATCCTCATCCGACGGTGATCAGCCCGAATTGGCGCTGCCAGACGCTGCGCACGTACGCCTGCTGCGCGGCGGTGAGCGTGCCACGGTCGATGCGGGCGCGGGCCTCCTCGTAGGCGCGCTCGAGCAGGTCCACGTCGCGCGTGAGATCGCCGGCGCGTAAGGTTGGCAGGCCCGACTGGCGCGTGCCGAAGAAGTCGCCGGGGCCGCGCAGCTGCAGGTCCCGCTCGGCGATCACGAACCCGTCGCTGGTGTCGGTCATCGCTTTCAGCCGCGCCCGCGCGTCATCGGACCAGGGCGCCTGGTACAACAGGACGCAGGTCGACGCATGCGCGCCGCGGCCGATCCGCCCGCGCAACTGGTGCAACTGTGACAGGCCGAAGCGTTCCGCGTGCTCGACCACCATCACGGTGGCGTTGGCCACGTCGACGCCCACTTCGACGACGGTCGTCGACACGAGGATCTGCAGGTCGCCCTGGAGAAAGGCGTGCATGACGCGTTCCTTCTCGTCCCCCTTCATGCGGCCGTGCAGGAGCGCGACCCGGTACTGCGGAAACACGAGCGCGATCTCTTCGGCCATGGCCGTCGCCGCTTTCAGATCGATCTTCTCGGACTCGTCGACGAGCGGGTAGATCACGTAGACCTGCCGGCCCTGCTCGATCTCCGCGCGCATCAGCGCGTAGACCTCGTCACGCCGCGAATCGGCCTTCACGATCGTCTTGATCGGCTTGCGCCCCGGCGGCAGCCCGCGGATGACGGACACTTCCATGTCGCCGCACTCGGTGAGCGCGAGCGTGCGCGGAATCGGCGTGGCGGTCATCACCAGCACGTCGGGATGGAGGCCCTTGGCGGCGAGCGTGCCGCGCTGGACGACGCCGAAGCGGTGTTGCTCGTCAATGACCGCGAGGGCGAGGCTCTTGAATTTCACCTGCTCCTGCACGAGGGCGTGCGTGCCGACCACGAGGTTGATCTCGCCGCGCTCGATCGCCGGCAGCAGGGCGCGCCGGGTGGCGGCCGTCACGCGGCCGCTCAGCAGGGCCGTGCGGTACGGCCGGCCGTCGAGCACCTTCACGATGGTCCGATAGTGCTGCTCGGCCAGGATCTCGGTGGGCGCCATCACCGCGACCTGGTAACCGTTGTCCATGGCGACCACCGCGGCCAGCAGCGCCACGATGGTCTTGCCGGCGCCGACATCGCCCTGGAGCAGGCGCTGCATCGGCCAGGGCTTCTGCAGATCCGCGACGATCTCCGCGAGCGCGTCCCGCTGGCCCGCGGTCAGCTTGAACGGCAGTACCGCGCGCGCGCTCTGGCGAATCCGATCGTCGACCGTGCACACCAGGCGTTTGCGGACCTGCGCGTTTTCGTGGCGGCGCAGCGCGAGCCCGCTCTGGAACACGAAGAAGTCTTCGAAGATCAGCCGGCGTTGGGCCGGCGTGGCGAAGGCGTTCAGGGCGTCGATCGGCGTGTCCGGGTCGGGAAAGTGCGCCTGCCACAGCGCCTCCCGCCGGGACGGCCAGCGCTCCTGCTTCAGGATCTCGTCGGGGACCGGATCGAACGGCTGCGGCGGCAGCTGCTCGAGCGCCTGCCACACGAAGCGGCGTTGCATGTTGGGCGTCACGCTGCCGGTCCGTTCGTAGACGGGCACGATGCGCCCGGTGTGCAGCGTCTCCGGTTCCCGGTTCCCGGAGCCCGGATCCCGGATCCCGTCTGTTTCGTCCTTGATGATCTCGAACTCGGGGTCGGTGATCTGCAGCCCGCGCGATCCCCAGATCTCGACCTTGCCGAACAGGACGATGCGCTGGTGCGAGCGGATCACGTCTTTCAGGAACGCCTGGTTCGGCCACACGGCCTGCACCTGGCCGCTGTCGTCCTGGATGAGCGCCGAGAACAGGCGGAAGCCGGGACGGCGCGTGTGGGCGAGGCCGGCGCTGAGCACCACGCCGCTGACCGCCGCCGTTTGTCCGGGCTTCAACGAAATGATGGTCTGGAGGCGGCTGCGATCCTCGTACCGCCGCGGGAACCGGAACAGGAGATCTTCAACCGTATGGAGGCCCGCCTTCTTGAGATCGGCGGCCTTGCGCGGTCCGACGCCCTTCAGAAACTGCAAGGGCATCTGCAGGACGTCATCGGCCATCTGAACTACTGGATGATGATAAATCGGCCGGTGCCGACGTCGATGCGGCGAATCTTCGCAGGCAGGACGAACGTGTCGTCGATGTTCGAGCCGCGCGGGTTGTCGGCCGTGCGGGTGAAGAAGTTCACCAGCTGCGCGAGCAGCGCCTTCGGCACCGCGACGCCGCTGACCTCGACCCGCTCGAATTCGAAGCGGCCCTTGCCGTCGCCGGTCACGATGGCGCCGGTGGCCGAAACCGGGAGCCTGCCGGTGAGGTAGCTCGTCGGGTCGAACCAGCTGCCGCTCCCCTGCTTCTGCCGCACGACGTCCAGATCGACGACCGCCAGTCCGGTGACGCGGCCCTTGCCAATCAAGGTCATGGACGGTTCGGTCAGGCCCGTGGGCAGGAGGTCGGTGGCTTGAAACTTGAGGTACGAGTTCAACTCGGGTTCGGTGAACGTCGTCGAACGCGGCGCTTTGGACGTGGTTTCCGACTGCTTCTGGACGAGGACGATCTTGTTGGCGAAGGCGTCGGCGAGCTTCGGCGCCAGCACATCGGCCGCCGAGACAACGGCGCCGGCGACCAGGCAACAGCCGACGAGCGATGCGGTCCGGGCCATACCGTATTCTACCCGCCTTCGCGGCCGAAGGCCGCTTCGGCGAGGTCCCGCCGAAGCTCCCCGGAATCTACAGGAGCGGAGGCGGACGACGGAGGGGTTGCTGGTTCGGCGGACGGCTCTGCTGGCGCGCGCGCATCAGCAGCTCGATCTTGCGGCGCTCGATCTGCTCCTCGAACACACGGAACCGCGCCCGTTGGCGGACCTCGAGCACTTCGTCCAGCGCGTTGTAGGCCTTCCGCAGCTCCGCCGCGGTCCGCGATTCCAACTCCTGCAGCGACGTGAGGTGGCCCTCGAGGACTCCGGGTTCCGCGCGTTTCACGCGCGGGTTGGTCAACCGCTGCAACTGCCCCATCAGCTGCATGCGCTCCTGCTGATTGCGCCGGCGCGTGTCCTGCAGCGCGCGCAGCCGCGTCAGGAACTGCGGATACTGCGCCTCGGTCAGCTCGAGCGCCTGCTGCGCCTCCATCACGAGGTAGGCGTCGAACAGCTTCTGGATTTCAGCCGGCGACATGTCGCCGTTGCCGAGGCCGGGCAGCGGCATGCCCGGACTGCCGCCCTGTGGCGGTGGCGGTTGCGGGTCTTGCGCACGCAGTCCTGCGATGGCGAACAGGCCCACGAGTACGGCGGTGAGGGGGAGCAAACGCATTGGCATCTTCCTGTCCTGTTGAGGTTACGACTTCGCTCGCAGCAGCTCCGCCCGGAGCAAGCGGGTCAGCTCCTGTTGCTCGTTCGCGCTCAGTTCGAGCACGGCCCACTCCGCGTCGCCGGGTTCGACCACGAGGCCGGCCGCGCTTGCCGTGTCCCAATCCATGTCGCCGACCAGGTCCGCGACCATGACCCAGCTGTCGGCGGCCAGCGCCACGTCGCCCGGGTTGGCGTCGACGGCGGCAACGGCGGCCGGCGGATCGACCGGCGTCGGCGCCGACACCATCAGCGCGATCACCACGAGCGCCATCGCGGCCAGCGGCACGAGCGCCGGCCAGCGCAGCCACCGCGGCCAGCCGCCCGACGGCAGCGCCTCGGCGTCGACGGCGGTCCGTACACGCTCGGAGAAATGCTGCCAGTAGAGCGGTGACGGCTCGGGCACGTTCAGCGCACGCGCCTCGCGCAGGACGCTCGACAGCTCGGCCAGCTCGCGCCGGCAGGCCTCGCACGCGTCGAGGTGCTGCTGCCGTGTGGCATCCAGCATCCCTTCCATGGCGTCGATCAGTTCGTCCGAAGTCAGGTGGTTCATGGCTCGCGACCCAGGATCTTCTTCAAGTTGGCCAGCGCATGGAAGAAGTTCGCCTTCACGGCGCCGACCGAGCTGCCAAGAATGTCCGCAATCTGCTGATGGGACATGTCGTGATACGTCCGCAGAATCAACGTGGCCCGCTGCTTCTTGGGCAGCCCGGCAATGGCCCTGCGCACGGCCGCCGCGCGTTCCTCGCGCAGCAGCGTGCGCTGCGCGCTCTCGATCCGCGTGTCTTCGAACGGCTCGGTCGACTCGATCGGTTCGGTGGGCGGCGTCTTCGCGCTGACGCGGTTCAGGCACACGTTCACCGCGATGCGGTAGAGCCACGTCGACAGCGCCGACCGGCCCTTGAAGTTCTTGAGCCCGCGCCATGCCCGGACGAACGCTTCCTGCGAGAGGTCGCTGGCGTCTTCGTGGTTGCTGACGAAGCGGTAGCAGACTTGGTACACGACCCGGCGGTGCCGTTCGACGATCACGTCGAAGGCGTCGCGCCGGCCCGAGACGGTGGCGGCCACGAGCGCCGCATCGTCCATCTCCTGGAAGGCGGCGGCAGCGTCGGGCGCCGATGGGGTTACCACCGCGACCGTCCACTCCGGTTGCGCCGCTGGTGACCACGTGCGAACTGCCGATCCATGTGTCATGGCCGCGTTCCCCTGCTGTAGGAATTAGACCGGCAAGGGCGCGGAAGGTTGAACGAGTATGTGCCGGATTCTCCGCCCATTTGACTTTCGCCTTTTGTTTGTTTACGCTTCCTGTTCAGGGCGAACAAACGGAGTAGCGCGGAACGGAGCGCGGAACTTCAGTTCCGCGATTGGGCCGACATCATGCAACCACTCACCAAACGCCAGCGCGAGATTCTCGACTACCTGAACGAGTTCATCCAGCAACACGGCTATGCGCCGAGCCTCGAGGAAATCGGCGAGCGGTTCAGCTTGTCCTCGTTGGCGACGGTGCACAAGCACCTCACCAATCTGCAGGAAAAAGGGTTCATCCGCCGCGACTGGAACCGCAGCCGGTCGGTGGAGCTGCTGCCGAGCCGCTCGGGCGGCCGGGCCATGGAGCTGCCCATGCTGGGCTACGTCGCGGCCGGTATGCCGATCGAGGCCGTCGCCGGCACCGAGACCATCAGCGTGCCCGACTCGCTCGTGTCCGGCAAGCGCGATACCTACGTGCTCCGCGTGCGCGGCGAATCCATGATCGACGAGCAGATCCGTGATGGCGACTGGGTGGTCGTCGAGGATCGCAAGACCGCCGACAACGGCGAAATGGTGATCGCGCTGGTGGGCGGGCAGGACGTCACGCTCAAGAAGTTCTACAAGGAAGCCAATCGCATCCGCCTGCAGCCGGCCAATCCCGCCATGCAGCCGATCTACGTGGAGCCGGATGGGCTGCAGATTCAGGGCGTCGTCGTCGGAGTGATGCGAAAGTACTGAGGGCCTGCTAGAGTGGGGCAGGCCCCAACATGACCGACCGAAAGCAAATCAACTTCACGATCGTGCCCGAAGAGGGTACGTCCGACCCCCGCACCTACGCCAACTTCTGCGCCGTCAATCACACGCCCTTCGACTTCACGCTCACCTTCTGCGAGGTCCAGCCGCTGTCGGAGAAGGAGATTCGCGAGGCGGCGGCCGAGCACATCGTTCGCGCGCCCGTTCGCGCCCGCATCGTGCTGCCCGTGCAGTTCATTCCCACGCTCGTTGCCGCGCTGCAGGAAAACATGCGCGTGTTTTCCGAATCGCATTCGCCCCAGCCGCAGCCGGCGCCGCCGGACAAGGGGCCGGTCCACTAGCGGACAAACCAAAGGTTTGTCCCGACCCCGAGAAGTCCCTGCGCCGTGAAGACATCTGCTTCTGTCACGCGCATCTTCGATGCGCTCGATCGGCACCATCCCGGCGCCGACACGGAGCTCGCCTATTCAAACGCGTTCGAGTTGCTCGTGGCGACGATGCTCTCGGCGCAATCGACTGACGCGCGCGTGAACCTCGTGACGCCGGCCCTGTTCAAGCGCTTTCCGGACGCGCGGGCGATGGCCGCGGCCGACGGGGCCGAGCTCGAGCGGCTGATCCTGTCGACGGGTTTCTTCCGCCAGAAATCGAAGTCGCTGATCGGTATGTCGAGCCTGCTGCTCGAGCGTCACGGCGGCGAGGTCCCCGCGTCGATGGCCGCGCTGACGGCGCTGCCCGGCGTCGGACGCAAGACCGCCAATGTCGTGCTGGGCCACGCCCTCGGCGTGCCGGGCCTGCCGGTCGATCGCCATGTGTTGCGCGTGGCCAACCGCATTGGACTCGTGCACTCGGACGACCCGGTCAAGGTCGAGGTGGCGCTGTGTGCGATGTTGCCGCCCGCGCGATGGACGCGCGCGTCCGACACGTTGATCCTCCACGGCCGGCGGGTCTGCCGCCCTGCCCCGCTTTGCCCGCGGTGCAACGTCCGCAAGGACTGTGATTTCTATCGGACGGGCGCGACGACGAAACCAATGAAGAAAGGCGGGTCTAACCGCCTCCGCCAAGGCTCCGGCGAGTCTCGCCGAAGCGCGCTTCGCGCGAAGGCGGAAGACCCGCCTCTACGCCGTCCGGCGTCACAGAAGAAGACACCCCTCACGAAGAAGGCGAAGAAGCGGGGGCGGAGATGACGCGCGAGGAATTCCGCGAGCTCGTTGAAGAAGCCATCGACACCATTCCGGCCCGGTTCGCGCGCGAGGTCCGCAACCTCGCGATCGTAATCGAGGACGAACCCTCCGACGAGCTGCTCGACGAAATGGCGATCGACGAGGACGGCACGCTGCTCGGCCTCTACCAGGGCACGCCGCTCAACGAGCGGGGCTGGGGCTACGGCAACCAGCTGCCCGACAAGATCACGCTCTTCCAGGCCACCATTGAAGACGAATGCGACGGCGACGACGATGAAATCGTGGTCGCGATCGGAGAAACGCTGATCCACGAGCTCGGGCACTACTTCGGGATGAGCGAAGACGAGATCATGACCATCGAAGAGCGCTACTGGCGCGGCGAGCCCGATCCGGCCGACGGATCGGAGGCCGCGGAGGGGGACGACGGCCGGGCGGAGCGCGAGGATCCCCAGGAGTGAGAGCGCGCCGGCGATTCGCGCAGCACTTTCTCGAGCCGGCGTGGGTGACGAAGGTGGTGGCGGCGGTCGCCGCGACCCCCCAGGATGCGGTGCTCGAGATTGGTCCGGGCCGCGCCGCGATCACGCGCCCGCTGGCCGAGGCGGCCGGCCGTCTGCTCGCCATCGAGCTCGATCGTGATTTGGCGGCGGAGCTGGACGCGTCGAAACCCGCGAACGTGACCGTGCTATCGGGTGACGTGCTCGCCCTGGACCTGGCCGGCACGCTGGGCGACTGGCTGGGCGCGCCGATCGGTCCAGGCCGGCAGGTTCGCGTGGTCGGCAACCTGCCCTACAACATCTCCTCGCCGATCCTGTTCCGGTTGCTGGAGCTGGCGGCCACCACGCGCGGCCTGAGCGACGCGACGCTGATGCTGCAGAAGGAGGTCGCCGATCGGCTCGTGGCCCGCGTCGGCACCGGCGAGTACGGCGTGCTGACGATCCTGACGGCGGTGCACGCCGACGTGAAGCGGCTCTTGTCGCTGCCGCCGGGCGCGTTTCGCCCGGCGCCGCGGGTGCACTCGGCGGTGGTCCGGCTCCAGTTTCGTCCGCCAAAGGTCGACATTGCCGACCACGCCGCGTTCGTCCGGATGGTCCGCAGCATGTTCACCCAGCGTCGAAAAATGCTGCAGAATGCGCTCAGGCCTTTTGCCGACGGGACGGCGGTGTCTGCCAGCTCGGCGCTGGCAGCGGCCGGCATCGACCCGAGGCGTCGCCCAGAGACGCTCCAGATGGCGGAATTGGCTGAGCTGGCCCGGGCCTTCCACACGCCCGGAAGTTGAAGCTGTGCTATAGTTTCCGACGAAACCCGCCCCGTTTTACAGGCGCCTCCCAGCAGCCTGAACAGGGCCAACTTTGGGGACTCGCCCGAGTCCATTGATGGCCTGAATCGTTTCCCTGGGCGTTCAGTCGCCCGGCTGGGACTTCGTATGAGTGTGTCCGGGCACCCGGCCGTTGCCGGCGTGCTGCCAGTCGATGTCGTGCCGCTTGGCGGCCTCGGCGAGTTCGGCCTCAACATGATGGCCATCTCGTACGGGGAGACGACCATCGTCATCGACGCCGGCTCGATGTTCGCGGAGATGGATCTGCCGGGCGTCGACCTCATCGTCCCCGACCTGGCATACCTCGAAAGCCGCAAGGGCCGGATCAAGGCGCTCGTGCTGACGCATGGACACGAGGACCACATCGGCGGGGTCCCGTATGTCGTGCCGCTGCTGGACGGCCCCATCTACGGCACGCCCCTCGCGCTGGCGCTGGTGGCGAACAAGCTCGACGAGCACGGCCTGGATCCCGAGACCGTGGCGGTGAAGCCCCGCGACGTGATCACGATCGGCCCCTTCACGATCGAGTTCATCCGCGTGACGCACAGCATGCCCGACTGCGTCAGCATTGCGATCCGCACGCCGCATGGCGTGCTGCTGCACACGGGCGACTTCAAGGTCGACCAGACGCCCCTCGACGGCGAGGCGTTCGACCTGCACCGCTTCGCACAGCTGGGCGCCGAGGGCGTGCTGGCGCTGTTCTGCGACAGCACCAACATCGATCGGCGCGGCTATACCGGCTCCGAGACCGACGTCGAGGATGCGTTCGAGGAGATCTTCACCAGCACCGAAGGCAAGATCGTGGTCGCCACCTTCTCGTCGAGCCTGTACCGGCTGCAGATCGTGATCGACCTCGCGGCGCAGTTCGACCGCAAGGTCGCGTTCGTCGGCCGCGGGATGAACGAGAACTCGCAGATCGCGCAGCGGCTCGGCCACCTGCACCTCCCGATCGGGACGGTGATCAAGGACAGCGACGTGCCGTCGTTTCCGGCGCAGGACGTGGTCTGCCTGGTCACCGGCTCGCAGGGCGAACCGAACGCCGCGTTGTCGCGCATCGCCATCGACGATCACCGGCACGTGCGGCTGAAGGACGGCGATCGCGTCGTGATTTCGGCGCGGGCGATCCCGGGCAACGAGAAGGCGATCGGCCGCGTGATGAACCACGTGGCCCGGCGCAACGTCGAAGTCGTGACCGAGGCGAACAAGCACGTGCACGTGTCGGGGCACGGGTCGGAAGAGGAGCTGAAGCTCGTGCTGTCGCTGGTGCGGCCGCGGTATTTCGTGCCCATCCATGGCGAGTACCGCCAGCTGGCGCGGCACGCGCGGGTGGCGCGGTTTGTGACGAAGGGGCTGCCGGCGCCGGCCGAGATCCTGACGGCGGAAAACGGCGACGTGCTGCGGTTCGACCACGAGGGCGGCCGCATCGTCGACAAGGCGCCCACCGGCCGCATCCTGATCGACGGCACGCGCGTGGGCGAGGTCGGCGACGAGGTGCTGCGCGATCGCCGGCACATCTCCACCGACGGCCTGATCGTGCCGGTGGTGGCCATCAATGGCCAGACCGGGATCATCGAAGGCGTGCCGGAGCTGGTGGCGCGCGGGTTCGTGAACGACGAGAGCACGGCGGACGTGCTCGCGGAGGGCGCGAAGCTGCTCGCCGCCACCATCGAGGAGTGCAGCGTGGAAGAGCGCACCGACCCGGGCCTGATGAAGGAACGCATTCGCACGGAGTTGCGCCGGTACCTGAAGAAGCGGACCGGGCGGCGCCCGATGGTGCTGCCCGTCGTGATCGAAATCTGAGGAGACGACCTAAGTGCCTGCATCCGGTTCTGCCCTCTCGCGCCGCGTCAGCGAGGTCGTGGGTGTCGCGTTGTTTGCGGCCGCGCTCATCTGGCTGATCGCGCTCGCCACCTACGACCCGAACGATCCGGTCTGGTTCTTCAGCACCGGGACGCACGACGTGCCGGCGAATTTCGCCGGGCGCGTCGGCGCGTTTCTCGGCGAGCTGTCGTTCCAGGTGCTGGGCGACGCGTCGTACTTGATCCCCGCGATGATCGCCGTGGCCGGCTGGCACTATTTCTGGTGCCGCGCCATCGACGCCGTCTACACCAAGGCCACCGGCGCGGTGATGTTGTGTGCCTGCACCAGCGCGTTTTTGGGCCTCACGCTGGGCCGCGTCGACTTCGGGCCGCGCGCGTATCGCGCTGGCGGCTACCTCGGCGAGTGGATCGGCGGCTTCATGGCCGAGTACCTGAGCCGCACCGGCTCGGTGATCGTGATTCTCGCGCTGATGGTGGCCGCGGTGATCCTGGCCACCCAGTTCTCGTTCGGCCGTCTGTTCAGCGCCCTGTTTGCCGCGCTGCGGCGCGGGTTCGCAGAGGGCGTGGACGCCTTCCAGTTGTGGCGCGAGGAGCGGCGCAAGGCGAAGCAGCGCCGCGAGGTGCTCGTCAAGTACGGCAAGAAAGACACCGCGGCCGACGCCGCGAAGACCGAGAAGAAGACCGTCAAGCTGGAACGGCCGGTCGAGGCGGCGGCCGCCCGCGACAAGGTGGCCGGCCGGGTCACCGACGAGGATCTGCCGGCGGCGCGGACGCCGCCGGTGCTGCAGAAGAAGGCCGCCCGCGCGCCGATGGCGCCGCCGCTGCCCCTGCCCGAACCCGAGCGCGTCGAGCGGCGGCTGGGCGCATACACCCTGCCGCCGGTCTCGCTGCTCGATGCGCCGAGGGCCGAAGCGAAGATCGACGAACGCGAGCTCATGGATTCGGCGCGGCTGCTCGAAGAGAAGTGCCGCGAGTTCAGCGTCGAAGGGTCGGTGGTCCAGATTCATCCGGGACCCGTGGTCACCACGTTCGAGTTCAAGCCCGATGCCGGCGTGAAGTACTCGAAGGTGACCAGCCTCTCCGACGATCTGTGCCTGGCCATGCAGGCCGAATCGGTGCTGATCGACCGCATCCCCGGCAAGGCCACCGTCGGCATCCAGATCCCGAATCCCAACCGCGAGGCGATTTCGCTGCGGGAGCTGCTCGAATCGGAGGCGTACACGCGCAGCCACTCCAAGCTGACCTTCGCGCTCGGCAAGACGATTCATGGCGAGCCGTACATGGCCGACCTGGCGACCATGCCGCACTTGCTCATCGCCGGGTCGACGGGCTCGGGGAAATCCGTGGGCCTCAACGCGATCCTCACGAGCATCCTCTACCGCGCGACGCCCGACGATGTGCGCATGATCATGGTGGACCCGAAGCGGCTCGAGCTCGGGATGTACGAGGACATTCCACACTTGATGACGCCGGTCGTGGTCGAGCCGAAGAAAGCGGCCAACGCGCTGCGCTGGGCCGTGCGGGAAATGGAAGACCGCTACAAGACGCTGGCGGCCTACGGCGTCCGCAACATCGAGCAGTTCAACCGCAACGTGCGGGCCTCGATCGAGGCCGGCGAGGTGCCCGAGCCAGGCCAGCCGACGCGGCCGCTGCCGTTCATCGTCGTGGTGGTCGACGAGCTCGCGGACCTGATGATGGTGGCCGGCAACGAGGTCGAGGAATCGATCTGCCGCCTGGCGCAGATGGCGCGCGCGGTCGGCATCCACCTGATCCTGGCCACGCAGCGGCCGTCGGTGGACGTCATCACCGGCCTGATCAAGGCCAACCTGCCCGCGCGCATCTCGTTCCGCGTGTCGTCGAAGATCGACTCGCGCACGATTCTCGACAGCAACGGCGCCGAGCAACTGCTCGGCAAGGGCGACATGTTGTTCCTGCCGCCCGCCTCGTCGCGCCATACCCGCCTCCACGGCCCCTACATCTCCGAGCAGGAGTCGGCGCGGCTGGCGAGCTTCCTGCGCAAGCAGGGCAAGCCGGTGTACGACGAGACGATCACCGAGGAGGAAAAGAAGGCCGGCGACGACATGGTCTTCGAGAAGGACGACCTCTACGACGAGGCCGCACGCATCGTGGTGCAGACCGGCCAGGTGTCGATTTCGTACCTGCAGCGGAAGATGCGAATCGGGTTCAGCCGCGCCGCGCGCCTCGTCGACATGATGGAGGCCGAGGGCCTCGTCTCGGCGGCCACGGGCGGCAAGCCGCGCGAGGTGCTCGTTGGACGCGAGTACTTCGAGGAAGTGGACGCCCAACTGCGATGAGCCGGATCCGGATGGCGCGCGCGCTGCTGCTGGCTTCGGCCATGTGGCTGTCGGTGTCGACCGTGGCGTTGGCGCAGAACGCGCGCGAGCGGTATCAGTCGGCCGTCGAGCGGGATGCCGACGTGCGGCTGGCGATCGACAAGGCCCTGGCGGCGAACCCGCCGTCGGAATTACTGTCGCAGGCCGTGAAGGTGATGACGTCGTTCGAGTCGATCGTCCGTCGCTACCCCACCAGCGGGTATGCCGACAACGCGCTCTGGCAGGCGGCGTCGCTGGCCGATGCGACCTACAAGAAGTTCAGCCGGCCGGAGGATCTGGATCGCGCGATTCGAATGTACCGGTGGCTGGTGCAGGAGTACCCGGCAAGCTCGTTAGTCAGCCGCGCCAAGTCGCAACTGAGCCTGCTTGATCGGCCCGCACCTGCTGCACCTGCCGCACCCGCCCCAACCGCGACGCTCACGGGCATTCAGCGGACGGTGCTTCCTGACACGGTTCGCGTGACGCTCGAGCTCGATCGCGAGGTCAGCTACCGCGAAGAGCGCCTGGCCGGGCCCGCGCGCGTCTTCTTCGATCTGAAGGGTGTCCAGCTGACGCCGGCGCTGATGGACCGGGTTCTCAGCTACCCGAGCGACATCGTCAACAAGATCCGCGTCGGGCGGCATCCGGACAACCTGGTGCGCGTCGTGCTCGATCTCGAAGACGTGTCCCGCTACAGCGTGTTCACGCTCTACGGCCCGTTCCGCCTCGTGATCGATGCGGAGCGCGCGGCGGTTCGAACCGCCGCCGCGTCGAGCGTGGCCATCCCCGCGCCGCTGCCGGCGCCGCCTGAGCCCGCGCCACTGGCCGCGGCGCCTGCGCCGATCGAGACCTCGCGCGCCCCCGGCCCGCCGGCGCCACTCGCTTCTCCGGCGTCACCGGCCGCCAACGGCATCGGCGGATACTCGATCGCCAGGCAGCTGGGCCTGGGCGTCTCACGCATCGTGATCGATCCGGGACACGGCGGCCACGATCCCGGCGTGCTCGGGAAGGGCTTGAGCGAGGCCAGCCTGGTGCTCGACATCGCGCTCCGCCTCGAGAAGCTGTTGCTGAAGGAACCCGGCGTCGACGTCGTGCTGACCCGGCGGACCGACGCCTACATTCCGCTCGAGGAGCGCACCGAGATTGCCAACCGGCAGAGCGCGGATCTGTTCCTCTCGATCCACGCCAACTCGAGCCGCAACACCGCCGCGAAAGGCATCGAGACCTACTTTTTGAGCTTCGCCTCGTCGCCGGAAGCCGAAGCGGTGGCCGCGCGCGAAAACTCCGCGTCCGAGCGCGAAATGCACCAGCTGCCCGACATCATCAAGGCCATCGCGCTCAACAACAAGCTGGACGAGTCGCGCGACCTGGCCAGCATGGTCCAGGAGGCGCTGGTCACCAACCTGCGGAAAAGCAACAGGGAGATCCGCAGCCGCGGCGTGAAGAAGGCGCCCTTCGTCGTACTGATCGGCGCGGCCATGCCGAGCGTGCTCGCGGAGATTTCGTTCGTGACGAACAAGCAGGAACTGCAGCTCCTCAAGACGGCGGGCTACAAGCAGAAGATCGCGGAGTCGCTGCAGGCGGCCGTGCTGCGCTATCGGCGCTCGCTGAAGGGCACCGCCGCGATCGCCATGCAGGAT
>MELE01000140.1:0-12294 GCA_001768615.1 Acidobacteria bacterium RIFCSPLOWO2_12_FULL_67_14b | reverse complement strand
ATCGCTAGGTCCTGAAGAGGTTGTGCTGCCCGCCGCGGGCCTCGATGATCGTGATCGGGCGCCGCGAGCGGTACCAGATGAACAGCCCGCCGGCCAGGAGCCCCGCCACCACTGCGGCCGCCATAATCACGCCGATCAGCCCGAACGCCGCGACCGCGACGTCGATCATGCTCAGGTCGGGTGCGGGTTTGTCGGTAATGATGTGGACGATCGTCGGGGTAATCGCATCCGGCTGAGGGGGAAGCGGCGGCGGCGGCGGTTGCATCGCTACCCTGGCAGGCCGGCCCGGGCGACTTCGATCAACGTGCGGATCATGGCTCCGGTCGCGCCCTTGGGCTGCCACGGCTTGCTCTCTTCCGCCCACGCCGTGCCGGCGATGTCCAGGTGGGCCCACGCGCCCTCACCCGCGAATTCCTTGAGGAACATCGCAGCGGTAATCGAGCCGGCCGGGCGGCCCGGACTGTTCAGCATGTCGGCGATCTCGCTCTTCAACTGCTCGCCGTACTCGTCGAACAGCGGCAGCGGCCACAGTTTCTCACCGGCGGCGCCGGCGGCGCTGCTCAGCTGGTCGACCCACGATTGGGGCTGGCCGAACAGTCCGGTCGTGATCTTGCCGAGCGCGACGACGACCGCGCCGGTGAGCGTGGCCACGTCGATCACGTGGGTGGCGCCCAGCTGGCGCGCGTACCAGAGCCCGTCGCCAAGCAGCAGCCGGCCTTCGGCGTCGGTGTTGTTGACCTCGACGGTCAACCCCGACGCGCCGCGCAGGATGTCACCGGGCTTGATCGCCCGGCCGCCGGGCATGTTCTCCGTCATCGGCACGACGGCCACGACGCGGATCGGCAGCTGCTGCATGGCGATGCAGCGAATGGCGGCGACCACCGTCGCGCCTCCCGCCATGTCGTCCTTCATGCGCTCCATGCCGTCGGAGGGCTTCAGCGAAATACCGCCCGTGTCAAAGGTGATGCCCTTGCCGACCAGGCCCAGCGTCTGGCCCGCCGGCGCGCCGGCCGGCTCGTAGCGCAGCACGAGCACGCGCGGCGGCTCCGCGCTGCCGCGCGCGACGCCCAGCAGCAGTCCCATGCCGAGCTCTTCGATGCGCCGCTCGTCGAGAATGTCGGCCGTGATGCCGGGTACCGCAGCGAGCGCCGCCGCCTTGTCGGCGAGTACCCGTGGCGTCAGGTGATTGCCGGGCTCGTTGATCAGGCCGCGCGCCGCGTTCACCGCATCGCCCATGACCCGTCCAGCGTCGGCGGCCGCGGCGGCCCCGGCCGCGCTGGTCAGCACCGTGGCGTCGCTCACAAAGAAGCGGTGATCGGGCTTGCTCTTGTGCACGCCGCTGTCGAAGTTGGCGATCGTGATCCCCTCGGCCAGCAGCTCGATGCGCGCGGTTGGCGACAGGGTGCCGGGCTCGACGTCGGCCCAGGCAAGGCGGGCGCGGCGCTGGTGCCGCGCCGCCTGCGTCGCCGTGGCGGCCATGCGGCGAATCCGTTCCGCGCCGATCTCGGCGCGCTTGCCGCCCCCTACGAAGACGATGCGCGAGGCGCGCCAGCCGGCGGCGCGACCCGCGGCCGAGAAGATGTCGCAGGCCCTGGCGCGGAACTCCTGACGCTCGAGCGCCGCGGTCAGTTCGCCGCCGACGGCGGCATCAAACCCCGCAACCGCCGCCGCGGTCTGGTCCTGGGCGACGGGAATGATGAGCAGGTCGGCATCGGCCGCGGCGGGTGTGGTGTCGGCGACCGTGATTCGGGGGACTTCGTAAGCAACGTGCATGTTGGGTTAGAATTCCTTTGCGCCCTGCGTTCGGGAGATCCTAGCCATGCTCTTAAAAACAGGCGTCTGCCAGGTGGTCATCCTGGCCTGCAGTGCGCTCTTCCTCGTCTCGTCCAACACCCTGCTGGCCCGCGCGCAAGGTGGCAACAAGAAGCCTAGCTTATCACTCAAGGCGACGCCGGCCGTCTCGTTTGCACCGTCTCGCGTCGTGGTGGTGGCCGAAATCAAGGGCGGGGCCGACGATCACGAGGAATTCTACTGTCCGACGGTCGAGTGGGAGTGGGGCGACGGCACCTCATCCACAGCGGAGGCGGACTGCGCACCTTATGAGGCCGGCAAGAGCCAGATCAAGCGGCGGTACACCGTCGAGCACCAGTTCAAGAACGCGGGCGGGTTCCGCATTGCGCTGCGGCTGAAGAAGGGCACGAAGATCGCTGCGGCGGCCAACGTGCAGGTGCAGGTGCGCGCCGGCCTTCAACAACAATAAGGTGCGTACGGTGCGTACAGTGCGTACGGTGCCTAGAGTGCCGTGAGTGGAGCCGGTTGCACGACGATCGGCGGCGGCACCGTGTGCCAGCGGCCCAGGCCGGTGATCAGGGCCGCGCCGAGGCCAATCGTCCAGACCAGGAACTCGATTGTCAGGCCCGCGACCAGCAGCGTGAACGCGCCAATCTGGAACGACTCCGGCGCCACGCCAATCAGCCTCGCGGCCAGCGTGGGGCCCAGGATCAGCACGAAGCCCAGCGCCGTGGCGATGAAGGCGTTGCCCGGCTGCCAGCCCAGGCGATCCTCCACCCATTCCCCCAACCGGCAGGCGATGGCCGTGTAGCCCAGCACCAGCGCGAACAACGCCATTACGATCGCGATCGGCACGAGGATCGCGACGAAGGGAATGCCGACAATCGTGATCGCCAGTGCGATCGACGCGGCAATGAGGAACGGCACGAAGAAGATCTCCGCCGCCAGGCCGATCACGAAGGCGCGCAGCGGTTCGGCGGCCGCCGCGCGGCCGACGCGCGCCACCGGCGCGCGGGCCACGATCAGGATCATACCCATCAAGACCGCGAGCACGGACACGCGGGCGAGCGTGCCGGCGAGGCTGAGCCACCGCCCCATGCCGCCGAAGTTGAACCGCGGCACCCAGCCGAACAGCCCGCCTGACCACTCGCCGAACGACACGTAGTTGATGCTACCCACCTGGTGCGCGCCGGCGTCTCGCGTCAGCCGGCCGCCGACGAGCACGATCTCGCCCCGCACGTCGGAGGTCGGACCCAGGTGCAGGTCGCCGCCGACCACGACGATGCCGTCGCGGACGCGGCCCTCGACGCTCAGCGACCCGAGGATCACGACCGCGGAGTTGGTGACTTCCTCGTCGCGCTCGACGCGCACGTCCTGCCCGATGGCGATCCGCGCGCCGGTCAGCTTGTAGGTGGTGACATCCGCGGTCTGGGCGGACAGGGAGACGGGTGAGACGAGACTGGCCAGGACGAACGTCAGCAGCGCTCGGCGCATCGGTACCCTCACCTGTCGTACGGACGAAGACGAAGCCCGGTAAGTTCCGTCAATCCGCTCAGAAGCGGCCGAGGTCGGGCGCCACCTGCAGCCGGGCGCCGGTGGCGGCCTGGACCGCCTCGAGCGTCGTGTCGCTCGCAATCTCCCGGAGCAGCAGGCCGCCCGGCGTCACGTCGATCACGGCCATCTCGGTGACGATCTGGCTCACGACCTTCACGCCCGTCAGCGGCAGGGTGCACTTCGGCAGGATCTTGTGCCCGCCGTCTTTGGTCGTGTGCTCCATGGCGATCACGACCCGCTTCGCGCCGGCGACCAGGTCCATCGCGCCGCCCATGCCCTTGACCATCTTGCCGGGGATCATCCAGTTGGCGAGGTTGCCTGCCTCGTCCACTTCGAGCGCGCCCAGCACCGTGACGTCGATGTGGCCGCCGCGGACCATGGCAAACGAGTCGGCGCTGCTGAAGTACGACGTGCCGGGAAGCTCCGTGACCGTCTCCTTGCCGGCGTTGATCAGATCGGGATCCGCCTCGCCCTCTTTCGGATACGGGCCGACGCCGAGCATGCCGTTCTCGGAGTGGAGCGTGATCTCGATGCCCGGCGGCAGGCAGTTGGCCACCATCGTCGGCATGCCGATGCCGAGGTTGACATAATCGCCGTCGCGCAGGTCCCGGGCAATGCGGCGGACGATGCGATCGCGCTTATCCATTTCGCGTGGTCCGTTTCTCGATGCGCTTCACGTAGGGCGGGCCCTGCAGGATCCGCTTCACATAGATGCCCGGAGTGTGGATGCCGTCCGGCTCGAGGCCGCCGGCCTCGACCAGGTGCTCGACCTCGGCGATCGTGTGTGCGGCGGCCGTGGCCATGACCGGGTTGAAGTTGCGCGACGTCTTCCGGTAGACGAGGTTGCCGGCGTGATCGCCCTGCCACGCCTTCACGAACGCAAAGTCGGCGTGGAGCGGCGCCTCGAGGATGTAGGTGCGTCCGTCGATGACGCGGCTCTCCTTCCCTTCCGCGACCAGCGTGCCGGCGCCGGTGGGCGTGAAGAAGCCGCCGATGCCCGCGCCGGCCGCGCGCATCCGCTCGGAGAAGGTGCCCTGCGGCACGAGCTCGACCTCGATTTCCTTCTGCAGGTACTGCCGCTCGAATTCCTTGTTCTCGCCGACGTAGGTGGCGATCATCTTCCGGATCTGGTGGGATCGCAGCAGGATGCCGACGCCGTAGTCGTCGATGCCGGCATTGTTGCTGATGACGGTGAGGTGCTTCGTGCCGCGCCGGTGCAGCGCCGCGATCAGGTGTTCGGGAATGCCGCAGGTTCCGAAGCCGCCCATCATGATGCTGGCGCCATCGGGGATTACGGCCACCGCCTCGTCGGCGGTCGCCACTACCTTGTTCATATAATCCGATTATAGGCAGGACTTCGCGCGAACGGCCTCTTCGAAGAAGCGCCGCACCAGGTCGCGGTCGTCGAGCCCGTCGGCCAGCGCCGACAGATCCGCCGCCAGGGTCTTGAGCAGCGGCTTCAATTCCCGGCTGTTGCTCGCCAGCACGCTCTCCCACATCGCCGCGCCGCTCGCCGCGAGCCGCGTGGTGTCGCGCAGCCCGTTGCCCGCCCAGTGCAGGTTGTCGGTCCCCACCGCGCGCACGACGGCGATCATCAGGGCGTTCGCTGTCACCTGCGGAAGATGGCTCACGGCGGCCATCAGCCGATCGTGCTCCTGCCCGTGATCCGATAACACCACCGCGTGCGCCCCCAGGGCCTCGACGAACTTCACCGCACGGTGGACAGCATCGGGCGCGTCCGGATTGGTCAGGAACCACGGCTGCCCGTCGAACAGGTCGGCCCGCGCCTCGCCCGGACCGCTAGTGGCGCCGCCGGCCATCGGGTGCCCGCCGACGAACTGCGGGATGCCGGCGGCGGCGGCCGCCATCATGATCGCGTGCTTGGTGCTGCCGGTGTCGAGGACCAGCGCCTGTGGGCTGACGACGCGCGCGAGCCGCGGCAGGATGCCGATGATGGCGTCAACCGGAGCGGCGAGCACCACGACCGGCGCATCGCCCATCGTCTCGATCGGATCCGCCCGATCGACGAGGCGAACGTCCAGGCCCGGCCACCGGCGCCGGGCCGCGAGCGACACGGAGGTGCCAATCAGCCCCGGCCCGACAATCGCCAGCCGCGCGATCGTCTCTGGCATTTAGCTCTTTGGCACCCTTGGCACTGTACGCACCGTACGCACTTTATTACCTGGCCCAACCCCGGCGAGCGACCGGCTCCAGACAAATGCTCCGGCCGATCGCGGGCGCGATGATGCGCAGCTCCGCCATCAACCGATCGAACTGCGACGGGAACATCGATTGCGCGCCGTCGCTCAGGGCGTGATCCGGGTCGTTGTGGACTTCGATGATCAGGCCGTCGGCGCCGGCCGCCACCGCCGCGCGCGCCATCGGCGCCACCTTGTCGCGGCGGCCCATGCCGTGGCTCGGGTCGACGAAGATCGGCAGGTGCGACAGTTCCTTGACGATGGGAATGGCCGACAGGTCCAGCGTGTTGCGCGTGAAGGTCTCGAAGGTGCGGATGCCGCGCTCGCACAGGATCACGTCGGTGTTGCCGCCCGACAGGATGTACTCCGCCGACAGCAGCCACTCCTCCATCGTCGCCGCGATGCCGCGCTTGAGCAGGATCGGCTTGCGGGTGTGCCCGAGTTCGCGGAGCAGCGTGAAGTTCTGCATGTTGCGCGCGCCGACCTGGTAGATGTCGGCGTACTTGCCGATGACCTCGATCTGGTTCGCGTCCATCACCTCGGTGACGAGCTTCAGATCGTGGGCGTTGGCGCCGGCCCGCAGGAGCTGCAGGCCGGGTTCGCCCATGCCCTGGAAGCTGTACGGGGACGAGCGCGGCTTGAAGGCGCCGCCGCGCAGGATCTTGGCGCCCGCCCGCTTGACCGCGGCCGCCGTCGCGTGAACCTGCTCCTCGCTTTCCGCCGAGCACGGGCCGGCGATGACGATCACCTCGTCGCCGCCGATGCGGACGTCGCCGATCGTGATGATGGTGTCGTCCGGCTTGAACGTGCGGCTCGCAAGCTTGTACGGCTGCGTGATACGCAGCACCTCGTGGACGCCGGCCATCAGTTCGATCAGCCTGGGGTCGACGGTGCCGCCGCCGACCACCCCGAGCACGATGCGCGAGGCGCCGGTCGAGCGGTGCACGTCCATGCCCATTTCCACCAGGTGCGCGATCACCAATTCGACTTCGGCGTCGGACGCCCGTTCCTTCATTACAACAACCATGATGTGTGCTCTCAAACCGCGGACCTCAAGGTCCGCGCTACGTGTTGCTAAGCTGTTCCGTCCTGCCCTGCCGACTGGGCCTTCTCGCGCGCATCACGTTCCGCTTCGAGGCGTTGAATGCGGCGCGCTTCGTCCATGATGCGTTCGTACAGCCGGGCCACCGCCTCGCCATCGAGCGGGCCGCCCAGCGCTTCGTTCACCTGCCGCACGTGTGCAATCACGGCGGCTTCGCGCGCCGGCTCGTAGACCGGCCGCCCCAGCTCGTGCTTCAGCCGGCCGATCGAATACGCGCAGCGCGCGCGGCTATCGAGAAGGCGGACGATCACCTCGTCGATCTTGTCGATCTCGTCGCGCAGCGCCTCGAGGCTCAACTGCGCAGCCATCGCACGTACCGCTCAACCTCGTCGAGCAAGCCCGCCGACCGGCCGTGCTCGGCAATCACTTTCACCAGCGCGCTGCCCACCACTGCCGCGTCGGCCCACTGCCCGACCGCCCGCACGTGCTCCGGCCGCGACAGGCCGAAGCCGAGCGCGATCGGCATCGCCGTTTCGGCGCGCACCCGATCGGCCAGCGCGCGGGCCGAGTCGTCGATGGTCTCGCGGACGCCGGTCACGCCCAGACGCGAGATCCCGTAGAGAAAGCCGCTGCCGAGCGCCGACGCCCGCCGGATCCGCTCGACAGTCGTGGTCGGGCTCAACAGAAAAATTGTATCAATGCCGGCGGCTGCGAACGCGTCCCGGAACGCCGCCCCTTCCTCGGGGGGCATATCCAGGGTCAGCACCCCGTCCACGCCGGCCGCCTGCGCTTGGCTCACAAACCTCTCCAGGCCCATCCGGAGTATCGGATTGGCGTAGCTAAAGATGACGACCGGCGCCGAGATTTCGGACCTGACTCCGGCGAGCATGGTCAGGACGTTCTCCAGGGTCGCTCCCGCGGCCAGGGCCCGCTCGGTGGCCCGCTGGATCACGGGGCCGTCCGCCAGGGGGTCCGAAAACGGCACCCCGACTTCGAGCACGTCGGCCCCGGCGCGATCCAGGCGTTTGAGGATCTCCGCCGACCGCGCCAGGTCCGGGTCGCCGGCCGTCACATACGTGATCAACCCCGTTCGCCCGGCCGCGCGCAACTCGGCAAACCGCCGATCAATCCGCGACACGGGCGCTCTCCTTCAGGATCTGCTCCACGCTCTGCACGTCCTTGTCGCCGCGGCCCGAGAGGTTGACCAGCAGCACCGAATCCCGCCCGAAGCGCTTCGCGGCGCGGCGCACGTACGCAATCGCGTGGGCCGATTCGAGCGCCGGCAGGATGCCTTCGAGCCGCGCCAGTTCCTGAAACGCATCGAGCGCCTCCCGATCGCTGGCATGGTCGTACTCGGCGCGCCCGATCTCTCTCAGCCACGCGTGCTCCGGGCCGACCGCCGCGTAATCGAGACCCGCCGATACCGAGTGCGTCAGCTCGATGTTGCCGTGCGCGTCCTGCAGGACCCAGGTGCGCGTGCCCTGCAGCACGCCCGCCGCGCCGCCGGCGAACCGCGCCGCGTGCCGCCCGGGCGCGATGGCTTCGCCGCCTGCTTCGACCCCGATCAGCCGCACCGTCTCGTCGTTCACGAACGCATCGAAGATCCCGATCGCGTTGCTGCCGCCGCCGACGCAGGCGATTACGGCGTCGGGGAGCCGGCCCACCTGCTCGAGGATCTGGCGGCGCGCCTCCTTGCCGATCACCGACTGGAACTCGCGCACCATCAGCGGATACGGATGCGGCCCGAGCGCCGACCCCAGCAGGTAGTGCGTGTCGTCGGGCCGCGCCACCCAGTCGCGCATCGCTTCGTTGATCGCATCCTTGAGCGTGCGGCTGCCCGATTCCACCGCCTCGACCCTGGCGCCGAGCAGGCGCATCCGGAACACGTTCAGCGCCTGGCGCCGCATGTCTTCCGTGCCCATGTAGACGACACATTCGAGTCCGAGCAGCGCGCACGCGGTGGCGCTGGCCACGCCGTGCTGCCCGGCGCCGGTTTCGGCGACGATGCGCGTCTTGCCCATCCGCTGGGCCAGCAGCGCCTGGCCGAGGGCGTTGTTGATCTTGTGCGCGCCCGTGTGCGTCAGGTCTTCGCGCTTGAGAAGAATGCGCGCGCCGCAGGCGTCGCTCAGCCGGCGCGCGTCCCAGAGCGGCGTCGGCCGCCCCACGTAGTGGAGCAAGAGGCGCTGCAGTTCTTCGGCGAACGACGGGTCGGCGCGAGCCACGAAGTACTCGCGCTCCAGCGCCTCGATGGGCGCGACCAGCGTCTCGGGGACGAAGCGTCCGCCAAACGCTCCGTAGTATCCGCGCGCGTCGGGGTCTCGACGCCCAAACCAGTTGGCTGCCTCGCTCACACCGACTCCTTCGCGGCGTCGAAGAACCGCCGCAACAACACGTGATCCTTGACGCCCGGACTGGCCTCCACGCCGGAGGCGACGTCGACGCCGTACGGTTTGACCAGCCGGATGGCCATCCCGATGTTGGCGGGCGTCAACCCGCCCGCGAGCACGATGCGGCGTGCGCGTGCGATCGCGCTCGCCCGCACCCAGTCGATGGTCTGGCCGGTGCCGCCATGTCGATCGGGATCGTGCGCGTCGAGCAGCACGGTTTCGTCAGGCACATCCGGCTCGATCGAGTCCCTGCCGTTCGGCGCCAGGTGCACCGCGCGCAGCACCGGCACGCGCGGGCGTGCTCCGCCCCATGCCGGCGGCGCGCCATGAATCTGCGCGAGCTGAATGCCGGCGTCCGCGGCCTCGTTGATCGTGTCGGCCGTCGGGTTCACGAATACGCCCACCGCGACCACGAACGGCGGGAGGGCTGCCGTGATCAACTCGACGGTGGCGAGCGCCGCGTGCCGCGGGCTGTCGGGCCACAACACGAACCCGAGCGCGTTCGCGCCCAGCGCCACCGCCGCCTCGGCATCCTCGAGCCGCGTGATCCCGCAGATCTTGATCGCCGTCATACGGGTTCCGGGCTCCGGGCTCCGGGCTCCGGTGGGGCTCCGGGCTCCGGTGGGGCTCCGGGCTCCGGACTGCCGATGCCGTTCGGTCTCAACGACGCCAACAGATCCGCGAGCGCGGCGCCGGGATCCGGCGCCACCATGAAACGCTCGCCGATCAGGAACGCGCGGTAGCCAAGGTCCGTCAACGCCCGCAGGTCCTCAGGCGTCTTCAAGCCGCTCTCGCTGACGCCGATGGTGCCCGCGGGCAGCTCGCGGGCGACGGCATGCGAGGCGTCGAGATCGACCTGCAACGTACGGAGGTTCCGGTTGTTCACCCCGATCAGCCGCGCGCCGCACGCGACGGCCCGCCGGCATTCGATGGCGTCGTGCACTTCGACCAACGCCGCGAGCTCGAGCTGATGCGCCGCCGCGGCCAGGCGCGTCAGTGCCTCGTCATCGAGAGCGGCGACGATGAGGAGGATCGCATCGGCGCCCGCCGCGCGGGCTTCCATGAGCTGGTAGTCGTCGACGATGAAGTCCTTGCGCAGAAGCGGCGTGGCCACGGCCTCTCGCACCGCCGCGAGGTGCTCGAGCGATCCGTCGAAGAACCCTGGTTCCGTCAGAACGGAGATCGCGGCCGCACCGGCTTCGGCATAGCCCGTGGCGATCGCGACCGGTTCGTACGCGGCTCGCAGGACGCCTCGAGACGGCGAGCGTCGCTTGCACTCGGCGATCACGTTCACCCGATCCGTGCGCGAGAGCCCGGTCAGGAACTGCGCGCCGCGTGGACGGCGGGCCAGAGCGCGGCGCTCGAGGGCGGCGCGCGGCTCGCGCACCATCGCCGTGGCCACGCGGGTCCTGGTGGCGGCGACGATGGCCTCGAGCAGGTCGGGTGCGGGCGTCGTCATGCCGGGGCCCCCGCAGCGCGATTGGAGGCCGCAATCAGACGCGCCAGCACGTCCCGCGCGGCCCCGCTGTCGATCGCCGCCGCCGCGGCCGCGATGCCGGCTTTCACGGTGTCGGCCGCGCCCGCCACGAACAACGCGGCTCCGGCGTTGAGCAGGACAACGTCGCGCGGGTTCCCGGGCGTGCCGTCCAGCACGCTCCGCACGATGGCCGCGTTGGCCGCCGCGTCGCCGCCCTTGAGCGATTCAGGAGTGGCCTTGCTCAATCCAAAGTCCGCCGGGTGCACGTAGAACGTTTGTACCGAGTTATTACGGCACTCCGACACCTTGGTGTAGCCGGTGGTCGACAGCTCGTCGAGCCCGTCCGCGCCGTGCACGACCCACGCGCGTTCCGATCCCAGCAACGCCAACGAGCGGGCCAGCAGTTCCGTGAGGTCGGGCCGCGGCACGCCGACGATCTGCCGCGTGGGCCGCGCCGGATTGGTGAGCGGCCCCAGCAGGTTGAACGCGGTGCGCACGCCGAGGTCCTTCCGCGCCTGCGCGGCATGCCGCATGGCCGGGTGGAACGTCGGCGCAAAGAAGAACGCGATGCCGACCTCGTTCAGGCACGCGGCCACGACGTCGGGCGGGGCCTGGATCGCCACGCCCAGCGCCTCGAGCACGTCGGCGCTGCCGCATTGGCTCGACACCGATCGGTTGCCGTGCTTGGCCACCTTCGTGCCGCACGCCGCGAGCACGATGGCCGCCGCCGTCGAGATATTGAACGTGCCGGACTTGTCACCGCCGGTGCCGCACGTATCGAAGACCAGGCCTGCTTGCGCCGGCACCGCCACGGCGTTGGCCCGCATGGTCCGGGCGAGCCCCACCAGCTCGCTGGGGCGCTCCCCCTTGATGGCCAGCCCGATCAGCAGGCCCGCGATCTGCGCCGGGGCCGCCTCGCCTTTCATGATCGCGGCCATGGCGCCGGCCGCCTCGTCGGTCGTGAGGTCTTCCTGGCACCGGAGCTTTTCGATCAGGGCTGGGAACATGGTTACATCTCAAGAAAGTTGCGGAGGATGCGCCGGCCCTCGTTGGTCAGCACCGACTCGGGGTGGAACTGCACGCCGTGCACCCGCAGGGTGCGATGGCGCAGGCCCATCACCAGCCCGTCTTCGCGGGAGCGCGCGGTGACTTCGAGCGCGCCCGGCAGCCCGGCTTCCTCGACCACCAGCGAGTGGTAGCGTCCGGCCAGGAACGCCGACGCGATCCCGGCGAACACGCCGGCGCTGTTGTGTTCCACCGTTGAGGTCTTCCCGTGAATCGGCCGTGGTGCGCGGATCACGCTGCCGCCAAAGGCGAGGCCGATCGCCTGGTGTCCGAGGCACACGCCGAGCACCGGGATGCGCTGGCCGAACGTCTTGATCACGTCGAGCGACACGCCGGCCTGCTCGGGCCGGCCGGGCCCGGGCGAGATCACGACGCGCGACGGCTCGAGCGCGCGCAGGCCTTCGATCGACGCCTCGTCGTTCCGGCGCACAACGACGGTCGCCCCGAGCTCGCCCAGGTACTGCACCAGGTTGTAGGTGAACGAATCGTAGTTGTCGATGACGAGCACCATGGAGGTTACAGTCCGGTCTGCGCGAGCTCGAGCGCGCGGATCATCGCGCGCGCCTTGTCTTTGGTCTCTTCATACTCCGCCGTCGGGTTCGAATCCGCCACGATGCCCGCCCCGGCCTGGATGTAGACCTTGCCGCCCTCGAGCAGGATCGAGCGAATGGCGATGCAGAAGTCGAGGTTCCCCGCGAAATCCAGGTAGCCGACCGCGCCCGCGTAGAGGCCGCGGCGGGTCGGCTCGAGCTCGTTGATGATCTGCATGGCGCGTACCTT
>MELE01000139.1:20258-21698 GCA_001768615.1 Acidobacteria bacterium RIFCSPLOWO2_12_FULL_67_14b | reverse complement strand
TCGCACGAGCTCCGCGGTCCGACGGGCGTCGTCCGGGGCTACCTCAAGATGCTCGATCAGGACCCGACGCTCGGCGAGCGTACGCGGCGCACGATCGGCGAGGCCACCAGGGCCGCCGATCGCCTCGTCGCGCTGCTGGACGAGGTCGGCGAGCTGGCGCGGCTCAAGGAGGGCGCCGTGCGCCTGACGCTCCGCACGATGTCGATGCGATCCCTGCTCGCGCAGGCCGTGCAGGCCGTGACGCTGCCCGCCAGCCACGACGTGGAGCTCGACGTGGTGGGGCCGGTCGACGTGCGCTTGCGCATCGACGAAAAGCGGCTGCGCCCGGTCTTCGAAACGCTGATCGTCACGCTGGCGCGCGCGCAAGCCGGCGCGGCCACCATCGACCTGCGGCTGGTCAAGGGACGCGCTGCGACGTCGGTCACGGTCACGATCCGAACGCTCGCGCACGGCACGGTGGCCGACCGTCCGCCCGATCTGTCGCGCGGCGGCACGGGCCTCCAGCTGCCAATTGCGGAAGCCGTAGTACAGGCGCACGGCGGGCGTTTGCGCGAGCGCTGGATGGCCGGGCGGTGGGCCGGGTTTGTCGTTAAACTCGGTTGAGGGGGCTTGGGTGCTTGGGTGCTTGGGTGCTTGGGTGCTTAGGTGCTTAGGTGGGGCCGGTTTCGGGCCGCCGTGTCTTGAGCGGTTCGGCGGTCGCGGATTACTGCCCGCGTCCAATCTGCGGCAGCATTTTGATCTGCGTCATCGGCGTCATCTGCGGCCCTGGATTGGATCGCTCGGAAAGCTCGTCAACTCAAGCGCCTTTAGGCCTTTAGGGATTAGGTGCTTGGGCGTTTGCGTGCGGGTGCCTGCGTGGATGCCAAATGTCGCTCGAGGCCCGTTGATGCGGCGACGGCCCGCCGGATCAGCAGTTCGGCTTTGGCGAACTCCTCGACGGTGATGTAGCCACGTTCGCGGGCATCGATCATCTGGTCGCTTATCTCTTGCAGCGATCCCAATGCAATCCTCACGAACTGCGCAAACTCCTTGTGATGATACCGCCCGAATCCCTCGGCGATATTGCCAGCCGCCGATCGGGCAGCGTCCTTGCATTGATTGCAGAATCTGAAGTCTCTCGCAACCAATGGCCTCGCAGTAATTTCGATTACCATTCGCCGCAATTCATCCGCTCGCTGCCAGGCGGCCAGATCCGTGAACTTTGTCACTCCCATGCGGATTGCAGGAGCAATTGCGCTGCCAGCGGCTACGCACCCTGGCACCCACGCACCCACGCACCCGAGCACCCACGCACCCGAGCACCCGAGCACCCGAGCACCCGAGCACCCGAGCACCTGACCGCCTACCGGACCTGATCCCAGCGCTTGCCGTCCGCGATCGCGCGCGCAAAGCAGGTCTCCGCCCGCGCGTAGGCCTCGCGCTGCGCGCCGGCCGACACCG
>MELE01000139.1:1422-20250 GCA_001768615.1 Acidobacteria bacterium RIFCSPLOWO2_12_FULL_67_14b | reverse complement strand
CGGCCTGCGCGCGGCCGAGAAGTACGCCGCCGCGCCCTCGCGCACCCACATCGGGCGATCGGCCAGCGCCGCATCCAGGATCGCGTGCGAGACCTCGTGACGGATCGTGCGTTCCAACTGTCCCTGGGTCCTGAGCACGGCTATCGGCAGCAGATCGATCGACGGTCCCTCCGTGGCGCCCGACACCCACCAGGGTTGGCCCGTGGCGCGTCCGAAGCTCTCCACGTTGGCATGCACGGTCACGCGCAACCGCGCCGGTGCGGCGGCGCCGGTCGCCTGGGCGATCTCGTCGCGGCTCTGACGAATCAAGGCCAGCACGACGGATCGTTCGCCTTCCTCCGATCCAGGCAGCGCCAGCGCAATGTCCGCGGCGGCCGGCACCGCCGCCGGCGTCGCCGGCGCGGCGGTCGTGAGGGCCGGCACGCGAGCGGCGCCGATGGTCAGACCGGGGAAGTAGAACCGCAAGATCTCGTCCGCGCTCGATCCGCGCGTGGCCCGGTGGCCCGCGCCGATCACACACAGTCCCACTCCATGCCCGAATCCGCGGCCGCGAAACTGGTAGCCCGTGCTCGTGCGCTCGACCTCGAAGGCGGTGCTCTTCAGCAACTGCCACCCGACAATGCGGCCCACGGCCATCCGGAACTCGTGGCCGTTCATGTCGGCGGGCGTGAAGCCCTCGAGCCGGATCCGATCCACGCGCGAAGATTGATTGCGCGACAGGATCCGGATGCCACGCAACGTCGATCCCCGCAGGCCCGCCGCGCGCAGGGCCCGCTCCAGATCGGCCGCGCGGATCTCGCTCGTCCACGGCGGCTCGTGCGCGCACGCCTCGTCTTCGAGCGACGGCTCGTAGGGATAGTCGATGGCCCCGGGCCACACCTGCGAGGCCAGCTCCGAACGGCCGCCGCACCAGGCGGAATAGAACACCAAGGCCGGCTGCCCCTGGTGCAGGAGCAGCCGTCCCGAGGTGGCCGCCGCCGCGCGGCGCGTCACCGCCGTCGGCGGGCGCACGACCTGGCAGTGGGTGGTGTCGCACAGGTCGTAGCCCTCGCGGCGGTGGCGGTTGCGATTCGCCATCGCGAACGTGCGCGCGGTGATCGCCAACGCCTGCTGCGCGGCATCGGCCGCCTTGGGCTGGCCCTCACCCGCCAGCACCTGCGCGATGTAGTCGTCCAGCGACAGCGTCTCAATTCGCGTCTTCCCATTCGCCAGCGTTCGGCCTAACCGGATCGACGAAACGAGGGCTTGAGGGCTTGAGGGCTTGGGGGCCTGGTCGCCGGTCGTCAGAATGTCCGCCGCGATCGAGGCCGCATCCACACCCGCGCCGCCCGGCGCCGCCACGACGATGGCGCGCGTCGGGCGATCGGCCGGTGTCAATGCGACCACGAGGGCGAGCGAGACGCCGCTCGCCGTCGTCACCGTGCCGGTCTTGGCGAGCGCCGAAATGCCGCGCGCCTTCAGCGCCGATGCCGTTCCATACTCGGCGGCCCCGCGCAGGCCCTCGAGCAACACCATGCGGGTCCCCGTCTTCATCGGCACATGATGATCGGGACCCGCGCCGGCGAGCCGCGCCAGCACATCGATGAGCGCGCGCGGCGTCGTCTTTGGGCCGTCGAGGCCGACGATGGCGGGGGCCAGCGGCGTGGCGGTGCTTACCGGCGCCAGGCCCGCGGCCGCCCGAATGCGATTGAGGGCCTCACGCGACAACCGCGGCGCCAGCGACACGAAGAAGTCGTTGCACGAGTACGCCAGCGCCTCGGCGGGGCTGAGCGGACGCTTGAGGTTGGGATGGGAGCAGACGAAGCGGTGGCCGTCGACGGTCGAGACGCGCCGGCACACGCGCGACGAATCCGCATGGATCGCGCCGCTCTCGAGCGCGGCCACCAGCGACACCGCTGTGGCGATCGAGCCCGGGAACATCGGCGCGTCGAGGATCTCCGGCCGCGCCTCCTGCCGCTCGCGCGGGTTGTCCAGGCTGCGCACGAAGAACGCCGCCCTTCGCGGCGGCGCTTCGGGCGACAGGCCTTGTGACTGCGCCTGCAGCGCGCCCGCCAACGCCGCGACCGACAGCGCCACCGCTCTGCGGCGCCAGGTCATAGCTTGGTCGAGCAGTTGGGGCGGCACTGGCACCGGATGCTCTTGTCGCCCTCGGTGTTGTAGTCGTAGGTCAGCTCTTCACCGGCGCGGATGTTGCGGGCGGCCCGCACCCAGATCGTCTTGTCGACCACGTCGATCCAGCAGTTGGGCTTGCACGAGTGGTTGATGAACCGGGCCACGTTGCCGCCGACGGCGGCGTCGCGGCTCCAGTTGCGGTTCACGCGGAAGACCCAGATGCACCCCTTCGACAGGTACTGGTGCTCGCGTTTCTCGCTTTGCCTGTTGGTGATGAGCTCACCCGCGTAGTCGATGATCCGCTTGTTCTTGTTGATGGATTCCGCCGCGAAAACGCCTTGACCGTGCAATCTGGAACGCTTGCGTATGATTCTTGGAAAGGACACCGATTTCGGCATGTCTGGAGAGTGTAACAAGAGGAGTGATACATTGTCGCGCGAGAGGTGACAACGTGCGAGGCTACTTCACAATCGTGCTCGTGACCGTGGCGTTTCTGGGGGTGACCGTGCAGGGCCAACGACAGGTGTTTCCAGGGGGCGGCGACCTGCCCTTCAGTGCGGCGACCAAGGCCGACGGCCTGATCTACGTGGCGGGCTCGATCAGCGCCACCGGTGACATCAAGACCCAGGTCAAGGCCGTGCTCGACGGCATCGGTCAGACCCTGGCCAAGGCCGGTTCGAGCCTGTCGATGGCGGCCAGCGTCCACGTCTACGTCAAGAACGCCTCGGACGTGGCCGGAATGACTGAGGTGTGGCGGCAGTACTGGCCGAAGGACGCGCCTGCCCGCACCACCGTGCTCTCCGACTTCGTCGTGCCCGGCGCCCTCGTCGAGATCTCGATGGTGGCCATCCCCACCGGCGGCGAGCGCGTCGTGATCACGCCGGCCGGCTGGTCCACCGCCAATCCCTACAGCTACGCGATCCGCTCGGGCGACACGCTGTTCCTCGCCGGCATGGTCTCGCGGGGCGTCAAGGACAACCAGCCGATCGAAGGCGACATGACGACGCAGATGAACGCGATCATGGGCAACGCCGGCGAACTGCTGAAGGCGGCCGGCTTCGGCTTCGAGCACGTCGTCGCCAACCGCGTCTACATCACCGACGGCGCGAAGTTCCAGGAGATGAACAAGGCCTACGTGCCACACTTCCCGAAGGATCCGCCCGCGCGCGCCACCGTGATCGTCGGGCTGCCCGGCCCCACTTACCAGGTCGAGGTCACGATGACCGCGAACCGCAGGCCGAAGCAGGCCATCACGACGCCGGCTGCCGATGGCACGCCCGGCAAGCCGAGCCCGACGCTCAGCAGCGCCATCAAGGTGGGAAACCGCCTGTACCTTTCGGGCCTGCTCGGCAACACCGCCGACAACAAGGGCAACATGGAAGCGCAGACCAAGGAGCTGCTGGCGCGGGTCGGCCGGACGCTCACCGCCGGTGGGTTCGGCTGGGGCGACCTGGTGGACGGCATCGTCTACGTTACCGACATCGCGAACTTCGCGGCGATGAACACGGGCTACCGATCGGTGATCGCGAAGGACTTTCCGGCGCGCGCCACCGTGAAAGCGGGGCTGGTCGGCGCCGACGGGCTCGTCGAGATCATGTTCGTGGCGTCGAAATAATGGCGGAGGCCATTACCTGGGAATTCGCTTGATGAACCCACCCATCGCAAGTCGACCTTCTTCGACGTGCTGACGCTTCTTCTGGTTCAAGCGGTGGCTCGATGGGTTGCTGTCGGTGAGTCCCGACGAGGGCGGCCCGGAACACGTGTTCTGATTTGCGCGCTGATCGTGCCGTTCAGTGCACCATTTCCGCAGAATTGTGTTGATCCCTGAATCCCGCGAGGAGTCTAATCGCGGCATTCATAGCGTCGGGCCCTTCCTAATCACTCGTAAGGCACCAGGAGGTGGTAGATGCGAAGGATCTTCGTCAGTTGGGTGGTCGGGTTCTTTCTGTGTGCGGCAGCGCCACCGTTGTTTGCCCAACAAGGCACGGCGGAGATCGCCGGGAAGGTGACGGACGAACAGGGTGCGGTGCTGCCGGGTGTCGCGATTGTTGCGACCAACGAAGCCACCGGCGTGTTTCGCGAGGCCACCAGTGGCCCCGCCGGAACCTTCTTTCTCTCCCAGCTTGTTCCAGGGCCGTACCGGCTCGTCGCCAAGCTTCCAGGCTTCCGCACGACCGATCGGACCGGCCTCATCCTGCAGGTGGGGAAAACGCTCACCATCAACCTGTCGCTCGCGGTCGGCGGGCTCGAGGAGACTGTTCGTGTCACGGGCGAATCGCCGCTGATTGACACGACCAGCTCCAGGGTGGGCGGCAACATCGGCACCGCGGAACTGAGCGAGCTTCCGGCGATGAACCGCAACTACTTTTCGGTGGTCGCCCTCCTGCCGGGCATTCAGTTTTCGGCCTCCAACCAGATGGGCAACGACACCATCGTCGCGTCCGGTCAGTCCACTCAGGGGAACAACGTCTCGGTCGATGGCGGCTACAACGCGGACGACGCGCTCGGGACCAGCGCGGGCGCGCAGGTGCGCACCCCGCTCGAGGCGATCCAGGAGTTCCAGGTGGTGACCAGCATGTACGACGCTGAGTTCGGCCGCGCGGGCGGCGCGATCGTCAACGCGGTGACCAAGGCCGGGACCAACCAGTTCAAGGGCGTGGTGTTCGGATACATGGCGAGTCCCAAACTGACGGCCGCCGATTACTTCGTCAGGACGCGAAACCTGACCAAGCCCACATCCAAGAAACAAGAGTGGGGGGGCGTGCTCGGGGGCCCGATCATCAAGAACAAGGCGCACTTCTTCGTCAGTCTCGAGCGGCAGGTGGACAACCCGAACCGGACGCGCGTGTTTCAAAACCGGCCGGACCTGAATTTCTCGATTGCCGAGGATCGCACCGGCTGGAACACGGTCGTCCGCTTCGACCACCAGATCAGCGGGAATCACACGTGGGCGGTCCGCTGGCTGCGCGAGAGCGCGCCGCAGTTCCCCATCGTCGGGACCCGACAAACCCTGCAATCGGTGTCGGACGAGACCGACATCGATCAGACGGCGGTCGGCACGTTGACGAGCGTGCTCGGCAATGCCCGCGTCAATACGTTTCGGGTGGCGAGGACGTGGGAACACTGGTGGCACGGCAACCAATGCTCCCGTGCCTTGGGTGAGGAAGACCTTGCCGACATGGCCGATTGCCCGCCGCAGCTCGACCAGTTGAGCTTCCTGGGCCAGGCCAGCACCGAGGCGCAGGGCCCGTGGGATTCCAACTACCAGATTGAGGATGATCTGTCCTGGTTCGTCCCAGGCAAGAAGGGGGATCACGAGTTGAAACTCGGGGCCCGCTATAACTACACGAAATTGCGGCGCGTCTCGCAGATCAACATGAATGGCACGTTCCGCTTCAATACGGACCTGCCGTTCGACGCGGCCAACCCGCGAACCTATCCCGAACGCCTCACCATCCGGACGGGAAAGTACGATGCGACCATGGAGAATCACACGGTCGAGGCGTTCGTCCAGGACAAGTGGAAGATGGGCAACCGGACGACCCTGAGCGTCGGGCTGCGCTACGACCTCGAGATCATCCCGATCGACGAGACCGGCAATCCACTGTTTGGCGGCGGCAGCAAGTCTCCGACCGACCGCAACAACTTCGCGCCCCGAATCGGGTTCACCCATTCGATAGACGAGGCGGGCAAGTCGGTCGTGCGTGGCGGATACGGGATCTTCTACAACCGAACGATCCTGGGAGCCATCGACGACACGTTGGAATTCGGCAAGTACACGTCGTCGGTCATCGCCACCTTCCCGAATAACAGCGCCGACCCCGGTCCGGCCGCCGGACGTCTCCCGACCGACCCGTTTCTCATCAATGGGCCCGTCGTCAACCGCGCGCTGCTCAACCAGCTGTACCCGCCCGGGGCGCTCGTGAAGAACGCCGGGGCCGTGATCTTCGATTCCCCGGACCGGCAGATCCCCTACGCGCATCAGCTCACAGTGGGCTACGTGCGGGAGCTGGCCTCCTCGATGGCGCTCCACGTCGACTATGTCCGGATGGCCAACAAGGACATGTTCCTGGCGCGCAACCTCAACCCGATGGTCCGGGCGAACACCACCCGCACCGGCGCGATTACCCGCGTCGATGCCTTTGGCGTGCTGGGCGAGCCGTATAGCCAGCAGGTCTGGGTGATGGAGAACACGGGAGAATCGACCTACAACGCGTTGAACCTGTCGCTCGAGAAGCGGTACGCCAACAACTGGTCGGGCCGGGTTTCGTACTCCTTGTCGAAAGGCGTCGGCACGGCCAACAACCAGGCTGACAAGAACACGTACCAGGTCCTGACCGACCTCAAGCTGGACGAGTGGCGGGCACCGAGCGACGTGGACCGCCGTCACATCCTGTCGATCGGCGCCCGAGCCGAGATTCCAAAGACCGGAGGGGCGACCGTGTCGACCACCGTGCGATACATGAGCGGATCGCCGTTCACGCTGTACGACAGCAGCATCGACGCCAATCAAAACGGCGAACTCAACGATCCGCTCCCAGCGGGTACCTATAGCGGCACCGGCACGAACGCGTTGAAAGACGTGGAGTACGCTGGCGGGCGCAACGGCGCGCACGGCCCCGACTACTTCCAGGTCGACCTCCGGGCCGGCTGGCGTCGCAAGGTCGGCGGTGAGAGGGCGTTGGAACTCTTTCTCGACGTCTTCAACCTCGCCAACCGCGCGAACTTCGATAATCCGACGACAGCCTCGTCGGATCGCCGGACAGCCGCGACCTTCCTCGTGCTGACGAATCTGCGAGGCGGCGGCGGGTTCCCACGACAAGCGCAGGTGGGCGTCCGCTACGCCTTCTGAGCGCAGTCGAGGGTCGATCAGCGGACTAACGGGCGGCCGTGTTGAACGGCCGCCCGCATTCGCGGTGCGGGAAAGAGAAAGGACGGAGCAAACATGGTTCCCCCTGATACCGCTGCCGGTCGAGCAGCGGACACGGCCGCGTCAGACCATCTGACAAGTCGGCGACATTTCTTCAAGCTGTTAGCCGGAAGCCCGCTGCTCGCCCTGGCCTACCCAACGCTGCCGTCCAGCTGGCAGCAGGCGGTGAGGCAGGAGCTGCAGACCGGCGGCGCAACGATGCAAGCACCAAGCGCTCTGGATACGCACTTCACGGGTCAGCTGATTGAAACGGCCGCTGAAGCCATCAACGTGTGGGATTTCGAGAGGGTCGCCCACGCCGGCAACCTGCCTGAACATTGGGCCTACCTCCATATGGGTGTCGACGATCTCGAGACACGCGTGGCGAACCGAGAGGGCTTCCAGCGCCTCATGCTTCGCCCCAGGCGGCTGGGGCCAGATACCACCAAGTTGGACACGTCGGTCCAGTTATTCGGTCGTCGATGGGCAACGCCGCTGTTTCTCTGCCCGGTCGCGGCTCTCGAGGCGTATCACACGCAGGGCGAGAGTGGGGCCGCCCGGGCGGCTCGCGCGAGGGGCATCCTGCAGATTCAGTCGCACCAGAGCTCGCAGTCGTACGAAGACATCGCCGCGGCCAGAGGCGAGCCGCACTGGTTCCAGCTTTACGCTACACCCGACTGGAACGTCAATAAGAGAGTGCTCGACCGAGTGGCGGCTGCGGGATGCCCCGTTCTGGTGTGGACCATCGACCTGCTGGGCGGCAGCAATCGGGAACTATCGAGACGCTCCCAAGGCAGCCAGGGGTACGACCGGCCGCTTTGCCAGAACTGCCACAACCACAAGCCGGGTTACCAGAGGCCGATGCGTCGCGGACTGGACGGTCCTCCCGGACCACGCCCGCCATACACGTGGGACTACGTCAAGCGTCTCAAGGATGCCACCAGCATGAAAGTGGTCCTGAAGGGCATCGTCACGCGTGAGGATGCGGAGTTGGCCGTTGAGCACGGCGCGGACGGCATCTTCGTGTCCAACCACGGCGGCCGCGCCGAGAACAGCCTCCGTTCGACGATCGATTCCCTACCGGAGGTTGTGGCAGGCGTGAAGGGCAGGGTTCCCGTCTTCATCGACAGTGGCGTCCGCCGCGGCGCCGATATTTTCAAGGCCCTTGCTCTTGGTGCCGATGCGGTGGGAATCGGTCGACCCTACGTCTGGGGCCTTGGCGCATTCGGTCAGGAAGGTGTCGACAAGGTCATCGACCTGCTGCTCGCCGAGTTCACGATGGTCATGAGGCAGACTCGGACGACGACGCTCGATCAAATCGGTCCACAGTTCGTCATGGAAGGGCGTGCGCCGATCATGATGCGTAGCAACAAGGGGGGCTTCGGCCTCTGACGTCGAAGCCGGCGCGAAGAAAAGGGTGTCTCGAATGTCGTTACGAGCGGCAATTATGCCTGGGCTTGCGGTCGTCCTTTGTGCCGGACTGGTGGTCGTGCAGGTGCAGTCGGCGGCCGCTCAACAACAGAACGTTGACTTCACCGTGTCTGGGACATCGACCGTTCGCGGGTGGACGTGTTCGGTGAGGGGTGTCATGGCGGTCACTCCGGGCACCGGATCGCCCCAGCCGGCGGCGCCGGGCTTTGCGAATGGGGTCCAGGCCGCAACCGTGACGGTTTCGGTCAAGGCCTTCAAGTGCCCCAACGACGAGATGACGCAACATCTCCTGGAGGCCATGAAGGCCGACAAGTTCTCCGAAATCGTTTATCGCCTCGAACGGTACGAGGTGACGGGCGGGCAGACCCAGGCGACAGGCACGCTGACGATTACCGGTGTAACCCAACCAATCAGCTTGCCTGTGGCGCTGAAAGCATCCGGCCAGGATATTCAGATTGAGGGGAACACGCGCATCGACATGACGAAGTTCGGCGTCGATCCGCCGGTGGTGATGCTGGGGTTGCTGAAAGTGGGGCCTCAGATCCGCATTGAGTTCAAAGGTCTGATCGCTCGGTAGGCGCCCACCCGGTTCCTGCAGACGGGATGTTCACCCATCGCCCGCAGAGGTATGCTGGAGTCATAGGCGGGTGGTATGGCCAACTTCGAGATCGTGGCACGAGAGGATTTCTCTGACGTCACTTACCTGCTCGAGGTGCGCCATCCGCTGATGGCCCGGGCAGCCAAGCCCGGGCAATTCGTCATCGTCATGCTCACCGCCCGCAGCGAGCGGATACCCCTCACCATTGCGGACTTCGACGGCCACAAGGGCACCGTGACGCTGGTCATTCAGGCCGTCGGCAAGACCACCCGGCAGATGCAGCAGGAATGCCGGGTCGGGACGTCGCTCCACGCGATGGTCGGTCCGATGGGGATTCCCAGCCCGACCACCAAGGCCAAGAAGGTGGTGTGCGTCGGCGGCGGCCTGGGCGTCGCCCCGATCTTTCCGCAGGCGCGGGGCTTCAAGGACAGCGGCGCCTACGTGATCGCGGTCCTCGGGTTCCGCACCAAGAGCCTGGTGTTCTGGCGCGACAAGTTCGCGTCGTGTTGCGACGAACTCATCCTGTGCACCAACGACGGCTCGGCGGGGATCAAGGGCCTGATCACCGACGGCATCAAGGTCGCGCTCGACCGCCACGCCGATATCGACGAGGTCGTCGCCATCGGCCCGCCGGTGATGATGAAGGCGTGCGCCGATGCGACGCGCCCGCACCAGATCAAGACCATCGTCAGCGTCAACCCGATCATGGTCGACGGCACCGGGATGTGCGGCGGGTGCCGGGTGAAGGTCGGCGGGCAGGTGAAGTTCGCCTGCGTCGATGGACCGGACTTCGACGGCCATCTGGTCGACTTCGACGACCTGATGGTCCGCCTGCGGCGCTACACGACGGTCGAGCAGGCCGCGCAGGAGCGCTGGTCGGAGAGTTGCCGCATGACGAGGCAAGTCGGTCCGAGCGCGCTGGACGCGCTGGCGCGCGGCAGCGCCGAGCAAAGCGAGTTGCTCGAACTGCCGGAGCTCAACGACGCGCTCGGCGGATAGGCGCGGGGGAAGGCAGATGGCGACGAAGCGAACGATCCGCAACATCCCGCAAACGCGGACGCCGATGCGCGAGCAGGATCCGAAGGCGCGGGCGGCGAATTTCGAGGAAGTGGCCTGTGGCTACACGCTCGACGAGGCGCTCCGCGAATCGGAGCGGTGCCTGTACTGCCCGGATGAGCCCTGCATCGCCGGCTGCCCGGTCGGCATCAACATCCCCGGGTTCATCAAGAAGATCGGCGAACGAAACCTGCACGGCGCCTACGATGTCCTCACCGACACCAACCTGCTGCCGTCAATCTGCGGGCGCGTCTGTCCCCAGGAGAGCCAGTGCGAAGGCGCCTGCACGGTGGGCGTATCGCTGGAGGCGGTCGCCATTGGACGGCTCGAGCGGTTCGTCGGCGACACGGCGATCAAGGAAGGCTGGGTCAACATTCCCCACATCGAAGCGGGCCGGTTCAAGGTCGGCATCGTCGGATCGGGACCGGCGGGCATGGCGTGCGCGGCGGACATGGCCAAGGCCGGCTGCGACGTCACCGTCTACGAGGCCTTCCATGAAGCGGGCGGCGTGCTGAAATACGGCATCCCGGATTTCCGGCTCCCCAATGCGGTGATCGACGCCGAGATCGAAAACCTGAAGAAGCTCGGGGTCACCTTCGAATGCAACACGCTGGTCGGGCGCCTGTTCACCATCGAGCAGATGATCGATGAGATGGGCTTCCACGCGGTGTTCGTCGGCGTTGGCGCCGGCTATCCGACGATGCTCGGGATCCCCGGGGATTCGCTGAACGGCGTGCTCTCGGCCAACGAACTGCTCACCCGCTGCAATCTGATGCGCGCCCGGGACTTCCCCGACTACGACACGCCCGTGCCGATCGGGCGGCGCGTCGCCGTCGTCGGCGCGGGCAATACGGCGATGGACGCCATGCGGGTGGCGCTCCGGCTTGGGGCGGAGAAGGTGTACTGCATCTACCGCCGCTCGCGCACGGAGGCGCCGGCCCGGGCCGAGGAACTGCATCATGCCGAGCAGGAAGGGATCGAGTTCCACTGGCTCACGAGCCCGGTGTCGATCCTGGACGACGGCCACGGCGGCGTGCGCGGCATGCGATGCGTGCGCATGGAGCTTGGCGAGCCGGACGATTCGGGCCGGCGCCGTCCGGTTCCGGTCGCCGGCAGCGAGTTCGACTTCGAGGCGGACCTGATTGTCTACGCGATCGGCACCAATGCCAATCCGATCATGGGCCAGACCTCATCGCTCAAGCTCAACACTCGTGGCTATATCGCCACCGACGACGACCTCGCCACCTCGGTGACCGGCGTGTTCGCCGGCGGCGACATCGTCACCGGCGCGGCGACGGTGATCGAAGCCATGGGCGCCGGCCGCCGGGCCGCGCGCAGCCTGAAGGCGTACCTCGGCATCCGCGATCCCTGGCGTCCCTATCGGGACGCGGACCGTGACGATGCCGGCACGTTGTTCGGAATCGACCTGCGGGAACGCAATTTCGCCCGCGTGCGCGTCGCGCTGAAAGCTGATAGCTGATAGCTGATAGCTGAAGGCTGAAGGCTGAAGGCCGAAGGCAGAAGGCGGGAGTAGCCGTGACCACGCTCAGCGAACACATCGTCGAGATCATCAGCGATTCGGGCGAGGGCGCGCAGAAATGCGGCCAGTCGCTGGGCTCGATCGCGGCGCAGATGGGCTACGGCGTCTGGACCACGGAGATCATCCCGGCCGAGATCCGGCCGCCGGCGCGCAGCGTGGCCGGCGGCAGCGGCGTCCGCATCCGCATCGGCTCGGGGCCGGTGACCAACGGCGGCGACGAGACCGACCTCGTGGTGGCCTTCAACGAGCAGGTGCTGCTCGGGCGCGTGCGGGCGAAGGAGCTCAAGTCCAACTGCATCATCCTGCTCGAGAACATGTGGCGCGGCCACGCCGACCCGACGATCGCCGCGGCCTACGTCGAGACCTACGATCGGCTCGTGGCCGCGGGCTACCGGGTGCACGAGATCCCGATGGAACAGGAATGCCGCGCGCTGGTCGCGGATGGGCGGCGCGGCAAGAACATGTTCGCGCTGGGCATGCTGTGCGGGATCTACAGCCTGGATCTGAAGCTCGCCGCGGATCAGGTCGTGCAGACGTTCGGCAAGAAGGACCAGCACGTTGTCGAGGCGAACCTCAGGCTGCTCGAGGCCGGCCACCGGTGGGCGGCCGCCAACCTCGACTTCTGCTACGGCATTCCGGCAATCGGCTCCACCGAGCCGCAGATCGTCGTCAACGGCAACACGGCGCTGGCGTTGGGGGTGCTCGCCTCAGGGATGGAGATCTGCGCGATGTACCCGATCACGCCTGCGACCTCGGCCTCGCATTACCTGTCGGACGTGTTCGAACAAGTCGGAGGCATCGTCCACCAGGCGGAGGACGAGATTGCGGCCTGTGCTTTCGCCATCGGCGCGTCATACGCGGGCAAGTGCGCGGTGACGATCACGTCCGGCCCGGGATTCTCGCTCAAGCAGGAGGGGATCGGGCTGGCCGTGATGGGCGAGATCCCGCTGGTGGTGGTCAACGTCCAGCGCGGCGGGCCGAGCACCGGGCAGCCGACCAAGACGGAGCAGGGCGACCTGATGACGGCGATCTTCGGCAGCCATGGCGACGCGCCGAAGGTGGTCATGGCGCCGGCCACCATCGAGGACTGCTTCTACTCCATCATTACGGCGCGTCGGATTGCCGAGACCTTCAACATGGTCGTCGTCGTCTTGTCCGACGCGACGCTGGCCACCTCGCAGCAGCCCTTCCCGCGGCCGGTGTTCAGCGAAAGCTGGATGGCGCCGCCCGTGGACCAGAGCGCAGTGCCGGAGCGGGCGCGGCCTTACGACTGGGACGCCACCACCGGCCTCGCCCACCGCTTCGTCCCGGGGCAGCCCGGCGGGATGCACACGCTGACCGGGCTCGCGCACGACCGCGACAGCCACGTCGCCTACGACGCCGACAGCAACGAGCAGGGCCTGCGTGCACGCAGCCTGAAGCTGGCGGCGCTGCAGAAGACGCTGGCGGCGCCCCCGGTGCATGGCGACGCAACCGGCGACCTGCTCGTGATTGGCTGGGGCAGCACCAAGGGCGCCATCGAGGAGGCGGTCGACGCGATGCGCGTCGAGGGCCACCGGGTGTCATCCACGCACCTGCGGTTCCTGCAGCCCTTGCCCCCGGGGATCAAGGAGATCATGCAGGGCTTCGAGCAGGTGATGACCGTCGAAAGCAACTGGAGCGACGACCCCGAGAGCGCGATCATCGACGACCCCAACCGCCGCTATTCGGCGCTGGCCATGCTGCTGCGTGCGCGCTACCTGGTGGACGTCGATTGCTTCAGCGAGGTCAGGGGCCAGCCGATCAGGCCGAGCGCCATCCGCCGCGTCATCAGCAGGAAGCTCGAGCGAGTGTCCGGAAAGGTAGCCACGTCATGAGCCCGATGTCCGCGACCGAATGCCTGCTGCAGATGTGCGACGAGCGCTTCGAGCTCGAGGACTATCAGAGCGGTGTGCCGCGCTGGTGCACCGGCTGCGGCGACAACGCCATTCTCGCCGCGGTCCAGCGGCTATGCCGCGACGAGGGGTTGCGGCCGGAGAAGACCGTGTTCGTATCGGGGATCGGCTGCTCGAGCCGGTTTCCCCATTACATGAGGACCTACGGCTTCCACGGCATCCACGGGCGCGCGCTGCCGATCGCCGAAGGCGTCAAGATGGCGCGGCCGGACCTGACCGTGTTCGTCAACACCGGCGACGGCGACTGCTGCAGCATCGGGGCGGCGCACTGGATCCACGCCATCCGCTACAACATGAACCTCACGGTGTTCCTGCACGACAATCAGATCTACGGCTTGACGAAGAAGCAGGCGTCGCCCACCTCGCCGGTCGGCACCAGGACCAACACCACGCCGCGTGGCAGTTACCTCGAGGCCTTGAATCCGCTGACGGTCACGCTCGGCGTGCAGAACGTATCGTTTGTCGCGCAGGCGGTGGATTGGGCGCCGGAGCTGCTGTACGACATTGTGAAGGCCGCGTATCACCACAAGGGCCTCTCGTTCGTGCGCATCGTCCAACGCTGTCCGGAGTGGATGCCGAAGTTGCTCGATCCCTGGCTGCACGATCCCGGCAGGGTGCAACTGCTCCATCACCGAAACGGACTGCTGCCGGGCGCGGGGTCGGTCAAGGTCTACACGAACCAGTTGGAGCATGACCCGTCGGACATCAACCGGGCGCGGGAGATCGCGTCGAACACCCAGGTCGTGCCGGTCGGGATCCTGTATCGCAATCCCGAGGTGCCGTGCTACGAGGACCTCATCGGTTCCGACAAGCTCCGGACCGCCGACGTGACCAGGGCGGGGCTCAACGCCGAACTGGACAAGCACACCGTGTGGCCGCGCGAATCGCACGCATAGGCATGGCGATGGACGCGGCATCTCAAGCGCACGTGGCCTTCTTTCTGACGGGCAGCCGGCCAACCGATCATCTCGAGGCGGTCGAGGGACTGGGTCTTCGGCCGGCGGTGCTGTCCGGATATCGCGAGCTTGCCGGGCTGCGCTACGACTTCCCGCTGGTGCTCGTCGCCAATCGTCCGGATGGTCCGCTGGTGCAGTCGCTCTCCGGCCTCATGGACGAGGCGCTGGCGGCCACCACGGGGGACGTCCACGGCGAGCGCGTCCGCCAGCACGGCCTGCGCATCGAACGCGAGATTCGTGCGCGCGTCTCGAATGGCGCCACCGGACTGCTGTCGGCGCTCTGGGACGAGGCCGCGAGCCGGCTGGAATCCGGCGCGGAGCCTTCCTTTGGTGACAGCCTGCGGCGCGTTCGCACCGCGATCACGGTTGACGGCGAGGTGGCCGATTGCGACGCGGCCCTGCCGGCGCGCCTGCTGCGTCATGCCTGGAGCGCCGTGCAGGCGAAGAAGGCCGCGGCGTTTCGCCGGCATCTCGATCGGCTGGTGCTGAAGCTGTCGGACATTCTCAGGGCCGACTTCGAACGCTCGAAGGCCGGCCGCGATGCGTCGCACCTGAAGGCCTCGGTCGGGACCGGGTTCGGCGACGCCTTCGACTTCGACGCGATGTCGCACGTGCTCGCCACGACCGCGCGCACGGACGCGTTCCCCGAGGCGCGCCGGCAGCGCATCCGCCACCTGCTCGCGGTGCTCACGGCGCAGCGGTTCTTTGCGTCACCTGACGCCTACACGTTCATCTTCAACAGCTGCGGCGACGCGCTCGAGGCGTTCCGCGGACGCCTGCCCGCGCTCGTCGATCTGGCCAGGGCCATCGCCGTCGCCGAGCTCGAGATCGACGGGCAATACAGCGAGCTGCGGCACGACGCCCTGTTCGAGCAGTTCGGCGCGAACGGGCTCGACCCGCAGGACCTGGCCGCGTTTCCCGGCTATCTCGTCTGCGTCAACGCCGGACAACTGCCGGCCGCCGAGCACGCGCGCCTCATGGAGATCCTCTCTTCCGGTTTGCCGATCAAGATCCTGCTGCAGATCGACGACATCCTCGAAGAGTCGCCGGACGGACAAGGCGCCCTCACCGCCGGTATGCGCAATCGGCAGATCGCCAGCATGACGATTGGCCTGAGCGACGTCTACGTGCTCCAGTCGAGCAGCTCGAACCTGTACCGGTTCCGCGAGCACCTGCTTGGCGGGCTGACCTACCGCGGGCCGGCCCTGTTCAGCGTGTTCTCGGGCGCGAGCGGAGCGGCGTCCGGCCTGCCGCCGTACCTGGTAGCGGCGGCGGCGATGGAATCGCGCGCGTTCCCGGCGTTTGCCTACGACCCGGCGGCAGGCACGAATTGGGCGGCGCGGTTCTGCCTCGAAGCCAACCCCCAGCGTGATCTCGACTGGCCGATCCAGGGTTTCGCCTACGAGGACGAACAGCACCAAAGAGTGTCGGAGGAGCTGGCCTTTACGGTGGTCGATTTCGTCGCCAGCGACCGCCGCTACGCCCGGCATCTGGCCAGGGTGCCGCGGGCGCAGTGGAACGGCAACCTGGTCCCGGTGGACGAATCGCTCTCGCGCGAGCGCAAGGGGCTGCCCGACACGGTCCCCAGCCTGCTGATGGTCGATGACCACAACACGCTGCACAAGGTGATCGTCGACGAACGGTTGATCAGGGAGGCGCGCCGCTGCCGCGAGATGTGGCACAGCCTGCAGGAGCTCGGCGGGATCCACAACTCGCACGCGGAGGCGCTGCTCGCGCGCGAACGGCGCGCGTGGGAAGAACACGCGCAGCCGGAGGCGGAGGCGCACGCGCCGCCCGCGCCGACCGCGGCGGCGGCTGGGGCGGTGGTGATGGGCACACCTGCACCACAGGAACCGGACCGATCGCCGGGCGAGGCCTACATCGAGACGGTACGCTGCTCGACCTGCAACGAGTGCACGACGATCAACGGCAAGATGTTCGCGTACAACAACAACAAGCAGGCGTACATCGCCGACGTCACCGCTGGTACCTACGCGCAACTGGTGGAAGCCGCGGAGAGCTGCCAGGTCGCCGTCATCCACCCGGGCACGCCGCGCAATCCACAAGAACCGGGCCTGGACGAGTTGTTGAAGCGCGCCGCGCCGTTTCTCTAATACCTTGTGAACCCTTGGAGGATGTGATGACACGAGCAACTCTCGAAGGCGCCGTGGTCGCCGTCGCACTCGCTTTCGGTGTGGCGGGCTGCGGTTCGGGAACGGACGCACAGTCCGGCGGTACGCCGGTGCCCTTCAAAGTCGGAACCTTCGAGCGGAGCGGTCAGGCCTTCGTGGGTCTTGTGCTCGGCGACACCCAGGTCGTCGATATCGCGCAGGCGAACGCGGCGTTTGAGACGCGCAACGCGTCGGCGGCCACACTGGCGCCGGCAAGCGACATGAAGGCGCTGATCATCCGATACGACGCCGAGTGGAAAGCGCGTCTGGCAGCGATTGCCAAGGACGTGTCCTCGGCGAAGGCCGCGCCGGCCTACGCCTACGCGCTCGAGACGCTGAAGATCCTGCCGCCCGTGCGCCCGTCAGTCATCTTGAATGCCGGCGGCAATTACGTCGAGCACACCGCTGGGATCGCCGCGCAGCAACAACGAGCGGGGGCGGCCGCCGCTCCGGCGTCGCCGGCCGTCTCGGCACCGGGCATCTGGGAGCGCAAGCCGGGCGACACGCGCGACAATCCTTACCTCTTTCAGAAATCGCCGACCGTGGTGATCGGTGCCAACGACCCCATCGTGATGCCGCGTGGCCGCACCAACATCGACTTCGAGTGCGAGTTCGACGTCGTCATCGGCAAGCCGGCCAAGTACGTCCCGATCGCCAATGCGGCCGACTACATCTTCGGCTACACCGTGCAGATCGACGTGTCCGATCGCGGCGGGCGCGGCGACCGGAAGATGGGGGGGTCCGACTGGCTTGTGGGGAAGAACCACGACACGTTCGGGCCGCTCGGGCCCTTCATCGTGCCAAAGGAGTTCGTGAAGGATCCGACGAACATCCGGCATACGTTCACGCTGAACGATCAAGTGATGCAGGACTCGAACACGAGCCGCATGAGTCACAACATCTTCGAGCTGCTGCACTACGCGTCGAACATCCTGACGCTGGCGCCGGGCGACGTGATCTCGGGCGGCAGCCCCGCGGGCACCAACATCGAGCGCGCCGAGCCGCGGTGGATGCGCGCGGGCGACACGGCCAAGTGCGCGATTGAGGGCATCGGTACCCAGGTGCACGCGGTCATCGCGGAGGGCGGCACACCGTAAGCTGGGAAAGAAGAGCGGCCGGGGCCACGAGACCCCGGCCGCAACTTCGCTATCGAGTTGGCCGCGAAACCCTAGAACCGGCTGACCAGCGTCAACTGGAACGCGCGAGCCGGCTGCTGATTGACCATCAGCAGGAAATTCGAGCTCCAACTCTGGTACGCACTGTTGTAGCTGTATTGCGTGTAGTTACCACCGTTGAGCACGTTGTAGAGGTTCCCCGCCACCTCGAGCTGGTAGCGCTGGTACTTCAGGACCTTGCCGACCTTCAAGCCGGCCGTCGTGATCGTCGGCGCCTGAACCTGACCTTCCCCGCGGTTGCTGAACACATACCGGTTGCGCGTCCTCAGCGGGTTGGGGGCCGTGGATCCGTTCGCGAGCGTGAACGTCGCCGGCCCGTACTTGACGACGTCGGGATCGGTGGCGGACAACTGGTACAACGGCGATCCCGACCAGGGGCCCGCCTGCACCGTGAGGTTGCCGGCCACGTTGATGCCCCAAGGAGCCTGCCAGACACCGCCAAAGTTCCCGCGGTACTTCATCCACGTCGGGCCGTAGCTCAGGGCGTTGCCCGTGTCCGGCAGCGAGTTGCCGTCGTTGTTGCCACGCGGCATGTAGAGGTTGGCGTTGTTGGCGAAGTGGTTCGGCTGCACGAACCCGGCCGGGTCGGTCGGGTTCCACGTGCCGTCGATCTTGTGCCACTGCCGGTTGACGCCCGCGATCAGCTGGAACCCCTGCGACATGTTCTTCGTCATGGTCACTTCAACGGCCTGGTACTTGAGCTGGCTCCACGTGTTGTTCGTCTGCTGTGAGACGATCCCCTGGTTCGGGTCGACCTTGCCAAAACCGAGGAACGGCTGGCCAGGTCCGCTGGGATAGATGCCGTTGATATCGATGGTCGCCCACATGTCTTTGTAGGCGCGGTTGATATAGCCCACATCCAGACCAAACTGCCGGCCGAACTGCCGCCGGAATCCGACGATGAACTCGTCGATGTACGGCTGATGCAGACCGGGCGCGATCTGTT
>MELE01000139.1:0-1255 GCA_001768615.1 Acidobacteria bacterium RIFCSPLOWO2_12_FULL_67_14b | reverse complement strand
AGCGACGTGGTGTCGTCCGCGCCGAAAATAGTGACCCCGTCCCGGCCCATCACCTGCTCGCCCAGACGGGAGTAACTGGCGCGCAGAATGTTCTTGGCATCCTGCGTCAGAAGGTAGGTCGCTCCCACACGCGGCTGCACCGTCCAGGACTTCTGCCGCGTGATGCCCCTCACTTCGTCCACGCGCTTGACGTAGTCGAACCGCATCCCCAGGTTCGCCGTCAGGCGTGCGTCCGGCTTCCAGCTGTCCTGCAGGTAGAACGCGTAGTTGCGGTCGCGGGCCTGCCGGGTCTGCAGGCTGGTGGGGCTGCGGTAGTCACGGCGGAACGGCACGGTTCCCCTCGACGGATTGGTGGGGTCTACCACCGTCCGGGCCTCCCGGACGAACCCGTCGTTGGTGTAATCGGTTCGCTGATCGTAGATGTTCTGCGGCTCGAGGAAGAACCCGGTTCCCAACTCGTGGGAGCCGATCCAGCCGTCCTTGTAGTACGTCGCGTCGCCGCGAAGCAGATACAGCGACGCAGGCACGAAGGTCCGGGACTGGTTGTTCCCGCCCTCCAGGATGAGGGCGTTGCCCGTGATCAGGCCGCTCGATAACCGGGTACCGTCGTAGATGGCGATGTTCGGTCCCTGTGCGTCGAACCCAAACGCGCTGTAAGTGTCGTTGTCGTTGCCGCTCTTGTTGTTGTAGCCGGCCGAAAACGTGGTCGTCAGCCTGTTGCTCCATGCCGACGTGACCTTGGCGCTGTAGACGTTGCCGCCATTCGAATACACGTTGATGGGATCGAAGAAGTAATTCCAGTTGCTCTGGCCGTGGGTGCGGTCGCGCTGGAAGAACGCCGACAACTCGTGGCCGGATCCGAGACGCGAGGTGACCTTGACGTAGGGCTGGTAGCCCTTGATCTGCTGCGGGAACAACTCGGCGCTGGGATAGTAGCTCCTGATGTCGTTCACCTGCTTCGAGTTCCGGCTGATCTGGGTCTCGACGGCTGACTTGCGGAACGAGCCGAAGAACCAGGCGCGGTCCTTCACGATCGGCCCGCCGAACGAGCCGTCGAACTGACCGATATCGGCCTGCACCGGCGTGCCGCCTGTTGACGTGCATTCCTTGTTCGGGCAGGTCGAATAGGTGGCGAGCGGCCCGCTGAGGGCGAACACGGTTTTGTGGTGCGTGTTGTCGCTGACCCAGCGGAGCGGCTGGTACGCGTACCCGGCGGTCCCTCTGAAGGTGTTGCCCCCGCTCTTGGTGATCACGT
>MELE01000138.1:5688-10346 GCA_001768615.1 Acidobacteria bacterium RIFCSPLOWO2_12_FULL_67_14b | reverse complement strand
ACGCAAGCACAGAGGCCTTGGAGTTGGTCGTAGACCGCCGCACGATGGATTCCGGCGTGCTCACAGAACAGAAGCTATTAGTGATGCTAGCGATGTGGGACGAATGGTCGTGGCGAGGCGCTGGCACGCGAAAGCGTTCGCAACTGCGGCTTACACGTCGTGAAGCTACACGTTCATGGCCCAGACCGCCGCATTGCCACTGCGGAGATGTGGTAACGAAGGGCGGAAAGTCACGTTTCATCCGTAACGTCTGATGCTTAACGGTCTCGATTCGGCGGGCTGATTCGCGTGCTCGCCTTAAGGCTCCGGCACCGTTCACGCCTTAGGCTGCCTTTTTCAGCCAACATACAACTCGTGCAGGTCCCGTCGGGGACGCCAACCCTTTCGTTCAGACACGTTCCGATGGCGAACGTTGACGACAAGAGGCACTTCCCGGGGCCACCCATTCCGCCTTCGCCAAGCTTTTCGAGGACGCGATACGGCCCGAGCACCTGTGAATTACATGCGCAAGGCGGGTGCGCGGCCGGGATTGCTCGGCGCAAGGGGCCAGGGTCACAAGTGGGATCCGGCGCGGCGTCGTCACGATAAGATAGGCGCTGTGCCCAAGGTTCGTGAGGCCATCAAACTCATCGAGGCCGAGGCTGGCGGGAAGTGACGACCAAGGGTAGCCACCGTCAGTTTAAGCATCCGACAAAGCCCGGACGGGTCACCATTGCCGGGCACCCGTCTGACGACCTGGCGCCGGGCACCTGCAACAGCATCGTGAAACAGGCGGGGCTCAAGGAGTAATCATGCATCGATTTCTGATCGTCATCGAGACGGCCGGCCGCAACTTCTCCGCGTATTCGCCGGATTTGCCAGGTTGTGTCGCGACTGGCGCGACGCGTGAGGAGACCGAGCGGCGGATGTACGAGGCGATCCAGTTGCACGTGGATGGCCTCATCGAGGACAAGCAGCCGGTTCCCGCGTCCACGTCCTTTGCCGAGTACGTCGTCGTTCCTGCATAGTCGCGGGCGAGACGCCGAGCGGCGGCGCATGAAGTCGGCCTGCTCCTGCTCAAGGGGTTCAGCCTCAAGGAGATTGCCGCCGTCTTTCCGACCAAGTCAGGCGTCGAGAGGGCGCAGTCGAAACGGCCTGCCGCGCTGGCCCCGGAGAGCTCGGAAGTGGCGCTCGTCCGTGCACAAGAGCTCGACCGTTCGGTGGCGGTCGGCGAGAACGACGACCGACGCGTCCGCCAGTCCAATCCGAAGATCGGCGTACCGCTCCATGATTCGCTTGGCGTGGCCGAGATCCTCGGGCGAGAACAGCTCGAGCTGGTACGCTCCGCGCGTGACCTCGTCGATGAGGGACATCTGCGCCTGGTGGCCAACTCGACTTCCAATCAAGTAGTCCAGCTCCGCGAGCACAAAGGGGGAGACGAGGCGTGGCGGCGTTGACGCGACCAGTGCCGCGACCGCCCGGCCGTGCAGCGCTTCGTTGGCGTCAAGCGCGGCGTAGAGCCCGCCAGTGTCCAGGACGATCACCTGACGCCGAAGCCTGCCAATGCGCGGTCGATGTCCTCGGCAATCGACGGTCCGGTCGCGCGGAACAGCGGCAGCGTCGGAGCCGGCGCCTCGGCTTCGCCCGTGAGCCGCGACACCGCTTCACGAAGCAGCGCCGCCTCGCTGCACCGCCGCTGGCCGGCGACCCGGCGCAAGGCGCGCTTGAGTTCAGCCGGAAGGTACACCGTGGTCTTCGTCATGCCCTATGTATACCATACATTATGCCACCTGCAAGCGGCATCGTAATCGATGCCGCACCAGGCGCCCGACGTCAGGGCTTGGTGTACGTATCGATCACTTGGTGGAGAGCTCTCTTGCAGACCTCGCAAAAAAAGTTGGTTCGCGTGAACATGATGCAGTTGGCTTCCGGACGGTAATAACCCTTCGCCTCGTACTTCGCCCCCTCATACGCGCCGACGAGGCCGCGGTACTTGGTGAACATCGCCTCATCGCGCTTGCGCTCTTCCTCGAACAGCGCCTCCATCTCGGATTCAGGCCTCGCCTCTTTCCTCAACTGCGCGCGGCGCGCCTGTGATTCGCGCGAGGCGTTCTCGTAGGTTTCCTTCTCCCACCTGGTCGGCAACGGGGTTCCAGGCTTCACCAGGTCACGCCACTTGAGCGTCTTCGGGTCGAGCAGCGCCGTCACGTTCGGCTCCCATGGCTCTTCCCGCGTCGTCGACGGCAGGTACGCGACCGGCGACGTGTAGTACTCGTCGGCCAGCGCGGCGAAGTGGTGGCCGAACTCGTGGACGAACACGTACGGCGCAAACGCGTTGTCGGCAGCCACCGTGCTGTAGAGGCCGTAGATGCCGCCGCCGCCGTAGGTGCGGCCGTTGACGACGATCTCGACCACATCGTACGGAGCGAACGAGGCGAGGCGGCGGAAGGCCTTGTTGTCGAAGGCGAGGACGTAACGTTCCGAGCCGAAGGCATCGTAGGTGCTGCCGACCGGATTCGAGCGGTGGATGCCGAGCGACGGCCGCGAGATGCCCGACTCGCGGGATGCGGGCACGAGGCCCCAGACGTTGAAATCCGACCGGCGTTCCTTGAACGGCGACGTCGCGAACAGCACGTCGACCAGCTTCTTCGCATCCCCCTCGGACTTCCCGCGCTCGGCGGCTGTGTAGCCGTCACCGAGCAACAGGAGATCGACCTTGGTGGCGGAATCGCCGTTCTTCATCAACTCGATCACCGGGCCCGGCGCCGGATCGGGGACCGCGGTGTTGACGAACATATTCTTCGGGTCGACGCCGACCGTCCACACCTCACGCCAGGTGTTGCCGGCGCCGCGCTTGCGGATCGACAGGGTGACCGGCGCCGGCGGCACCGGGAAGCGAACCGACTCGTGAAACGTCCGCGTCATCGAGGCGGCTTCCTCGGTCGTGACCCACTCGTCGTAGATCGATCCGAACCCGCGCGAGAAGACCAACCGCTTCGAGGCCGCGTCCCGGACGTCGAACCCGTACGCGCCATAACGCAGAATGTCATCAGCCTGATTCGCCGGTCCCGGCCAGGCGGCAGGTTCGACGACGACTTCATCCAGGCTGAAGAGCTCCTGCTTGGTGTTGCCCGTGTGGAAGTAGTCCACACGCATCGTCTGCGTGGACGCGGGCGTCTGCGTGGCGATTGCGCTGGCCAGAAGGATGCCGGCGAGGATCAGGCGCATGTCGTTATCCCTGGGAGTTCGTTGCTGACCGGCCCGCGGAGCCCGGTTCCCGGAGCCCGGTCTTGGCCACGAGCACCTTATCGATCCGCCGGCCGTCCATGTCGATCACCTCGAAGCGGAGGCCACCCCACTCGAACTGATCCGCCGTCTTCGGCACCCGGCCGAGGCGGGCCATCACGAAGCCGCCGATGGTGTGGTACGCGCCCGCTTCGTCTTCCGGCAGCTGGTCGATCGCGAAGCGCGTGGCGACTTCCTCGATTGGCGCCGAGCCGTCGACCAGCCACGATCCGTCGGGGCGGGCCACGAAGGCGCCCACGGCTTCGGCGGCATCCGCGGGCAGGTCGCCGACAATCGCCGTAAGCAGGTCGGTGACGGTGACGAGGCCTTCGACCGCGCCGTATTCGTCCATGACGAGGGCGACGTGTTTGTGCGAGGCGCGGAACGATTCGAGCAGCTGGACGGCGGGCATCGAGTCGGGCACGAACAGGGCCTCACGCGTCACGGTGCGGAGCTCGATGGCCACGCCCTTGAACGCCAGCGGCAGCAGGTCGGCCGAGCGCACGATGCCGAGCACGTTGTCGAGGCCGCCGTGGCAGACGACGAACTGGGTGTGCGCGTGCGAGGCGAGGAACTCGCGCAGCTCGTCGGCGTTGGCATCGACGTCGATCCATTCGATGTCGGGCCGCGGCGTCATGATCGCGGCGACGCGCTGATCGCCGAGCTGGAACACGCGCTGCACGATGTTCTCTTCGGCGGCGCCGACGGCGCCGGTCTCGGCGCCCTGGCTGATGAGCGCCTTGATCTCGTCCTCGGTCAGGTTCGGCTCGGCGTGGCCCTTGATGCCGAAGACGCGCAGCACGAGGTTGGTCGACGCGGTCAGCAGCGCGACGACCGGGCCGCCGACGCGCGACAGCCACAGCATGGGCCGCGCCACCCACGACGCGATCGTCTCGGGGTTGTTGAGCCCGATGCGCTTGGGCACCAGCTCGCCGATGATCAGCGACAGATAGGTGATCGCCGCGACCACCACGCCGAGCGCGATCCCGTCGGCATAGGGCGCGAGCACGGCGACCTGCGCGATGGGCACGGCCAGTTGCCCGGCGATGGTGACGCCGCCGTAGGCGCCGGCGAGCACGCCCACCATCGTGATCCCGACCTGGACGGTCGCCAGGAACTGGTTGGGATCGTGCGCCAGTGCGAGCGCGGACTTGGCGCGCTCGTCGCCGTCCTCGGCGCGCTGCTTCAGCCGCACCTTGCGGGCCGCCACCACCGCGATCTCCGACATGGCGAAGACGCCGTTGGCGAGGATGAGGAAGAAGATGACGAGGAGCTCGGTGCCGATGGGACATTGTACGAGGGTTCCTCACGGGGGTTCCACACGGGGTTCCTCACGGGGGTTCCTCACGGGGGTTCCTGCCATTCGAGGCCGGAAAACCACCGTTGAAGCCACC